>JBBPZN010000026.1:0-45877 GCA_038198705.1 Mycobacteriales bacterium
CCGTGCGCATCAGCCCGGCATTCTGGACTCGCTGGAACCACATCGCCTGCTTCGGAAGATGCGCTTTGGCGTCTCGCACCAGATCCGCATCGGCGAGCAACCAGCCACGACCGCCGCCCTTTTCGACGATAGCGTGACCGAGAGCTGCGCCGTAACGTGATTCGTCGACCATCCGCTCACCAGCCCGATCGACGAGTAGGGAGCCGAGGAACGGGACAGCGGGAACGATGAACCGCCAGGCCGAGATGTTGGCCAGCTTTGCCGTCCCAGCGTCGATGTCGGTGGCCAAGCCGATGCCGCTGCCGTCGTCGCCGGCCGTTCCGAGTGCAATTCCACCGGTGTATTTCGGTGCGTGCGTCTTCATCATCGTGCGGTTCGCGGCGAATCCACCTGCGCTGAGGATGACCCCTCCACGCGCTTGGATGCGGACGAGACGGCCGTACTTTTTCTCGATCCGAGCGAGTCTGCGCTCGAGCAGGTACCGAAGCTGCGGGGCGTAGATTCCCGGTTTCGCGGAGAGTAGGCCGATTCTCTTGTGAGCCAGCCGAATTCGAGCGGGCGCATCCTTCAGCGTCCGGCACTCGATGCCTACGACTCGGCCATCTTCGACGACGAGCGAGACCGCGCGAGTTTGCGGTATCAACTGCACACCCGCGTCCTGGCTAGATTTCGCCATCGGACCGTACAACATCTTCCCCGAGGTGCCCTTGCCCTTGGCTCGATGTCCACGCGGTGCGGGCGTAGCCACCTCTCGGAATTCCCCCGCAGCCTCACTGCCCGAGTAGTACAGGTAGTGACGATTGGTCGGATACGAAGTCTTGTACGGACATAGCGACGCTTCGAACGGCACACCGTGATGGGAGAGCCACTCGATCATCTCCGGGCTCTGATCGCAGAACTTCCGCAGGGTGGCCGGGCTGACGGCGTCGCCGACCTCCTTGGTCAGGTATGCGAACATCTGCTCGGGGCTGTCCTCGACTCCGGCTTGCCCCTGAATGGACGTACCACCGCCGGCGTAGACGACTCCCCCGGAGATGGTGCTGGCACCGCCCCCGGCGTACCGATCGAGTGCGATGACAGAACTGCCCGCGGCGACAGCCTCGAGCGCCGCTGCTGCCCCTGCCACACCGAACCCGACGACTACGACGTCTGCGTGTAAATCCCAGCTCACTTGGAACCTCCCGAACACGAACTGAAACGTGTTTTTGTTCTCGAATCGATTTTCGGCAATTCTTCCTGGCAGAAAGCATGGACTGACACCCACATCATTCTATAACGTGTTCTACATGAACAAGCAGGAATACGACATCGTCGTGGTCGGTAGCGGCGCGGGCGGAATGACGGCTGCGCTTACCGCGGCACATCGAGGACTCAGCGTCGTCCTCATCGAGAAGGCAGCAAAGTTCGGCGGATCCACCGCCCGGTCGGGTGGCGGTGTGTGGGTCCCGAACAACGAAGTACTGGAACGAGACGGAGTCGACGACACCCCGGAGGCCGCGCGCGACTACCTGCACGCGATCATCGGCGACGTCGTGTCGAAGGAACGCATCGACACCTATCTCGAGCGCGGGCCCGAGATGCTGAGCTTCGTGCTGAAGAACTCGCCGCTGAAAATGCAGTGGGTCCCCGGATACTCGGACTACTACCCGGAGGCACCGGGCGGACGGGTCGGCGGACGATCGGTGGAACCGACGCCGTTCGACTCCTCATGCCTGGGCGCCGAGGCGGACAATCTCGAACCCGACTACGGCAAGGCACCACTCAACGTGGTGATCACTCAAGCGGACTACCGGGCAATCAACCTTTTGCGACGCCACCCGAGCGGACTGGCCCGTGTAATGCGCGTCGGGATGCGCTGGATGGGTGCCAAGCTCACCGGCAAGCATCTGCTCGGCCGCGGCCAGGCACTGTCCGCCGGACTGCGTGCCGGCCTCCTCGACGCCAATGTGCCGGTGCTCCTCGAGACGCCGATGACGGACTTCCACGTCGAGGACGGACGTGTCGTGGGCGTCGTCGTGGCCGGTTCCGGCTCGGTCATCAGGGCCAAACTGGGGGTAGTGCTGGCGTCGGGCGGTTTCGAGCACAACGCGGAGATGCGTAAGAAGTACCAGCGTCAGCCGATCGGGACCGAATGGACGGTCGGCGCCGCGGCGAACACCGGCGACGGCATTACGGCAGGCCAAAGGCTCGGTGCGGCAGTAGATCTCATGGATGACGCCTGGTGGGGACCGTCGATTCCGCTCACCGGCGGCCCGTGGTTCTGTATCGCAGAGCGCACACTGCCCGGCGGCATCATGGTCAATACCGCAGGAAAGCGGTTCCTCAACGAGGCCGCACCGTACGTCGAAGCCGTGCACATGATGTACGGCGGCGAGTACGGCATCGGTGAGGGTCCCGGCGAGAACATCCCGACGTGGATGATCATCGACCAGCGCTACCGCGATCGCTATATCTTCGCGGGACTGACGCCGAAGAAGCGGTTCCCGTCTCGTTGGCTGGAGTCCGGCGTCGTGGTCAAGGCCGGCACCGTTGCCGAACTGGCCGAGAAGACCGGTATGCCGGTCGAGCAGCTCACCGCGACCGTCGAGCGTTTCAACGGTTTCGCACGCAGCGGAGTCGACGAGGACTTCCGTCGTGGCGAGAGCGGCTACGACAAGTACTACGGAGACCGGACCAACAAGCCGAACCCGAGTCTCGGCGTGATCGACAAGCCGCCCTACTACGCCGTGAAGATGGTGCCCGGCGATCTGGGCACCAAGGGCGGGCTCGTCACCGACGCCGACGCACGGGTACTGCGCGAGGACGGAAGCGTCATCGAAGGCTTGTATGCAATCGGCAACGCCAGCGCGCCGGTCATGGGCCACACCTACGCAGGTCCTGGTGCAACCATCGGACCCGCGATGACCTTCGGCTACCTGGCCGTTCTCGACATGGCGCGTAGGGCGTCACAGTGAGCATTGATCCCGATCTCGCGATCGGCGCCGAGCTACCGGCGGAAGAGTTTTCGTGGACTGCGAACGACGTGCAGACCTATCATCTGGCGATCGGGGCCGGCGGGTCCCCCACCGACCCTCGCGAACTCCGCTACCTGGACGACGCGAGACCACAGGTGCTCCCGACCTTCGCGACAGTGGCGGCCACGTTCCACGAGGTCGAAGCACCCCGGGTGCAGTTTCCCGGTGTCGACATCGACCTCGCCAAGGTGGTGCACGGCAGCCAGGGGGTGACCGTTTCCGGTCCCATTCCTGCTGTCGGACAGGCTCGGACGATCACGCGCATCACCGATATCTGGGACAAGGGCAGCGCAGCGGTCATAGTCCAGGAGAAGATCACCACCTCGCTCGACGGCACCGAATTGTGGCGGGCGCGGTCATCGATCTTCGCCCGCGGTGAAGGCGGCTTCGGAGGCGAAAGAGGACCGTCCAACAAGACCGTCCTACCCGAACGGGCGCCGGACGCCGAAACTTCGATAGCGATTCTGCCGCAACAGGCGTTGATGTACCGCATGTGCGGCGATCGCAATCCATTGCACTCGGATCCCGAGTTCGCTACAGCTGCAGGTTTTCCCAACCCGATTCTGCACGGCCTGTGCACATACTCGATGGTGTGCAAGGCCGTCACCGACACTGTCCTCGACGGTGATGCCGACGCAATCGGCAGTTTCGACGCCAGGTTCGCAGGCGTCGTCTACCCTGGCGAGACCTTGGCCTGCCGTATCTGGCTCGAAGGCGGTAGATATTTGATCAGCGTCACCGTTCCCGCACGAGAGAACGCGCCGGCCCTCGCCGATGTCGTATTGACAACCCTCTAGCCCCCTTTTTCATATCTTCGACACGACGGAGTACCCAGCACTATGTCCAGTCTGAATCGCCGAAAATTCATCGCCGCAGGCGCGGGCGCACTTGCGGTGGCATCCGTGATGCGCGCTGCCCCGGCTGGTGCCGTGCCTTTCGGCAGTCCTGAAAGCACCATCCCGGCGCCCCCGAACTTTCCGTCAGGGATTCCGCTCTACCAGCAGCGCTATCAGAACTGGTCGAAGGAGATCATTCTCGACGCCATCTGGACCTGCTCACCGGCCACACCGGACGATGTAGTTCGACTGGCGAATTGGGCCCATGAGAACTCGTATCGCATCAGGCCGCGTGGCGCGATGCATGGGTGGACACCGTTGACGATCGTCAACGGTGAAAATCTCGATCGCGTCGTGCTGGTTGACACGATGGTTCATCTGAACGGGATTGCGGTCGACCCCGCAGATTCGGATCGTCCCGCAACGGTGTCCGCCGGCGCCGGCGCGACCCTGGAAGCGATCCTTCAGCAACTCGAGAACAACGGTCTCGGCTGGGTCAGCGTGCCCGCTCCGGGGGTGCTGTCCATCGCAGGCGCGCTGGCCGTCGATGCCCACGGCGCTGCGATTCCAGCTGCAGGTGAGATTCCAGTCCCCGGAACCTCGTACGGTTCGTTGAGCAATCTGGTGACCGCTCTGACCGCCGTGGTCTGGGACGGTGACGCCTATGCGTTGCGCTCGTTCGATCGATCCGACCCGGAAATCACACCACTTCTGACACACCTGGGTCGCGTGTTCCTGACTTCGGTTACGCTGATGGCCGGTGCCAATCCGCGTATGCGCTGCCAGAGTTATACCGATATCGGTTGGCGCGAAATGTTCGGCGAACCGAGCGCACCGGGACGGACGTTCGAGAGTTTTCTGAATCAAACAGGTCGCGTCGAGGCCATCTGGTATCCGTTCACCGAGAACCCATGGCTGAAAGTGTGGTCGGTCTGCCCCGAAAAGCCTTTGACGGCACGCGAGGTGACCGGTCCGTACAATTACGTCTTCTCCGATAATCTTCCTGAGATCGCGTCCGACCTGATCGGACAGCTGACAGCCGGAGTAACCTCCATCGCACCCGCTTTCGGGCAGTTTTTCTACACCGCCACCGTCGGGGGATTGGCTGCGACGGGGTCGAGCGACTTGTGGGGATGGGCGAAGAACGTCCAGTTCTACATCAAACCCAGCACTCTCCTTTTGACCGAAGGCGGCGGCGCGGTCATCACCAAGCGGAGCAACGTTGCACGAGTTATTCACGACTTCACCGTCTGGTTCGAACAGCGGGTGTCCTACTACCAGTCGATCGGGCAGTTCCCGATCAACGGCCCTGTCGAAATCCGCTGCTGTGGAATGGACGCGGAGACCGACCTCCTCGTCGATTCTGCCGGGCCGCCGACGATCTCGGCGATGCGTCCGCGACCCGATCATCCCGACTGGGACACCGCGATATGGCTCAACGTGCTCGGCGTCCCCGGCACACCGGGTATGTTCGCGTTCTATCGCGAGATGGAACAGTGGATGCGCTCGCATTACATGGGCGATTGGGCAACATTCCGTCCCGAATGGTCCAAAGGATGGGCGTTCAGCACCGAACTGCCATACAAGGATGCCGACGTGATCGAGAACATTATCCCCGCGACCTACCGCGAGGGTGTTCCCGTAAATGAGAATTGGGACACCGCCCGGGCGACCTACAACGATCTCGATCCACACCGGATCTACTCGAATTCGTTCATCGATCAATTGCTTCCCTGAGTCGAACGTCTCACGACCCCGGCTTCCCACATTCTGCGTTCGAAGTGATTCGAGTTGCGAAGTGTGGGAAGTTGGGCAGCGATGAGAAACCGACGACACGACGCCGTGGAAGGATGCACCGGGTGAAATGGTGGTTGTATCCGATAGTGGCATCGGCCGCATGCATCGGCTACATCTTCGCCCCCGCTGGCACCCCGTCCAATGTGCTGTATATCGGTATCGGGCTGTCCGCGGTGATCGCCGTACTCGTAGGCATTCTGGTGAATCGCCCCGAATCCCGCGCGGCATGGTGTGTGATCGCGCTCGGCACCACGATGTGGTTGACGGGGGACGTCGCGTTCTTCTGGATCGAGCATGTCGACGGCCAACTGCCAGTCCCCTCTTATGCCGATGCCATCTACCTACTCGGCTACCCACTATTCGCGTTCGGACTCTTCCTTCTGGTGCGTCAGGGCTGGCGGCGAGGCGAGTTCGGACACGTTGCCAACAGTGTGATCGTCATGATCGCATTCGGCCTCGTCCTGTGGGTGTTCGTCATCCCGGTCGACGGCGTCAACGTATCGACCATCCCGGGCATGGCTACCATCGCCTATCCGGCGATGGACGTTCTCGTGCTCGGGCTTCTCGTCCATTTTCTCGGCACCTTCCAATGGCAGAGCACATCGTTTCGACTTCTGGCTGCATCGGTTGCGGTCACTCTGGCTACCGACACCACGATGCGTGTCGGTTCGGCCGAGGTGCCGACGATGGCCCCGAATGTCACCGTCGCCGGGTATGTCGTCTGCTATGTCCTACTCGGAACCGCTGCCCTTCATCCGTCGATGAGATACCTGACTGTCCCGCGTGTTCGGCGCGGACCTCCGGGCACTCTCGCTGCCTCGTTCAGCACACCCACCGCCATCGTTCTGACGCTGGCTGCCATCACACCGGGCGCAGTCATGGCGATTCTTCTCGGCCGCGGAACGCCCGTCACCGAGTGGGGTTGGGTCGTCGTACTGTGCGCGACGGTGCTTGTCACCCTCGTGTTCGTCAGAGTTACCGAGCTACTGCGGCTGCTACGCCGACAGACAGACACCCTGCGGGCGGCCGCCGAGACCGATCATCTGACCGGAACACGTAATCGTCGGGGGTTGGAAGAGTGGATCGACACCAGTGACGGCCCCCTCGCTCTGCTGTTGCTCGACATAGATCGATTCAAGGAAGTCAACGACACATTCGGGCACGCGGTCGGCGACGACGTGCTTCGCGCCGTCGCCGACCGACTTGCCTGCGTTGTCGGCCCCGGTGGAGTACTCGCCCGACTCGGAGCGGACGAGTTCGCCGTTGCGCTCGCCCTGGAAGCCACACCTTCCGAGGCTGTGGCCGCAGCCCACGGGATGCATGCATCGCTGTCCTGCCCCATCAGTGTCGGAGGCGCGACGTTGCTCGTGGAGGCGAGCATCGGTATTGCGCTGAGCGACCGGGTCGCCGAGAGGACCGGCGAACCTACTTCCTCAGGCGACGAACTGTGCGGTGCGCGCTCCGACGGCTTGGTCCACCGGTCCAATCTGGCGATGCAATCGGCGAAAATGGCGCAGCCACGTATCGCAAGCTACGACCCGTCGATGTCTCGCGACAGCAGCCGTCAGTTGCATCTGCTCAGTGAGCTCACCACCGCGATCGACGCTCGCGAACTCGAGCTGTACTACCAACTTCAAGTAGATCTCGACTCGATGGAGGCCACCGGGGTCGAAGCGCTGCTCCGATGGAACCACCCCCTCGAAGGCATCATCGAACCCGACCAGTTCCTCCCGATGGCCGAACACACCGGACTGATCAGGCCCCTCGCGAATTTCGTCCTGAGCGAGGCACTGGCCCACCGGAAAGAATGGAGCGAAGCAGGGGTCGAGTTGAACGTCTCGGTCAACATCTCCACACGCAACCTGCTCGACACCACACTCGTGGAGCAGGTTCGACGCGCGCTCGCCGACGTCGGAACCGCTCCCGAGAAACTGACCATCGAAATCACCGAAACCTCGACGATGGCCGATCCACCCGTCGCCATCGAGACATTGTTGGGCCTGCGCAAGCTCGGCGTCACGCTTGCGATCGACGACTACGGCACCGGGTACAGCGCGCTCGCCTACCTGCAACGGCTTCCCGTACAGCAATTGAAGATCGACAAGACCTTCGTCAGCAACATGGCACACGATCAGGCTCACGGCATCATCGTCCGATCCACCATCGATCTGGCCCGAACTCTCGGGCTGACCATCACTGCCGAGGGCGTAGAAGACGCCGACACCCTGCTCGAGTTACGTAGCCTCTCCTGTACTACCGCTCAGGGATACTTTGTGGGACGCCCAGTCCCCGCACATCGAATTCCGGATTCGGTCGCGGAGTCGAACGCCAAACTGAAGGAATACACGAAGACATATGAACGATGACGACAACCCGATGTCGGTATACACGGCAATTGCAATGCGTCGCGACGTGCGCGCAGAGTTCGACGGCAGCTCGGTCGACAACGAGGTACTACAGCGCATCCTGAGCGCCGCACACAAGGCGCCGAGCGTCGGCAACACCCAACCGTGGGACTTCGTCGTCATCCAGAACCCCGACACGCTCGCCACCTTCGCCGCACATGTGGCGCAGAAGCGTCGGGCGTTCGCAGACTCGCTCCCGCCCGACCGCAAAGCCACGTTCGATCCCATTCGCATCGAAGGAATCGAAACCAGCTGCACCGGCGTCGTGGTCACCTATGACCAGACGCGGGGAGGACAACATATTCTCGGACGCGCGAGCGTCGAGGACACCGGATTGTTCTCGGCCGTCCTTGCCATCCAGAACCTGTGGCTGGCTGCGATCTCCGAACACATCGGAGTCGGATGGGTGTCCTTCTACGAAGAGGACTACCTGAAAGACCTGCTGGCAATCCCGGACCCGATCCGGCCGATCGCTTGGTTGTGTGTCGGCCCGGTCACCGAGTTCGCCGAAACTCCCGATCTGGAACGATTCGGGTGGCGCCATCGCCGCCCGCTGGCCGAGGCAGTGCACTACGAGAAGTTCGGTGGCGCGTGAAGCGTCTACTCGGTGCTGTTGCCGTATTCGCACTGGTCGCAGGATGTGCCGCCGAGGAGAGCGACAAGCCTGAAGCGACGACGCCCGCAGCGGAGCCTGCCCAGGCGCCCTCTGCGCAAGCGCCGGTGGGAGTGGTGACACCACTTGCGGGCGCGCCGGAAGGAATCGTCGTCACCACTTCGGGTATTGCCGCAGTCGGCGTTCGAGAGCCCGACGGCATTCGGTTGGTCGACGCGACCACCGGCGTCCAGCGTTCGTTCGTACCGACGACCGGCGCACCCAGACACCTGTCCCTCGCCGGTCCGAATGGACCGATACTCGCGCCGCTGGAAGCAAGCGACGAGCTACTCGTCGTCGATCCCGAGAACGGTGACGTTCTCACCACTGTGCAGGGAGTCGGAAGACAACCGCACGATGCTGTCACCACCTCCGACGGGACCACCGTCGTCACCAACGAGATGGGCGGTGGCGTCGTGTTCGTTCGAGACGGCGCGGTGACGGCCTCGCTACCAGCAGGACCGGTTCAGCCCGGTGGTCTCGCCGCTGTCGGCGAATACGCTGCGGTCGCCGATGTCCAGGGCAACGGCGTATGGATCTACAGCGGACCCGATCAGGAGCTCGTGGCACAGGCGCCGCTCGGGACCAAATTGACTCACGCCACCGCACTCGGTGGAGACCTTGCCGCGTTCGCCGACACCGACGGTGGTGCGGTGTTCATCGAGAGAATCGATCCGCAGGTGAGCGAGGTTTCTCGCATCGAAGCACCCGGCAATCCCTACGGACTCGCGTACGACCCGCAGCGAAAGTTGCTGCTGATCACGTTGACCGAATCGAACATTTTGCGCGTCGTCGACGTCGCAGACCCCGCGGATCCACGACCGATCGTCGACCTTCCGACGGTGCGGCAAGCCAATTCGGTTGCAGTCGATACACGTTCGGGCGACGTGCTGGTGACGGGCAGCAATCCCGGTGACGAATCCAGCTTGCAGATCATCCCCGCCAGCGCTCTCACACCCTGAAAATCACCAACCCCAGCTACCAGGGATCCCTTTGAACGGACCCACTACCGCGCTCGTGATCCAACCTTCGTAGAAGCCGCCCTCCTGAGGCGTCACGCGTTCGCCGTCGACCTCGCATTCCAACCGTGAAGGCGAGAACGCCAGATGCCCGGTTATCGGCAGGAAAGGCGTCGTCGGCTCCTCGTAACTCCACGCGGCGCCGTCGCTCACCGAGTCGGCACCGTGCACGGCCCAGTACGTCGCTGCGCCCTTCCACTCACAGTGCGTCGATCTGGCCGCGGAGGGCAAAATCGCCTCGGCGGCAACATCATCACGCGGGATGTACCAGGTGGGTGGGTGCGAAGTTTCCAGCACTCGCCACGCGTCCCGAGTCTCGGCGATCAGCGTCCCACCGAAACGCACCGTGATCAAACGATTCGAATGCTCCAACCGAGGTGGTCTCGGATAATCCCACACTGATTCTTGCCCTGGCCCGGGAACCTGCGGTATCGCCTTGCTCATCCCTCGATAGTGCCACTGCACCGCCCTGAGGTCACTTCCGTGCTGCAGAGCCGTGCGGAATCGAGGGCATCTCGGTCATGGGGCATCTCGGTTACGGAGCATCGACCGGGTAGAGGTCCTCGATTCGTTCCTCGTCGAGGATCCACCTGTCGACACTGTCCAGAGGCTCGGTGCTGCCAACATGTTCGATTCCTTCCAACAGCTCGACACCGTGCAATTCGACACTGCTTTGGCGTTCGACACGGCGCCGGCGTTCGGATGTCGCGTCGGTATTTTGCGCCGCGATGTGGACGACGGGCATCGGTGGAGACTGCGGCGAGTCCGGAGCGACCGACTCGACGTCTCGTGCCGTGGTTACTTCGGGTTGCACGGTTTTTTCGGTTTGCGCGGTTTTTTCGGTTTGCGCGACGGTGACCGGCACGGGTCGAGTCGACGGAATTCGCACGAGTATGCCCAGCCCGTGGGTGGCGGCGAGCAAGCTGACCGGCGCGACGGTGGCGATTGCAGCGGACAGTGCGGGATGCAATGTTCCTGTGTTGAAAGTGAAGGCGTGCAATGCATTTGCGCCGATACTGACCAAGGCTGCGATGACCAGCACCCACCAGAAGAAGCGTCTGCCGTTACGCTGATCTCCGAATTGAGCAAGTGCGATGACCGAAATGGTGGCCTGCAGGATTGTTCCGTCGACGATGACCGGCCACAACCAAGACAGACTTCGTGGGACTCCGGCCATGGTCGCCAAATCCCACAGTGCGGCGAAACTCAATACGAACGACGCGATGCCGATGACGGTGGTGATGACGACAGCGCTGACGAGTGTCGCACGCAGGACCTTGTTCATGAGTGCACATGATGCAGTACGCCACCGACATAGTCGGACTGATGCTGTGGGCGCGGTTGTTCGGAAGGCCAGCAGGAAGACGACGACAGCGATGTGTCAGGAGGCGTGAGCAGATCGTCCGGCCGACGCTGCTTTTCTCATTCGGCTCGGCGACTGTCGAGTTCGGCGATGATGCGAGCTGCGATCTCCTGCGGCGGCGGACCGATGTCGAAGACGAGTGCGTTCTCATCCGGTCCGATCGGCTCGAGCGTCGAGAGCTGGGAGTCGAGGAGGCCGCGCGGCATGAAATGGTCCGTCCGATGGTTCAAGCGATCGCCGAGTTGCGTCTTGGTTCCGACCAGGTGAACGAAAAGGACCTGCCCTTCGGATCCGCGGGCGAGCACGTCGCGGTAGCTCCGTTTCAGTGCAGAGCAGGTGATGATTCCAGGTTCGCCGCGGCGAGTACGGGATCTGATCCAGTCTGCGATCGAGTCCAGCCACGGCAGCCGGTCCTCGTCGGTCAGTGGGACTCCGGACGCCATCTTCGCGACATTCGACGCCGGATGCAGGTCGTCACCTTCCTGGAAGTCCCAGAAAAGCGCCCGTGCGAGAACACCGGCCACTGTGGACTTGCCCGATCCCGAGACGCCCATGATCACCAGGACCGGACGTGCGGCGCGCGTGCAGTCCGTCAAGACAGATCACCACCCTCGCCACATGCACTGTGGGTTCGAGGGTGGTGATCTGTTACGCCGTCACAATCCATGTAGTCGAGTTTTCCACACGGCGATACCCGACTGCTTGCGCATCGACTCGACGGACCGCTACTGAGTTCGGGAGAGGATGAGCCCAGAAGTAGGCACACCGGTACCCGCAGTGACGAGCACGTTCTCCACGTCCGGAACCGGGTTGACCGACGTCCCACGAATCTGCCTGACGCCCTCCGCAATTCCGTTCATCCCGTGGATGTACGCCTCACCGAGCTGACCACCGTGAGTGTTCAGCGGCAACCGTCCGCCGAGTTCGATCGCGCCGTCGGCGATGAAGTCACGTGCCTCGCCGCGCCCACAGAACCCGAGTTCTTCGAGCTGCATCAATACGAACGGCGTGAAGTGGTCGTACAACACCGCCGTCTGCATGTCCTTTGGAGTGAGACCGGACTGCGCCCACAATTGATCTCCGACCAAACCCATCTCCGGCAGACCTGTCATCGCGTCACGGTAGTAACTGGTCATGATGTATTGGTCCGGGCCACTCCCCTGCGCTGCCGCGGTGATGACGGCGGCCGGATTGGGTAGGTCCTGCGCCCGCTCCGCCGAGGTCACGACGATCGCAATTCCACCGTCGGACTCCTGGCAGCAATCGAGAAGGTGCAGCGGTTCGGCGATCCAGCGTGAATTCTGGTGATCCTCCAACGTGATCGGCTTGCCGTAGAAGAACGCCGCCGGATTGTTCGCCGCGTGCTTACGGTCGGCGACGGCAACTCGGCCGAAGTCCTCGCTTGTGGCGCCGTAGACATGCATGTACCGACGCGCCACCATCGCCACGAACGAGGCGGGTGTACCGAGACCCTGCGGGTACGCCCATCCTGCGTCGACACCCGAGGATGTCGGTGCCGCAGCGAGATGCGGAGCAACCTGACCGAAGCGTGAGCCGGAGCGCTCGTTGAATGCCCGATACGCGACGACGACATCAGCGACTCCGGTGGCAACTGCCATCGCCGCCTGCTGAACGGTGGCACACGCTGCGCCACCGCCGTAATGAATTCGGCTGAAAAACTTCAGGTTTGGGATTCCGACGGCCCGCGCAACAGCGGTCTCGGTATTGGTATCCATCGTGAACGACGTCAGACCGTCGACGTCGGCTGGCGTCAAACCCGCATCCGTGAGTGCGGCCTGCACTGCCTCGGCGGCCAGGCGAAGTTCGCTTCGCCCCGAGTTCTTGGAGAAATCCGTGGCGCCGATTCCGACGATCGCCGCCTTGCCCGACAAACCGCTCATGCCGACCTCCCCATTACCAGTTTTACCTTTGCCACGATGTGATCACCGAGAGAGTCGGAGCCGGTCACCTCGACCGTCACTTCACCGTCGGTGACGGCAGATACTTTCCCGCGCAGCGTCAATGTGTCGTAGGCGTACCAGGGAACCCCAAGCCGCAGACCGATCGAGCGGAACACCGCAGTCGGGCCGGCCCAGTCGGTCACGAAACGCTGCACCAAGCCGGTGTCGGTAAGGATGTTGACGAAGATATCTTTGGAACCGCGCTCGATGGCCTTGTCGCGGTCATGGTGAACATCTTGAAAGTCTCTGGTGGCCAACGCCGTCGAGACTACGAATGTCGGATCGGCGAAAATTTCGAGCTCGGGCAGTTCGTCACCTACCTGCGCTGCAATCATCGAATCGCCTTCCATGCGGGGAGTGTGAAGTTCTCGTCGATACGGAGGAATTCGACCTCCACAGGCAATCCGACCTCGACCTCGGACGGTTCGATTCCCCGTAGCTCACCGAGTACACGAACTCCCTCGTCGAGTTCGACGAGAGCAACCACGAAAGGCAATGTCCGACCAGGCACTTTGGGTGCGTGGTGGACGACGAAGCTGAATACCGTGCCCGTACCGCGAGCGACCACGTAGTCGATCGGCGCAGCCTTGTCCTGCCAGATCGCCGGAATCGGTGGATGGCGCAGCGAGCCGTCCTCGACCCGCTGAATCCTCAATTCACCTACCCGCGCTCCCTCCCAGAAGAACTCGGTCTCCTGGGATACGACCGGACGAATCGCCTCCGACGTATCGCCTGCTGCCGGCTTGGCTTCCGGCGCGAACTTGAGCACCCGGAACACCATCTCGGCGACGGCCTCGTCACCGACGTACCAGATGTTGCGCGTGGTGACGAACCAGCCGAGTCCGAGACCGGTCTTCTTCGGACCGACGACGTTGTCGAGTTTCGTTGTGACCGTGACTTCTTCATCGAGCTCGAGATAACGGTGATAGGTCTGGTCACAATTGGTCGCCACGACGGAGGTGAATCCGGCCTCGTCGAGTATGCCCATCATCAGGCCGAGCGGGTCGTCCGACGAGCGCGTGTAGTGCAATCCGCCCATCGTCCACACCTGCGCCATGGCAGGAGGCGCGACGACGCCCTGGTGCCCGGCCGCTCTAGCGGCGCCGGCATCGACGTAGATGGGGTTCGCGTCGCCGATCGCTTCGACCCAGTTGTTGATCATCGGTTGATTGATCGGGTCCCGCCCAGCGCGAGGCGCGCATTCCCCCGCTGCCGCAATACGATCCGCTGCTTCGCTGATCGATTCGCTCATCGCACGACCCTGGGCAGTCCGAGCCCGGACGTTGCGATCAGTTCCCGCATCACTTCGTTCACTCCGCCACCGAACGTGATGACCACATTGCGCTTGACCTGCTTGTCCAGCCAGTCCATCAGCTTGGCAGTGTCGGCATCGAGTGGGTTTCCGTGTCGACCGATCAGTTCCTCGGTAAGCCGTCCGACGCGTTGAATCCGTTCGGTGGCAAACACTTTGGTAGCCGAGGCATCGGCAACGTCGACCGCATCCGCAGTGGACGAAGCGATCTGCCAGTTGAGCAGCTCGTTGATCCGGAACGTGGCATGGATCTCGCCGAGAGCGCGTCGCACATCGGGCTCGTCGAGCACCCCGTGCTTCTGCGCCCACCCGCGCAAGTGCACGTACAGTCCGTCGATTTTACCGGCAGGTCCGAGCATGACGCGCTCGTGGTTGAGCTGAGTGGTGATCAGGCGCCAGCCGGCGTTCTCCTCCCCCACCAGCATGTCGACGGGAACCCGAACATCGTTGTAGTACGTCGCGTTGACGTGGTGTGCGCCGTCGAGAGTGATGATCGGCGTCCACGTGTATCCGGGGTCGGTGGTGTCGACGATGAGCATGGAGATGCCGCGGTGACGCGAATCCGCCGGCCCCGTGCGCACAGCGAGCCAAACGTAGTCCGCGTCGTGCCCGCCCGTGGTGAAAATCTTCTGTCCGTTGACGATGTACTCGTCACCGTCGCGCACGGCTGTGGTGCGCAGCGAGGCGAGGTCGGTTCCCGCCTCGGGCTCGGTGTAACCGATCGCGAAATGCACCTCACCGGCGAGGATCGACTTGAGGAACTTGTCCTTCTGGACCTCGGTTCCGTACTTCTGCAGGGTCGGACCGACAGTTTGCAAGGTCACCGCAGGGAGCGGAATGTCTGCGCGCGCAGCCTCGTTCACGAAGATCGACTGCTCGACGTCACCGAACCCGTGACCACCGAATTCCTTGGGCCAACCGACTCCTAGCCAGCCGTCGGTGCCCATCCGTTCGATGATCGCGCGGTACGTCTTGCCATGCCGCTCGGTCATCATGATCTCGGCGTCCTCGTCACTGACGAGATCGGCGAAATACGTTCGCAGCGTGTGCTGCAGCTTCTGCTGGTCGGCAGTCAGTTCGACGAAGGGTGACTCGTCCGTTGCATCGGAGGAGACCGAGGCCGATTCGAGTACGTCCTCGCGCTGAATCGAGGCGCCCACCAGATCGAGTCGGTAGGAGGCGCCACCGACAAGTCGCGCGAGATCCTTTGCAGCCGAATAGTATCGGTGCATCGGATACGTGACGTCCACGCCGATGCCGCCGTGCAGATGATGACACGCCTGCATGGCTGCAGGCAGCTCCGCGGCAATCCAATACGCGAGCACATCGGAGTCGCCCGGCCGGCTCGGGTTCTCCTGCGAGGCCTGCCACACCGCCGAGACAGCAGCGACATGAATGGTCCGAGCCGTCACATATACGTCGGCGATCTCGCCTGCAACGGCCTGAAATGTTGCCAGTGGCTTACCGAACTGATGACGGCTCGCCAGGTGCGACGCGGTGAGTGCCGCTGCGCCCGCAGCCAGCCCGTCGGCGACGGCGCCGATGGCCGCGATCGCGATCCGGTAGAGATCGGCAATATTTTCGGTGACGAATTGTCCCGGTGCCGAATCGAATTCGATCGCGTACTCGGGGTCGCCACTCGACGACGGAGTCGGTACGAGCCGAACACCCTCCGCGGAGGGGTCGACCAATACGACACCTGCGGAAGTCGGCACCAGGATGCGGTACGCCTGCTCGGCATACGGCACCGCGATCTTGGTCCCGGTCACACGCATGAGATCGCCGTCGGGAACGGCTTTCGTCTTCGGTTCCGCGGGGAACGGCGACCCGGGTTCCATGAGCGCCGCCGTCAGAATGCGGCCCGAGCCGACGGTGTCACGGATCAGAGCCGGTTCCGCGAGTCGGGTGAGCGGGATGATGCCGAACCCGAGGGTCGCGAGTACCGGTCCGACTGCCGCGGCCTTGCCGAGCTCGGTCAGAACCGTCGCCGCTTCCGGCAATCCGAGTCCGTCGCCGCCGAGATCATCGGGCAGCACCATCTGGAACAGCCCTGCCTCGGACAGTGCCGTCCACAATGCTTCGGGCTGGGAGTCGCGCTCGAGCAGTCCGGAGATCATCTCGGCGACCGTCGATTGATTGGAGTTTCTGGTGAAGTCCACGTCTTGATCCTGCCTAAAGGAGATGAACCGAAGAGTTATTCGGTAGAACCTGTTCTATTTTTAACACCATCGGTACGGATATACCAGTAGTCAGCGCGGCAGACCGAGAATCCTCTCGGCAGCGACAGTCAGCAGAATCTGTGAGGTACCGCCCGCAATCGACAAGCAGCGAGTCAGCAACATCTCTTTCGCCAGTGGTCCCTCGATGACCCCGGCCTGCCCTGAGACCTCCAACGCGAATTCCGCGAGATCCTGCCGATGACGCACGCCGACGAGCTTGCGGACGGAAGATTCTGCTCCGGGATCCTGCCCACCGAGTCGCCGAAGCGTCGAGCGGAACTCGAGCAAGGAACCCACCAGTCCGTTCGCAACGAGGCCACCCAGCGCATTCGCGACGCCGGGATCGGTGCTGGACGATGTCGCCTCGACGACATCCTCGAGTGCTGAACCGAGCGTCGAGCCGCTGCTCATCGCGACCCGCTCGTTGGCGAGGGTGGTCCTGGCAAGCTTCCAGCCGCTGTTCAGATCTCCGACGAGGCAATCGTCCGGAACGAAGACGTCATCGAGGAATACCTCGTTGAACACGGCGTCACCGGTAATTTCCTTCAGCGGCTCGATACGAATACCGGGCGAGGTCATATCGAGGACGAAGTAGCTGATTCCCTTGTGCTTGGGGACGTCACGGTCGGTGCGGGCAAGGCAGATTCCCCAGTCGGCCTGCTGAGCGAGCGACGTCCAAATCTTGTGGCCCTTGAGCTTCCACCCTCCATCGACCTTCGTGGCAGTGGTCCGCAACGCCGCCAGATCGGAACCGGCCTCCGGCTCGCTGAACAGTTGGCACCAGCGAATGTCCCCATGCAGTGACGGACCCGCGAAACGCTCGATCTGCTCGGTGGTTCCGTGTTCGAGAATCGTCGGAACAGCCCACCAGCCGATGACCAGATCGGGAATCTCGAGCCCGGCCGCCGCCATCTCCTCCGCGTAGAGCAATTGCTCCGCTGCACTTGCGTCCCGGCCGTGAGGTTGCGGCCAATGTGCGGCAGCGAGCCCCGACTCGGCCAGCGTGCGACGAGGGTCCTCCGCAGCTGCCACCGCGCGTACCTCTGCGCGCACATCCTCACGTCGATTTTCGGCCTCGCCGAGGTCGACGCTCAGGTGGCGTCGCATGCCGGCGCGGGTCAGGTCCGTGACGCGCATCCGCCAACGAGACGTACCGCCGAGCAACTGCCGGATGGACAGGGCGCGCCGCAGATAGAAATGGGCGTCGTGCTCCCACGTGAATCCGATACCGCCGAGGATCTGGATCGCGTCCTTGGCGTTGTCCACTGCAGCATCGAGAGCGATCGCGGCAGCCACAGCGGCAGCCAGGGGGTGTTCCTCTGCCGCGGAGTCCGTTGCCACCGCAGCGTCCCATGCGGCGGCGCGCGTCTTCTCCACCCGGCACAGCATTTCGGCGCACAGATGCTTGATCGCCTGGAAGCTGCCGATCGGTGCACCGAACTGCTCTCGCATCTTGGCGTGCTCGACAGCGGTACGCAGTGCCCACCCGGCGACGCCTGCCGCATCCGCGGCAGCGAGGGTGGCCGCCAGATCGAGAACGTACGACGTCGAGACGTCGGACAGGACCGAATCCGGATCCACCGCGACATCCTGCAGCGTCAGCCGGGCTACCGGAACACTGCGATCGACGCCGAGCAACGACTCGATCTTCAGACCCGGCGTCTCGGTTCCGAGCATGCACCAGACCGTCTCGCCGTCGACCGCTGCGGGCAACAGCACGCCGACGCCGTCCGCCGCCCCGAAGGCGATGTCCACGGTGCCGTCGAGGAGCAGAGTGTCGCCGTCGCGGCGAGCTGCGACCGGCGCGTCGGAGAGCACTACGGCGCAGGGAAGTCTGCCTTCGCAGAGGTCGGCACCCCAGCGGTTCGCTGCAGGTCCGCCGGCTCGGCCGACTACCAGTGCGGCGAGTGCGGTCGAGAGCACCGGACCACCGACGAGGGCGGCCGAGGTCTCCTCGAGCATCGCCGCGAGGTCCGCGACCGTGCCACCGACGCCGCCCACCGACTCGGGAACGGCAACGGAGAAAACGCCCAGCTCAGCGAGTCCGCGCCAGTGCGAGCGCCACCCCGACTGCTCGTCGGCGCGTAAAGTCCGCATGGGATCGGCAGTGGCTGCCCACGACCGAATCGACTGTTGGACGTCGCGCTGATCGTCGGTGGTGGCAATTGTCACAAGACTGTTCCCTACTCTTCATGATGACTTTTTTGTCTAGAACGTGTTCTAATACGGTAGCTGGTTCAGAGTCAAGGTGCGAAGGACAACGTCGATGACCACATCTTCTCGGTCGCGATCGGTGAACAATGCCGACAAGAACAGGGGAGCCGACAAGAACAGGGGAACGGCCGTGAAAGAAACCAACACGGCTACACCGTTGCGTTCGGTCGGCGTCCTCACCGACGACGACCTGAGTTCCAACGCTCAGCGCGAACGCCGGAAGCGAATTCTCGATTCGACCTTGGCTCTCGCATCCAAAGGCGGTTACGAAGCCGTTCAGATGCGGGCCGTCGCCGAGCGTGCCGACGTCGCAGTCGGAACGCTGTACCGATACTTTCCGTCCAAGGTGCATCTGCTGGTTTCGGCCCTTTCCCGTGAATTCGAAAAGATCGACTCCCGTCGCAAGCTTCCTCCCGGCCAAACGCCGCAGGAGCGGATGCATCTGATTCTGGGGCAGATCACACGCGCAATGCAACGTGATCCTTTACTCACCGAAGCGATGACTCGCGCCTTCATGTTCGCCGACGCGTCCGCTGCCGCCGAGGTGGATCAGGTCGGCCGATTGATGGACCGACTTTTCGCCAAAGCAATGAGCGACGGCGATCCAACGGAACTGCAGCTCAGCATCGCTCGCGTCATCAGCGACGTCTGGCTGTCCAATCTCGTGGCGTGGTTGACCCGCCGTTCGTCTGCCACCGACGTCGCCGCTCGACTCGAACTGACCGTCGATCTGTTACTCGGAGACTCCGAGCCCCTCTACTGAGCGTGCGCGTCCGAGTGAGCCACATCGGCTCGCATCGCCTAGATTCTTTCCCGTGACTGCTTTGGATCTACCGGTTGAACTTCGCCGCGCTCTCATGGCCGTGGCCCGAACGCCTCGCCTGCTCGTCGCCTCCGACTACGACGGGACGATGGCCCCCATCGTGTCCGATCCGTCGAAAGCCTTTCCGCATGCCGAGTCCGTGAGCGCTATGCGTGGGTTGGCGGGTCTTGCCGCAACGAAGGCTGCCGTCATCTCAGGTCGCGCCCTCCGCGATTTGGCCACACTGTCCAGGCTCCCCGCCGAGGTTCAACTCGTCGGCAGCCACGGCAGCGAATTCGACGTCGGATTCATCAATGCACTCGACGACACGGCCAAGCGACTTCTGCAGGACATCGCCGCGGAGATGACCTCGATCGCCGCGCGATTCTCCGGCGTCACCGTCGAAACCAAGCCCGCGAGTGCTGCGCTACATGTCCGGAACGCCGACTCGACCGATGCGGAAGCCGCCCTCGTTGCCGTGCGCCAAGGCATCGCGCTACGTGAAGGCGTGCAGGTGACCGAAGGCAAGTCCGTCATCGAACTCGCTGTCATCGTCACCGACAAGGGCGACGCCCTCGATATCCTCCGGCATCAGGAGGGCGCGACAGCTGCGGTTTTCTTCGGCGACGATGTCACCGACGAGAAGGCCTTCACCCGCCTGCACGGCCCCGACATCGGCGTCAAGATCGGCCCCGGCGACAGTCTCGCCGAGTTCCACATCGACAGCACCGAGCAGGTCTCACTCGCACTGGCCTTCCTACTCGAAGAGCGTCGCCGGTGGCTCTCCGGTGCCGATGCTCCTCGCATCGAACGACTCACGATGCTCGCCAGCCCCAATGCCGTCGCGCTGGTGACTCCCGACGCGAACCTGACATGGCTCTGCCACCCTGAACCGGACTCGGCAGCGATTTTCGCGCACCTCCTCGGTGGCAACGAGGCCGGGCACTTCAGCATCGGCCCCAAGCGCACTGCCTTGCCGCTGAGCCAGCAATACGTCGACGGCACCATGACCGTCCAGACCAAGTGGGCGAGCCTTCAGGTCACCGATTACCTCCCCCACGACGTCCCCGTCGGGCAGACCTCGCTCACGCGCGTCGTCACCGGCAGAGCCACGGCAATCGTCACGTTCGCACCCCGACCCGAATTCGGCAAAGTATGGGTTCAGCTCGAACCCGAAGAGGACGGACTTCGAATCTCCGGCACCGCAGAGCCGATGGTCCTGCGCAGTCCCGGCGTGAAATGGAACGTCGTCTCCGATGGCGCGCAACAGACCGCGCACGCCGAGATCGACCCGACCGGTGGACCTGTCGTACTCGAATTACGTTTGGGCTGCGAGGATCTCGGTCCGTCTGCGCTACCGGAACCGGAGCGCCGGGCACAGGCCGAGGCCTACTGGAAGGACTGGGTCGATGCCCTGAATCTGCCGCCACTCAAACCGGATTTGATGAAACGATCCGCCCTGACGCTCCGTGGACTCGTTCACGCCGACTCCGGCTCGATCATGGCAGCCGCAACCACGTCGCTACCCGAAGAGATCGGCGGCGTGCGCAACTGGGACTACCGCTACTGCTGGCTGCGCGACGCGGCACTCACCGCGTCGGCGCTGGTCAACCTCGGCTCGACGACCGAAGCCGAGGGATACCTCGGATGGATCCACGAGGTCCTGAAGTCCGTACCTGGCCCCGAACGACTACATCCGCTGTACACGATCCGAGGTCTCGCCCTGCCGTCCGAGGCCGTCATCGACGAGCTTCCCGGATACGCCGGCTCGCGCCCGGTCCGCGTCGGAAACGCAGCCAACCAGCAAGTCCAACTCGATGTGTTCGGGCCGATCGTAGACCTTGTTTCCTCCCTCGCACATGCCCGACAGTCGCAGGGCCTGGCCGGGAAAGATGCCTTGTCCGAAGACGATTGGAGTCTCGTCCGCTCGATGGTCGAGGCTGTGGAGCGTCGATGGGACGAACCCGACCACGGCATCTGGGAGATCCGCGGGGCGCCCAGGCACCACGTGTACTCCAAGGTCATGGGCTGGATGACCATTGATCGGGCGCTCACCCTTGCCGCTGCGTTCGATCGGGACACCGAACCGAGCTGGGCCGGTCTGCGCGAGCAGATCTACGCCGAGGTGATCGACAAGGGTTGGAACGAAGAGGTCCGATCCTTCACCGCCGCCTACGAAGGCACCGACCTCGACGCGGCGACCCTGCACATCGGGCTTTCCGGGCTCATCGATCCGTCCGACCCTCGCTTCGCAGCGACCGTGACGGCAACCGAAGCCGAATTGCGCAGCGGATCGACCGTGTACCGCTACCACCACGACGACGGATTACCCGGCGGCGAGGGTGGATTCCATCTATGCGCGGCGTGGCTGGTCGAGGCATACCTACTCATCGGGCAACGGTCCGAAGCCGAGGCCTTGTTCGCGCAACTCGTCAGCGCAGCCGGTCCGACCGGCCTACTCAGTGAGGAATACGACCCCGTCGCCGAACGCTCACTGGGCAACCATCCTCAGGCCTACAGTCATCTCGGTCTGCTCAGGTGTGCGAGTTTGCTCAGCGCGTGAGCGTGCCCGTAATGGCTTGAATGGTCCACTCATACGATCTGTCAGCTTGAGGTGGCCATTCAAGCGGTCTCGCCGGGGTCTAGGCGGGCGGCGGAGCCGCTGTACGACCTTTGACCAGTTCGGTCGGCAAGAACTCGGCCGCCATGATGCCCGACTGCGAGGTGGAAAGCAGGAGCGCACCTGCGCGTCGCCCCTTCTCCTCGGCATCCTGACGAACGGTGGTGACGTTCTCGCGGATTGCATCTTCCACGCCGTCGAAGCCGGTAATGGTGAGCTGACCCGGAACGTCGATGCCGGCAACCTTGGCGAAGTTGAGTGCGCCGAGCGCGAGTACATCGGTGGTGCAGAGCAGCGCAGTGGCCTCGCGGTTGGCTTGCAGCGCCTGAGCTGCAGCGGAGTGGCCGGAGCGGGTGGCGTGTTCGAACCGCTCTACGACGGTGAGCGATTCCGGATCGAGGCCGCTGTCCTTCATGGCGTCCTTCACACCTGCTATCCGCTCCCGTTGGACATGGAAGTGGCTTCCAGCGAGCCGGGCGGGCGGTACGACGCCGTCGCGCCGGTCGCGTCCGAGTCTCATGCAGAGAACGGCGATGTGGCGGTGACCAAGGGCGATGATCTGCTCGGCGATCATTTTCATCGCGGCACGATCGTCGATCGCGACGAGGGCAGCCTCCGGCACCCCGCGCGGCTGGTCACAGATCACAATCGGTAGGTGCCGCTCGCGGACCGCCATCAGGTACGGGTCGTCGTCGGCGACGGAATAGACGACGAAGCCGTCGACCCCGGCTTGTTGCACGACGGCGGCTGCCGCGGTGTCATCTCGGTCGGGCCCTGCTGGAATCAGAAGTAGGCCTTGGCCTGCAGCTTCGCAGGATTCGGCGAGCCCGGCCAGGAACGCCATGGCGGCGGGGTCGCGGAAGGAGTAGCTGAGCGCTTCGGTGAGAACGAGGCCGACCGCGCCCGCCTTACGAGTGCGAAGCGAGCGAGCGAGCGGGTCGGGGCCCGCGTATCCGCGGCGTTTGGCTGCCATGAGAACTCGCTCGCGAAGTTCGGGTGAGAGCTGGTCGGGCCGGTTGTAGGCGTTCGACACTGTGGTGCGCGACACCTTCAGGTCGGCAGCGATGGAAGCCAATGTGGCTGGGCGGCGCGGCTCGCTCGACCTGGACATACGGGGACGTTAGCCGGAAAAGGGTGTTGCAGTGAAATTCGGCGCCCGGGTACCCGATTCGGTCGAGAGCCATCGAATCGCTAGAGTACAACGGTAACCATTTCCAACTAGGCGAATATCTCGTTTTCGCAAGCTTCGACTCAAAGGGGTCCCCAGTGCGACAACTCGCCCGCTCTACTACCGCTCTCGTAGGGCTCACCTGCGCCGCCGCACTGGCCATGACCGCATGTAGTTCGGATACGAGCACATCCAATTCCTCAGCGCCCGTCACTGCAATCGATGGCCCGATCACCATCGTGGCCTCGACCAACGTGTGGGGCAGCGTCGCGCAAGCCGTCGCGGGAGACCTCGCTTCGGTGGAATCCATCATCGCCGACCCGTCGGCGGATCCGCACTCCTACGAGGCCAGCGCCGGCGACGCCGCGAAAGTGGCCGAAGCGTCGCTCGTCGTATACAACGGTGGCGGATACGACGAGTTCATCGAGGACATCCTCGGCTCGGAGGGGAAGAACGTGCCGTCGGTCAACGCGTACGAACTCGTCGGTTCGGACCATGCACACGACGACGAAGAAGCGGCCCCGAACGACTCCACCGACGGTCACGGCCACAGCCATGACGACGCCAACGAACATGTCTGGTTCGACGCCGAGGTCGCCGCATCCACCGCGGAATCGATCGCCGACAAGCTCGGCCGGCTCGACCCCGACAACGCCGCCCAGTACACCGCGAACGCCGAAACGTTCCACGATCAGGTCCACCGCATCACCGACGTGACATCCAAGATCGCCGTCGATCATGCCAATACTCCTGTCGCACAGACGGAACCGATCGCGCATTACCTGATCGAAGAGTCCGAACTCGACGATCGGACACCCGAGGACTTCAAGAACGCCCTCGAATCGGGCAACGACCCGTCGCCCGCGTCCATCGCGGCTACTCGTGACCTGATGACCTCGAAGTCCGTTCGGGTCCTCGTCTACAACATCCAGACGCAGGACGCTGTCACCCTGGACATCCGCTCCACCGCCGAGGCCGCCGGAATCCCCGTCGTCGAGGTGACCGAGACGCTGCCCGAGGGCAAGACCTACATCGAGTGGCAGACGCAGGCGGCGGAGGATCTCGAATCTGCGCTGGCGTCGGCATCCTGAGCATGACAACCATCGATACCGGGAGTGGAGCCCGCGGAACGACTGTCGGGTCAGGGCTGGAAAGCTGTAGTTCATGCCTGCTGTAGAACTGCGCGATGCCGGACTGGCGTTCGGGGAGCGCACGTTGTGGCGGAACCTCGATCTCGCGGTGGAGAGTGGTGAGTTCGTAGCTGTCCTCGGACCGAACGGTTCGGGCAAGACTTCGCTTCTGAAGGTGCTGCTCGGCCAGAACCATTTGACGTCGGGGACTGCGGCAATTGCGGGAGAGCCTGTCCGCAAGGGCCAGTCCGGTGTCGGTTACATCCCACAGCAGCGAAGTATCGACGACGGTCTGCCGCTGCGTGGGCGTGATCTCGTCGGTCTCGGCTGGGACGGCCATCGTTGGGGGCTCGGTCTTCGCGGAATGCGTGAGCGCACACGTGTCGTGCAGCATGCGATCGACCAGGTCGACGCCAATGCTTTCGCGGGTGCGCCGGTCGGGACGATGTCGGGAGGCGAGCAGCAGCGGCTACGCATAGCCCAGGCGCTGGTCGGTAATCCGACGGTGTTGCTGTGTGACGAACCTCTGCTCAGCCTCGATTTGGCCAACCAAAGTCTGGTGTCCGGTCTCATCGATCGGCGACGGCGGGAGCACGACACGGCGGTGCTGTTCGTGACGCACGAGATCAATCCGATTCTGCCGCTGGTGGACCGCATCGTCTACATCGTCGACGGTAAGTTCCGTATCGGCGCACCTGCTGATGTCATGACGACCGAAGTGCTCTCGGAGTTGTACGGAACCGAGGTGGAAGTTCTGAAGGTGCGCGGGCGGCTCGTCGTCGTCGGCACCGGAGATTCCATCGACGCTCTCGGCTCTGCGGGTGCGCACCATCCACCGACCGAGGATCTCTGAATGAACGAGAAAGTGGTCGACGCCCTCTCCAAGATCTTCGACTTCAGCACGACGGCGAACTTGTTGAGCTACGACTTCGTGCAGCAGGCACTCCTCGCGGCAGCCATTCTCGGTCTCCTCTCCGGTGCGCTCGGGCCGCTGATCGTCAGTAGGCAGTGGGCGTTCGCGGTGCACGGTTCGAGTGAATTGTCGTTGACCGGCGCGTCGGCAGCTTTACTTGTCGGCATCACCGTCGGCCTCGGAGCAATAATCGGCTCGGTCGTCGCTGCGGTGATGTTCGCCCTGCTCGGCTCCAAGGCTCGTGATCGCGATTCGGTGATCGGCGTGATCATGTCGTTCGGACTGGGCCTGTCGGTGTTGTTCATCTGGCTGTATCCGGGTAGAACCGGCACGAGCTTCTCGCTTCTGATCGGTCAGATCGTCGGCGTCGGGCAGAGCGGTATTCAGCTTCTGCTCGTGTGTGCAGCCTTGGTCCTCATCGTGCTCGCGATCGTCTACCGTCCACTGTTGTTCGCCAGCACCGACCCGGAAGTTGCGCTTGCGCGCGGTGTCCCGGTCCGTGGGCTCGCCGTCGTGTTCGCAGTTCTCGTCGGAGTCGCGTGTGCGCTCGGCGTTCAGATCGTCGGTGCGCTGCTCGTGTTGTCGTTGCTCATCACGCCCGCGGCCGCTGCCGCGCGGGTGACTGCAAGCCCGCTCAAGGCGACGCTGTTGTCCATTCTGTTCGCCGAGATCGCCGCTGTGGGCGGCATTCTCCTCTCGCTCGCACCCGGTGTTCCCGTCTCGACATTCGTCACGACCATCTCGTTCGTCATCTACCTCATCTGCCGCGCAGTGGGGTCTCGCCGAAAGGCCGACTCCGGTCGCATCGTCGTCGCCTAGACTCGAGAACGATGACGTCCATCGATATCAACTCAGACCTCGGCGAGAGCTTCGGAACGTGGAAGCTCGGTAACGACGACGCAATGCTGGCGGTGGTGACCAGCGCCAATATCGCATGCGGATTCCATGCCGGTGACCCACAGACGATCCTGGCAACCTGCCGAGCCGCCGCAGGCAAGGCCGTCCGTATCGGCGCTCAGGTCGGGTATCACGACCTCGCCGGTTTCGGCCGACGCTTCATCGACATCGAACCTGCTGACCTGACTGCCGACGTGCTGTACCAAATGGGGGCCCTCGACGGACTCAGTCAGGCAGCCGGTTCGGCCATCGCGTACGTGAAACCGCACGGCGCGCTGTACAACGCCATCGTGACGCATCGGGACCAGGCGAAGGCTGTCGTCGACGCCGTCCGAATCTATGATCCGACGCTTCCCGTCCTCGGTCTGGCGGGGTCGGTGTTCCTCGAGGAAGCCGAGGCTGCCGGTTTGCGAACCGTGGCGGAGGCCTTTGCCGACCGTGCGTACACCCCCGGGGGTGAGTTGGTGTCTCGGCGTGAGGCCGGGTCCATCCTGTCCGATCCCGACGCTGTCGCAGCACGCATCCTCCAGCTCGTTCAGGAGGGAACGGTCGAGGCGATCGACGGTACCAGCGTCGCCGTCTCCGCCGAGTCGGTGTGTGTGCACGGAGATTCTCCAGGCGCGGTAGACATGGCCGTCGCAGTCCGGAAGATACTGTCCGACAACGGTATCGTTATTTCGCCTTTTGTCTGATGATCGTGCGAGATGCAGGTGAACATGCCGTACTGATCGAGTACGGCGACCTCCGCGAGACGATGACCTGCTTCCGTTCACTACGCGCGACAGTCCCCGTCGACGTCGAGGATCTGGTCCCGGCCGCGCGGACGGTCCTGGTGCGATTCCGGGGCGATCGAGAACGGATCGTGACGTGGATTCGTTCGGTGGAACCAGCGCCAGAGGACAGCGAGGCGAAGGCTGACACGGTGACGATTGCAGTCAACTACGACGGTCCCGATCTCGAAGATGTCGCCAGACACACCGGACTGTCGACGCCGGAAGTCGTGGCAGCGCACTCGGGGCGGATCTGGACCGTCGCATTCGGGGGGTTCGCACCCGGGTTCAGCTACCTCGTCGGCCCCGACGACCGTCTGCATGTTCCTCGCCGATCCGAACCCCGCACTTCGGTCCCGGCAGGTTCGGTCGGACTTGCCGGCGAGTTCTCCGGGATCTATCCACGCAGTTCCCCAGGGGGGTGGCAGCTCATCGGGACCACCGATGCAGTCCTGTGGGACGAGGTTCGCTCGCCCCCCGCGCTGCTACAGCCCGGCACGAAGGTCAGGTTCCAGCAGTCGTGAAAGCCATCGAGGTACTGCGCCCCGGGCCACTGTGCACCGTGCAGGATCGAGGCCGACCCGGTCACGCGTCGATCGGCGTCGGAAGATCCGGTGCCGCAGACCTCGACTCGCACGACGCGGCCAACAGGCTGGTAGGCAACACCGTCGACGCTGCAACACTCGAGGCGACGATGGGCGGCGTGCGGGTCCGCATGCGGGGATCGGTAGTGGTGGCGGTCACCGGCGCTTCGGGCCATATCACCGTCAACGGCATCGCGGGTGCGATGTACAACACGCTGTATCTCGCCGACGGAGACGAATTGACAGTCACCACACCGGTTTCCGGGCTCCGTAGCTACATTGCTGCGCGCGGCGGATTCGACGTCGCACAATTCCTCGGGAGCAGGTCCACCGACACGATGTCGGGACTGGGTCCGCCGCCACTGGCGGAAGGTGACGTCCTCGCGATCGGTGATGCACAGTCGGAGTGGCCGGCAACGGAACTGGCGCCGCCGCCGGACCGAACCGGGCACGTCGAAGTGTCGGTGAAACTCGGCCCGCGACAGGACTGGTTCACGTCCGAAGCACACCGCATCCTGACGAGCCAGGTATGGACGGCAACCAGCGAATCGAATCGTGTCGGGGTCAACCTCGACGGTCCGACTCCGCTTCGACGAGCAAGAAACGACGAGCTACCCAGCGAGGGCATGGTTCCCGGCGCCCTACAGGTTCCACCGAGCGGTAAGCCCGTTCTCTTTCTAACCGATCACCCGGTGACAGGCGGTTATCCCGTCATCGCCGTCGTTCGAGACAACGACCTGCCTACGACCGGCCAACTGCGTCCCGGGGACTCGATACGGTTCCGAGTACACCGACCCCGGTAAACGTGCTGAACCTATCGACGACGCTGACGCGCGATATCGGCCAACACGACACCCGCCGCTACCGAAGCGTTGAGCGATTCGACCGGACCTGCCATCGGGATGGACAAAATCGAATCGCACGTCTCGCGAACCAGACGCGAAAGGCCCTTGCCTTCGGATCCGACCACCACGGCCACTGGCCCGGTGCCGTCGAACTCATCGAGAGTGGTGTCGCCGTCGGCGTCGAGACCGATGATGGTGACGCCCTTGGACTGCCAATCCTTCAACGTCCGGGTCAGGTTGGTGGCGCGGGCCACCTGTAGTCGGGCCGCGGCACCTGCGCTCGTGCGCCACGCGACGGCCGAGACGCTCGCGCTACGACGCTGCGGGATGACGACGCCGTGTCCACCGAACGCCGCCACCGAGCGCACGACAGCGCCGAGGTTACGGGGGTCGGTGATGTTGTCGAGAGCGACCACGAGCGCCGGTTCCTGGTGCGAGCGAGCCGTGCTGATCAAGTCGTCCGGGTGGGCGTATCGATACGGCGGAACTTGCAAAGCAAGACCTTGATGCAGACCGTTCGCGCTGAGCTTGTCGAGATCCGAACGCGGAACCTCGAGAATGGAGATACCCGCGTCGGCTGCACGCTGGACGCTCTCTTTCAGCCGCTCGTCACTGTCGGTGCCGACGGCAACCCACAGGGCCGTCGCCGGAACTCCTGCGCGAAGGCACTCCACGACGGGGTTGCGACCCAACACGACCTCGGGCGCGTCGTCGTTCTTCCGAGTCGGGACACGAGTGCTGCGACCACGGCTGTCGCCACGCGTCTGGGCGGACTTCTCCGCCATCTTGGCGCGACGTGACGCTGGATGCTTGGTGCGCTCCTCAGCGGGAGGAGTGGCGCCGCGGCCTTCGAGTCCTCTGCGCCGATTTCCGCCGGAGCCCGCGACCTGCCCCTTCTTGGTGCCGGTCTTGCGTATCGCGCCGCGCCTACTTGAATTGCCTGCCATCACTGCCCTGCTTCGTCGTTACTGCGTGTTGCCCCTACGGACCATTCCGGCCCGTTGGGGGTATCTGTCACGTCTATGCCTGCCTTGGCGAGGCGATCTCGAATCGCGTCCGCGGCCGGCCAGTCCTTGTCCACCTTGGCTTGTGCTCGACGCTGCAACTCTGCGTCGACCAACACTCCGAGGGCTCCCTCGAGTGCGTCGGTGTCGCCGGAGCCACTTGCCCAATGCGGATCCAGCGGATCCACACCCAGAATCGACAGCATCGCCCGCACCTGCCCGGCATGCTCGACGGCGGATTCGAGGTCCCCGCCTTCCAGCGCGCTGTTGCCTGCCCGCACCGTCGCGTGTAGTTCGGCGAGCGCCTTGGGAACTCCCAGGTCGTCGTCCAGCGCGGCGGCGAAGCCGTCGGTCCAGGTGCCGAGTGGTACCTCTCCCGCTCGCTCGACCGTCCGTTTGACGAATCCTTCGATTCCTCGATAGGTCACCGCTGCCGTCTGCAATGCGTTGTCCGAATATTCGAGCATCGAACGGTAGTGCGCACCACCGAGGTAGTATCTCAGTTCCTGCGGTCGCACGTGCTGGAGAACATTCGGGACCGACAGGACGTTGCCGAGCGATTTCGACATCTTCTCGCCGCCCATCGTGACCCAGCCGTTGTGCAACCAGTATCGACTGAATCCGTCGCCGGCCGCCTGGCTCTGCGCGCGCTCGTTCTCGTGATGCGGGAACACCAGATCGAGACCACCGCAGTGAATATCGAAGTCGGACCCGAGGTAGGTCTCGGCCATCGCAGAGCACTCGAGATGCCAGCCGGGCCGTCCACGACCCCATGGTGTCGGCCACGACGGCTCGCCGGGTTTCGCTGCTTTCCACAGCGTGAAGTCCCGGGGATCACGCTTACCCTCGGCGGCGCTCTCGCCCTGATGCACGTCGTCGAGTTTGTGCCCGGACAGTGCCCCGTAACTCGGGAAGCTCATCACGTCGAAGTACACGTCACCGGCGGAGGCGTACGCGTGCCCGGACTCGATCAATCTGTCGATCAACTCCACCATCTGGGTGATGTGTCCGGTTGCTCGCGGCTCGACCGACGGAGGTAGCACCCCGAGCTGGTCGTAGGCCCAGGCGAAGGATCGCTCGAAGGTCGCGGCCCACTCCCACCACGGCCGTCCAGCGTCGCGCGCCTTGTTCAGAATCTTGTCGTCGATGTCGGTGACGTTGCGAACGAAAGCGACGTCGACCTCGTGGGCGAGGAGCCACCTGCGAAGGACGTCGAATGCGACACCGCTACGAACGTGGCCGATATGCGGCTCACCCTGGACCGTCGCCCCACACAGGTACACCGACGCATGGCCAGCGACCAAGGGGGTGAATTCCCGCAAGGCCCTCGTCTCGGTGTCGTAAAGGTGAAGGGTCACGACTCGCCATGCTACCGGGGGTTTTACTCGCTCATGACAAGTGCGGTCGCAACGGCGGCAATTCCTTCGCCTCGACCGGTCAATCCCAATCCGTCGGTGGTGGTCGCAGACACCGAGACGGGGGCTCCGAGAATCGCCGACAATCTCTCCTGCGCCTCTACTCGGCGCGGCCCGATCTTCGGTCGATTTCCGATGATCTGGACTGCGGCGTTACCGATACCGAAACCGTGTTCGGTAAGAAGGCGACGTACCTCGGTGAGCATTGCGGCACCGCTGACGCCATCCCACTCGGGTCGCCCGGTCCCGAAAACCGAGCCGAGGTCACCGAGACCTGCCGCGGACAGCAGCGCATCGCACAGCGCGTGGGCGGCGACATCACCGTCCGAGTGGCCTTCGAGCCCGTCACCGTCCTCGAACAACAGGCCGGCGAGCCAACACGGCCGCCCGACCTGAATCGGGTGCACATCTGTTCCGATGCCGACTCTCATGCAGTCTCCTGTGCGGTGATCGCCTCTGCGAGCAAAAGGTCGTGTGGAGTGGTGATCTTGAATGCGAGCAACTCACCGGTGATCGTGTGCACCGTCTCACCGAGACGTTCCACCAGGCCTGCGTCGTCGGTCGCGGAGTCCGCGGATTCAGCGTAGGCGCGGATCAACAGATCCGCGCGAAATCCCTGCGGGGTCTGAATTGCTCGAAGTGAGCTTCGGTCGGGAGTTCCGACCACGGCGCCCATGAGATCGACCGACTTGACGGTGTCGGTTACCGGAACTGCGGGTACAACGGCACCGCGTCCAGCGCGCACCTCGGCGACCACCCGTGCAACCAGGGTGGGCGGAGTGAGCGCGCGCGCAGCGTCGTGAACGAGCACGATGACTGCGTCTCCCGCCACCGCGAGACCGCAACGCACCGAATCGGTACGCTCATGAGCCCCTTCGACCACCGTGACGGTAGGTCCGAGGAGCTCACGCGTGTACTCGACCAGATCGGCCGGCACGATCACAACAATTCGGTCGACGGCGCCTGATGCTGTCAGACCGTCGACCGAATGTTGCAGAAGGGTTCTCCCCTTCAGAGTCACAAATGCCTTCGGCATTCCCTGCTGGAGCCGAAGGCCCTGGCCCGCCGCCGGTACGAGCGCGACAACCGGGCCAGCATGCACGCTGGTCACACCTAGGAGGCTGCGGCCAGTACTTCGTCGAGAATGATGTCGGCCTTGGCCTCATCCGTTCCCTCGGCGAGCGCGAGCTCTCCGACCAGAATCTGACGCGCCTTGGCCAGCATGCGCTTCTCGCCTGCAGACAGGCCGCGATCCTGCTCACGACGCCAGAGATCACGAACGACCTCGGCAACCTTGTTCACGTCGCCGGAAGCGAGCTTCTCGAGGTTCGCCTTGTAGCGACGCGACCAGTTGGTGGGCTCTTCCGTGTGCGGTGCCCGAAGCACCTGGAAGACCTTGTCCAGACCTTCCCGGCCTACGACGTCGCGAACACCGACATACTCGGCATTGTCCGCAGGAACTCGAACAGTGAGATCACCTTGCGCAACTTTGAGAACCAGGTACTCTCTCGGTTCACCCTTGATGGTGCGGGTTTCTATCGCTTCGATTAACGCCGCTCCGTGATGGGGGTAAACGACGGTCTCTCCGACCTTGAAAATCATGTGTCCCGTGCCCCTTTCGATTTTGCCAGTTTACCACGCGCTCAGATCAACGGCGCAGGTCAGGGGCATAACGCAGTCTTTTCAGGGGTTGACAGCCGCCGGTTAACGTGTATCCGCAGCCCCCCAGGTAGGCATTCCGGCGCCCTCCGTCGAGGTGGTCCACGTAACAGCGATCGCCGGTCAACACGCCGGTCGGAGCCCGATACCGCACGTTCCGGACGCCCCAGAGGTTCACCCTCGGAAGCTGACTACTACTCTGCCTAGTGGACCTGGAGCTACCGGCCCAGGCTCGCCAAAGGCACTGGCCCGGAACCGAATCGGCACCCCCGGCACACCGGCAAAACTGGAGGACGACCCGTGACTGCGTTCAACGCTGCGACCACGCACCGAAAGACCCGCCTGTGGGCAACCGCTCTCGCGGCAGGCGCAGCACTGACTCTGACTGCCTGCGGCTCCGGCCAAATTTCTCAGACCGCCCAGCAGGTCTCGGCTGTCAACGGAAACTTCGCCGATGTCGGAGACATCTCACTGCGCAATGTGCATGTGGTGTACCCGCAGAGCGAGGAGTACTCGATCGAGCCGGGTGGCAAGGTCGAACTCGGCTTCGTCGCCGTCAACAACAGCACCACGACCCCCGATCGCCTCACTCGGATCTCCACGACAGCGGCATCCTCGGTGGCGGTCGGCAAGGAGCCTGGCGGAAGCGAGATTGCACCGTTGACCGCCCTCGGCGCCGGAGCGCCCGCGGACACCGAGCTCGACGACGAGCTGATCCCCTTGCAGACGATCGTTGTCGAACTCAACAGCATCGGCGAGGAAGTTCGCCCAGGCCTGACGATTCCCGTCACGTTCACGTTCGAGAAAGCCGGTGACGTCGAGGTTCTCGTCCCCGTCGATGCAGGCCAAGTTCTCCCGCGCAACGTCTCGACCAAGTCGCCCATCGAAGCAGAGGCGCACAGCGCCGAGAACAGCGTCGTGGAAACTCAGGTCGAGGAAGGCGCCGACGGTAACAACTGACGTTCCTGTCGGTACCGTTGTTTAGCGTTCTCCACGTGGCCAAACTGAAGACGAATTACCGATGTTCGGCCTGTAGACACACCGTAGCCAAATGGGTAGGTCGATGCCCGGACTGCGGTAGCTGGGGATCGATGGACGAGGCGCCCGTACTCACCCCCGTTGCAAGCAGGCCGGGCGCGTCCGGTCTCGGCGCAGGCAACACACGCTCGACGACCACGGCAATGATCCCGACGTCGCCCGCCACGGCCCTCACCGAGGTCAGCAGCAGTACTGCACAGGCCAATTCGACCGGTATCCCAGAGTTCGACCGCGTACTCGGTGGGGGGCTCGTCCCCGGGTCCGTAGTGCTCCTCGCGGGCGAGCCCGGGGTGGGCAAGTCGACGCTGCTGCTCGAGGTAGTGCACCGCTGGGCCCGTACCGGCGAAGACCGGCGTGCGCTCTATGTCACCGGCGAGGAATCCGCTGGTCAGGTTCGGTTGCGGGCAGACCGGACAGGCGCGGTCCACGAACGAGTCTTCCTTGCCGCAGAATCCGATCTTGCGACGGTGTTCGGCCACGTATCACAGGTCGCACCGAGTCTGCTGATCGTCGATTCGGTCCAAACGATGCTTGCCGCGGACGTCGATGGAGTCATCGGCGGTGTCACCCAGGTCCGCGCGATCACCAGTGCGCTCACGTCGCTGGCGAAGACGACCGGCATCGCGGTCCTCCTGATCGGTCACGTCACCAAGGACGGAGCCGTCGCGGGTCCACGCTCACTCGAGCACCTGGTCGACGTGGTTCTCCATTTCGAAGGCGACAAGCACTCCACTCTCCGCATGATCCGCGGGGTCAAGAATCGCTTCGGCGCTTCCGACGAAGTGGGGTGCTTCGAACTGCGGGATACCGGCATCGAGGGCATCACCGACCCGTCGGGCCTGTTCCTGCATCACCGCACCGATGCGGTGCCCGGCACGGCCGTGACAGTCACCATGGACGGTAAGCGTCCGTTGCTCGCCGAAGTGCAGGCACTCGTCGTCGATACACACATGCCTTCCCCGCGTCGAGCCGTCAGCGGCCTCGACCATGCGCGAGTAGCCATGATTCTGGCCGTCCTGGAGCGACGCTGCGGAGTGAAAGTGGCCCGGAGCGAGGTCTATGCGGCAACGATCGGCGGAATGCGTACCAGCGAACCTGCTGTGGACCTGGCACTCGCGGTGGCAGTGGCGTCGGCCGTAACGGATCGCCCGATACCTACAGGGCTGGTCATCCTCGGTGAGGTCGGGCTGGCGGGAGAAGTCCGTCGGGTGTCGGGACTGGGTCGACGCTTGGCCGAGGCGGCGCGTCTCGGCTTCACTCACGCCATAACCCCCGAACACGACGACACCGTGCCGAAGGGAATCGCAGTACGCACCGTCACCAATCTCGGCGAGGCACTCGATTACGCACATATGCGGACGGTTTGATCAACTCCAGTAGCCTCTAGCTGCGAGACTGTGAGACACCACTGTTGTAGACGTAGTGCCGATGCAGCCGACAAGTCGTTGTGGAAGTAAATGCTGGGACGAGGGGACGAACGTGGACGAGAACGCACGCGATGCCAGTGCATCCCCGGCGCTACGTGAAACCATCGCCCGGTTAGCACCGGGCACAGCCCTGCGCGACGGGCTGGAACGAATACTTCGAGGCCGTACCGGCGGTCTCATAGTCCTCGGCTACGACGACGAGGTCGAGAAGATCTGCGACGGCGGATTCGAACTCGATGTCGAATTCGCGCCTACCCGGCTACGTGAACTCTCCAAGATGGACGGCGCCGTCGTCCTGTCCACGGACGGCAAAAGAATCGTCCGCTCCAACGTGCAGCTTGTGCCGGATCACAAGATTCCTACGGTCGAATCTGGAACGCGGCACCGCGCCGCCGAACGTACCGCCATGGAGACCGGATACCCGGTCGTCTCGGTCAGCCAGTCGATGAGCATCGTCAGCGTCTACGTCGCCGGAGTTCGACACGTCATCGAGGGCTCGGCAACCATCCTCTCGCGTGCAAACCAGGCTGTAGCCACGCTCGAGCGCTACAAGCAGCGTCTCGACGACAACACCCGTCAGCTCTCGGTCGTGGAAATCGAGGACTTCGTAACACTGCGTGACGCACTCACGGTCGCTCAGCGTTTGGAGATGGTTCGCCGGGTCTCGGTCGAAATCGAGCAGAACGTCCTCGAACTCGGCACCGACGGCAGGCAATTGGCGCTGCAGCTCGAGGAACTACTGGGCGACAACGACGTCGACCGTCAACTCGTTGTCCGCGACTACCTTGCCGGTCCGGAACCGTCGAGCACCGCGGCCGTGGAGAAGGCCTTGGCCGCTCTCGACAAATTGACCGATGTCGATCTACTCGACCTCACCACACTCGCACGCGCATTCGGCTACCCGGCGACCATCGAAGCGCTCGACACCCCGATGAGTCCACGTGGATACCGCGTCCTCACCCGGGTGCCGCGGCTGCAATTCAGTCAGATCCATCGACTGGTCGCCTCGTTCGGCACTCTGCAGGGGCTTCTTGCAGCAACAGCGGCGGACCTACAGTCGGTCGACGGCATCGGCGGACTGTGGGCTCGCCATATTCGTGAAGGGCTTTCACGTCTGGCCGAGTCGTCGATCGCGGGCCCGTTCGACTGACCGGACCGCACGCCGGCCGGCTCAGGTCATGTTGAACGGCTCGGGAGAGCTACGCAGCTCACCGAGCTGAGCGATCACCTTGTACGAGCCGACGCCGACAGGTATCCGCTCCTCACCACAGCCGGGAACCGAATTGGTACCGGACCACTTGACGGTGAACCCAGCCTGCTCGCCGGGCTTGAACGTCCGCAAATCTGATTGCGCGTCGGGGAAGCAATCGGTGTTCGACCAGATCCGCAGATCGTCGAGCGTGTACACGAGGGCCTGCTGCAGACCTGCACCCACGTCGCGCTGGCACTCCATGGAACTGATGTTGGTGATGACGACGGTGAAGCCTGGCTCTTCGCCGACCTTGTACGACGCTTTGTCCGGCGTCGCCTTGATGGCGAGGCTTTGGTCTGAGCACTGGTTGCTCGGGACGGCAGCTGCCACGGCCGGTTTGGAAGGCGTCGTGGACGCTCCGGTGCTTGTCGGCTTACCACTTCCGGAACCACCGGATGCCGATTCGCCCGAACCAGCGCCCGAACCAGCGCCCGAACCAGCGCCCGAGCCGGCCGACGATGCACCCGATTCCTTCGCGGCGGAGGCACTCGGCGTTGCGGCCGGACCCGGCGAAGTCACGACACCTGCCGGCTCCGCCTGGGGCGGATCTTCATTGCCACCACTGAGCGAGGAAATGAACCACACGATCAAACCGAGCACCACGACAGCCGCACCGATGGCGAGTGCGCGACGACGCCAATAGATTTCGGGAGGCAACGGCCCGCTTGGTTCCAACACAGACCAACCGTAGGCGTTACGCAGCTACGATTCCCTGAAGCGCCTGCGGCGTGTCGCCTTGTAGGTCACGAAGAAACCGCCTGATCGACGAACGAGCTCAGGGAAGCTCGCCGATATCGCCGATTACTCCGCGCAAGCGAGCGTTGCCTTCGGACAACTGATAGGTCAGGCCGACGATGGCAACTTCCCCGGCGTCGACCTTCTCGGCGATGATCCGCGACCGTTGCATCAACAGATTGCCGGTCTCCTCGACGTGCCGTGCCTCGAAATCGTCGACGTTGGAGTAGCCGTCACGACGGGCGGACAGCACGGACGGGGTGACGCGTTCGACGAGGTCACGAATGTAACCGCCGGGGATGTCGCCGGTGTCCAACGCGTCGAGAGTTGCTTTGACTGCCCCGCACCCATCGTGGCCGAGTACGACGATGAGCGGCACATCGAGAATCGCCACACCGTATTCGATCGAGCCGAGGACGGAGGAATCGATGACGTGGCCTGCGGTTCGGACGACGAACATGTCGCCGAGGCCCTGGTCGAAGATGATCTCGGCGGCGACGCGGGAGTCCGCGCAGCCGAAGAGCACGGCGCGTGGGTGCTGCTCGTCGGCGAGACGGGCACGGTCCTCGATACCCTGGCTCGGGTGCAGAGATTCGCCTGCGATGAACCGCTGGTTACCCTCTCGAAGAGATTTCCAGGCGGTTATCGGGTTCGTCGAAGGCATAGGCATCATTGTGCACCGATCCGGCTGTTACCGGCGAGTCGGATACCGAAGAACCCGAGGAGACAAGCGTGCCGATCAGTCCAGTTGCACTTCTCGGGTGGTTCGACACCGAGGAGCGCGACCTGCCGTGGCGACGGCCAGGTGTCAGCGCTTGGCAGATTCTGATGAGCGAAATCATGCTGCAACAGACGCCTGTGTCCCGCGTTGCTCCGATCTGGGAAGAGTGGGTCGCACGGTGGCCCGTCCCGTCGAAGATGGCGGCGTCTTCGCAAGCCGATGTCCTGCGCGCATGGGGCAAGTTGGGTTATCCGCGTCGGGCATTGCGTTTGCATCAGTGCGCGGGAGTATTGGCCGCCGAGCACGGCGACGCCGTGCCACAGGACGTCGAGACGCTGCTGTCGTTGCCGGGCATCGGTGCTTACACGGCTCGCGCTGTCGCATGCTTCGCGTACGGCCGGCGAGTTCCCGTCGTCGACACCAATGTTCGACGCGTCGTCGCTCGGGCAGTGCACGGCACTGCGGAACCGGGCAATCCGTCGACGACACGGGATCTCGCCGACGTCGAGGCGTTGCTTCCCGTGGGGGACGCGCGTGCGGCAAGGTATTCGGCAGCACTGATGGAATTGGGCGCGTTGATCTGTACCGCCAAGAACCCTGCCTGCCTGCTGTGCCCGCTACCCGAGTGCTCGTGGATCGAAGCGGGCCGCCCTGCATACAGCGGACCCGCCAAGAAGGTGCAGAAGTTCGCGGGTACCGACCGGCAGGTCCGCGGGAAACTGATGTCGGTTCTACGTGAAACCGACGGCCCGGTGGATCGGGCCAGGTTGGACGTCGTATGGCTCAGCGACCCCGGGCAACGTGATCGCGCTTTGGACTCCCTACTCGTGGACGGCCTGATCGAGCAGACGGCGACAGGGTTTTTCGGGCTGGCCGGTGATGCGGGGTCCCCGACCGGTCTCTGATCGTCGGTGACCCGTGCGTCAGCGCAAGAAGTCGATGAGCACTTCGTTGACCTTCTCTGGACGCTCGAGGTAACCGAAGTGTCCGGTGTCCGGGATCTCCTCGTACCGAGCGCCCGGAATCGCTTGCGCGACTTCGCGACTCAGATGGACGGGGATGAGCCGGTCTTCGGCGAATCCCACCACGAGGCTCTTGGCTGCAATCGTGCGATAGGCGGTGAGTCGTTCGGATCCGGCACGCATTTCGAGGCCGATCTGCGCTCGCTTACCCGCCGATCTGGTGCCGCCGGAGAACTCCATGACGGCGAGCCAGTCACCGATCGCCGCCTCGTCGCTCAGGGTTTTCGGTGCGAAATTGTTCATTGCGGTGATTGCCGCGCGGTATGTCGCCGGGAGTGTGACGTTCGCGTCGTACAGATCTCGTTCGCCCTGGGCCATGGCCTTCTGCATCGTCGACGAACGGCCGTAGGTCGCCATCATCACTGCGTGCGAGACGAGGTCCGGACGCGCCAACGCCAGCTCTTGGGTGACACGCGAACCCATCGACGTTCCGACGACTCGTGCCGGCGCTGCGCCCACATGCTCGATCAACGCAGCGGTGTCGGCCACCAGATCGTCGAGCACCATGCCGGCACCCCACTCGGACGACGGCGCTATCCCTCGGTTGTCGAATGTGAGTACCTGGAAGCCTGCCTTCACCAGTGCCGGAACCTGGTGCGTCTGCCATACCCGCCCCGGGCTCCCCGATCCCATCACCAATACGACGAGCGGGCCGGCACCTTTGACGTCGAAGTTGATATCGATTCCGTTGAGCTTCACCAGGGACATTCGCGTCATCGTAGTTGTCGGAGGAACACTTCCACAGCTGCGCGGTAGAGCTCGGGCTGCTCATCGTGCACGAGATGCGCCGCCTCTGGAATCAGTACGTAGCTCGACTTGGCGTTCCTCTCGTGCATCCGACGCATCTGTCCCGGCGGTGTGATTCCGGACGCACCCTCGATCAGCAACGACGGAGCGGTGACGGATTCCCACTCGTTCCAGAAGTGCCTCGTACCCCACTCCTGCGAGATCGCCTCGAATGTCGATACGTCACCGTGCAGATACCAGCCGTCGTCACGACGCTGGAAGGAATCCAAAAAGTATTGCCCTGCGACGTCGCCGAAGAACTCACGTACCGCTGATTCGGTCTCGAACGGTTGCGGCCACCGACGAATGAGTGCAGCCCAGTCATCGGCCGTGCGCCCACGGAAGTCCGGTGCAATGTCCTCGACGACAAGACCTGCCACCAGATCGGGTCTCGCTGCGGCGAGACACCAGCCGTGCAGCGAACCCATCGAATGCCCGATGACGACACATTCCCCGAGTTGCTCCGCATGAGCAGTCAGGTCCTCGACGAATGCCTCGGTACCGATCTCGCGCGGGGCAGGCCTGCCGTGCCCCGGTGCGTCGTAGGTGTAGACGTGGCCGAACGCACGTAGCCACGGCACTTGGCGTCGCCACGTTCGCGCGCTACCCATCAAGCCGTGCAACAGCAAGATCGGTCGCCCGTCCCCACCCTCATCGTGCAGCATCGTCACGACTGTAGCTTTCCGCTGGACCGAGTAGCCTCTCGGTCATGGCTGTCGTGAAGATAAATGCAATCGAAGTTCCCGAGGGTGCAGGCACGGAATTGGAGAAGCGTTTCGCGGCCCGCGCCGGTGCTGTGGAAGGTTCGCCAGGTTTTCTCGGATTCCAACTCCTGCGCCCGGTCAAAGGTGAAACCCGCTACTTCGTGGTGACGCAATGGGAGACCGAGAAGGCATTCCAGGCGTGGTCGGCGGGCCCAGCCAGGGCAGCGCATTCGGGCGAGCGCGCCAAGCCCGTCGCCTCCGGAGCATCGCTGCTCGAATTCGAAGTAGTCCTGGACGTCGCAGCCAAGGCCTGACGCGCCGTCGGAGTGCCGGTCGTCGGCAATCGTGTCTGCGACGCTGCGACAGGGAGCTCGCGTTCGATGCGGGTGATCGACTCCTCCAGCTCTTCGGCCGGCACCGGACGTCCAATATAGAAGCCCTGCGCGCCATCACACCCGAGTGCGCGAAGTCGATTCAACGTGTCCCCGTCCTCGACCCCCTCCGACACCACGTTCATTCCGAGGCTGCGCGCCAGGTCGATCGTCGACCGCACGATCGAGGCATTGATGGGCTGAGAAACCATCGCCGTCACGAAGGACTTGTCGATCTTCAGAGTCTGAACGGGCAGCGAACGCAAATATGCCAGCGAGCTGTATCCGGTCCCGTAGTCGTCGATTGCAATGGTCACACCCAGATCGCGCAGTGCGACAAGGGAATCCACCGACCGGCGAGGATCGGTCATTGCAGAGGTCTCGGTCACTTCGAATTCCACCGCCGCCGGAGGCAGGTCGTGACGCTGAAGTGCCTGCGCGACCTGCCCGACGAGCGTGGGGTCGATCAGATTCCGGACCGAGAGATTGATCGCGACCCGAATGTTGGATCCCTTGCGACGCAGCGCACTACAACACGCCAGTGCATCCTCGAGGACATAGGCGGTGATCGCGGGCAGCATGCCGGTGCGCTCGGCGTCTGGAAGAAACGACGAGGGGGCAATCAAACCCTCTCGTGGATGCTGCCAACGAATGAGCGCTTCGACGCCGGTCACCGATCCGGATCCGAGATCGAGACAGGGTTGAAAGAAGACTGTGAGCTGACGTTCGCTCAGCGCTGTCTTCAATTCCCCCAGCAAACGCATCTGCTCATGGCGATCGCAGTCCATGGAGGGTGCGTACACAGATAATCGAGTGTGCTCGTGCTTGGCCGACGTCAGGGCAACATGCGCATGTTGCAACAACCCGTGGGCGTCGACATCGGGTTGATCGGCAGACAAGGCCATTCCGACCGTTGCCTCGAGCGCGATGTTGATATCGGTGACGAACATGGTGCAATTCACCGCACGCTGAAAGTGCTCGGCGCACCGAGACGGCGACAGCTCCATCGAGTCCGAGGGGACGGATACGACGAACTGATCGCCACCCAATCTTCCGACGACTGCATCCTCGACGGCTGCCGAGACCAATCGGTCGCCGATCTCCCGCAGCACCCGATCGCCGACGGCATAGCCGAACGTCTCGTTGACGTGGGCGAATCTGTCGATGTCAACGACCATCACCACAATCCCGGCCTCTCCTGCGGACTGGATCGACAGGTCGAGCAGCTCCCCGAGGTGGGTGCGATTCGCAAGCCCGGTGACAGGGTCGGAGATGGCCGCATGGGTCAGCGCGGCAGCCTGCCTGCGTAGCACCAACAGAAAACACGCTATCCGGGCCGCCGCAAGCGCAATGATCACCATCGTGGAGCCGAGCACGACCCATCCCCACTCGGAAGCTGGAAGCCCGCGCCCCAGCTGCACTGCCATCACCGTGGGAGCCATCAGTATCGCCGAACCCAACCCCACCAGACGGGTGCGATCGAGCACGAAATGCGACTTCGGACCCCGACGCGGTTTCCATGCACGAGAAGGTGGATACAAGGCCACCGATCCGGCGAGGACGAACCCAGCAAGCCAACAGGCCTGGACGACGGCCGAGTCGCGCACTTCGACACTGACGGCGACACGAGAAATCCAGGTACCGGCGAAGAAGAACAGAAATGCACAAGCAGCCAGTGCGAACGGCGCCTTCCGTGCTCTTCTCGACAGCAGCAGAATCACCATCAGCGATACGAGAAAACCGTCGGCTCCGGCGTAGACGATCGCCTGCCAGTGGCGAACGAATGACGTAATGTCCAGGCTTGTTTCGACCCGAGCCTGGATGACGACTATCCAGGTCGCCAGCGCGACACCGATAGCGACGATCGCTCCCTCGAGGATGTCCTCCACCCGGAACGCCCGAGCGTTGCCCACCCGAAACAGCAGTAGCCCGACGATGAGGGCCACATGGCCGCCGACCCACAGAACGTCAGCCCAGGACATCACCATCGTATGACTCGGATTGCGAACGACATTGCCCAAACCCCACGCGAGCAGGCCTACCACCCACAACGTCCAGCTGACACCGTTCACCGACCGATTTTTCCGGGCACCGAAGACCACGAAGGCAAGCGCCACCGCCAGCAGTAGGCCATTGGCGATCGAGCGCGCAAGGCCCGCGGGCAGTACGAGGTACAACCCCGTGCCCGACAATCCCAACAGCAGAAACCACGACCAGCGCATCCTTTTCAGAGCGTCCCCTTGTCCACCGACTACAGCCGTGCCCGACACCGAGTAGAAACGGTCCAACAGTGGACATTCGGAGCGAGAACCTCAGCGGATTGGTTGGATTTCACCTTGAAAGGGTACCGATTGAAATCAGGATTCGAGCGCAGCGTCTAGAGTGATGTCGACCCCTGTCAGCGCCTTGCTCACCGGACAGGTTTCTTTGGCCGCCTGCGCGGCCTTCGCGAAACCGTCGGCGTCGAGACCGTCGACCTCGGCTCGGACGGTGAGCTTGATCCCGGTGAGCTTGAAGCCCGGCGTATCCGGTCCCAGCGAGACCTCTGCTGTGACGTCGAGGCTCTGCGGAGTGCCGCCCGCCTCGGCGATCACGGCCGACAACTGCATCGCATAACAAGCCGAATGCGCTGCAGCGATGAGCTCCTCCGGACTCGTCGTGCCATCAGCGTTTTCAGCCGCGCGCTTGGGGAAGGACACGTCGAACGTCGCAGCACTCGAACTGGTCAACTCGACCTGACCCGATCCTTTCTCCAAGGTTCCGTTCCAGGCTGTGCGTGAAGTGCGTGTAGGCATCGCTTTTCGACTCCTCGTTCGATACAGGCTCGGATGAGCCCGGAGAATCCCAGGCTAACCGGGTTCGTCGATCGGCGTTGCCGATCGACCCGCGTCGATCGAATGATACTGAGCAAGAAGCCTTTTCTCTTCGTCACGACCAGGAAAAGCGAAGAAGACCAGAACCGCACCGACCAGAACCACGACTATCGCCGCTGCATAAGACATTTGATCGCCGTCGAGAAAAGCTTGTTCGGCTGCCCCGATGATCTGATCGGCGTACTGCGGATAGCTGCTGGCCAAATCGGTAGCCGACGAGAACGACTTGGTGAGAACCGACTGGGTTTCCGCGCTGATACCACTCGCATCCGGCGAACTCGAAATTTGCGAGGCCAACGATGCCGCGTACCCAGCGGTGAGCAGGGCACCCAATGTCGATTGCATGATCGCTCCGCCGAGATCGCGCTGAAGATCCGCTGTTCCCGACGCCATCCCGGCGCGATCGACCGGCACCGAACCGGTCAATGAACGTGAGGCAGGTGTGCCTGCGAGGCCGACTCCGATACCAAGAAGCACGTAACTGATCGCCACCACTGCATAGGACACGTCTTCCTTCCATGTCAGCCAGGCCAGCACCAATCCGAGGACGATGAAGACGTAACCGAGCAGCAAGGTGAATCGCGATCCCCGACGCTCCACCAACTTCGCCGACTGCGGAGCCACCAGCACCATCGCAACGGCCGCCGGTAGCGTCGACGCGCCCGCAGCGAGCGTCGAGTAACCGAGAACGTTCTGCAGAAACTGTTGACCGACGAAGATGACACCCATCAGCGAACCGAACACGATGATCCCGGCCAGGGCCGCAACCCAGAACGTCCTCCGCCGTGCGATTTTCAGATCGAACAGCGGGAACGACGCGCGGCTCTGCCGGACGACAAATACCGCCCCCGCTGCAAGAGCTATCGCACCCAGCCCGAGCGCGACCGTTCCCATCCCGTCGACCGGAGCGAAGTTGATGCCCAGCACCAGCGCCGCAATGAACACGACCGATACGATTCCGCCGAAATTGTCGACCGGATCGGTTGTTTCGTTCACATGCCCGGGCACAAAAGCAGCTGCCAAAATCAAGGCGAGTAACGTCAGCGGCGACGTCACCAGGAAGACCGATCCCCATTGGAACTTCTCCAGCAACGCCCCGGACAACAATGGTCCCAGCGCCGACATGGCGCCGCCGAGAGCCGACCACAAGGCGATTGCTTTCGTGCGCGGAGCACCGGCCCACAACGCAGTGATGAGCGCCAGGGTCGTCGGGTAGGCCAGTCCGGCGGACAGACCGCCGAGCAACCTCGCACCGAACAAGACTTCGAAATTGGGAGCGAAACCGGCGATGACACAGGCTGGTATCGACAGCGCCATTCCTAGAACCAACAACAGTTTGCGCCCATAGCGGTCCCCGAGGGCACCGAGGGCACCGAGATAGAGGACCGAACCAGCCAGGCCGAGCGAATACGCGACCGCGATCAGATTGAGCTGCGTCTGGCTGGCATCGAAGTCCCTACCGATTTCCGGCAGTGCGACGTTGGCGACCGCCAAATTCAGGTTTGCGACGGAAGCAACAAGGATGAGTACGAACAGAACCGAACCGGCCCGCGCCGGCGCTGTGTGCCTGTCGAGAGAAGTCACGCACTCAGTAGAACTCTGCGGCGCGTTCTCCGCCTCACCCCCTGCGGGCGAATCCGTTGGTTCCGCCGCCGCTTGAATGTCACATCGAAGACATCAGATCGTATGAGTGGACCATTGAAGCGGTGGGGAGCGGTGGGGAGCGGTAGGGAGCGGTAGGGAGCGGCGAACCACCAGCCCGCAGACGACAAAGCGGGCCGTACCCCTTTCGGAGCACGGCCCGCTGAGCCGAAACTACTGAGTCGAAACTACCGAGTCGAAACTACCGAGTCGAAACCACTGACTAGTCGCTGTCGCTGTCGCCGGTGGCCTTGGCCAGGTCGACGGGCAGTTCGTCAGGAACGCTGATCGGCTTCTTCTCGCCGCGGACCGTGAACTTGGCGGCCTCGCCCGAGCCTTCGCCGTCCCAGTTCTCGACGTCGACCAGGATGATCTGGCCGGCTTCGACCTCGCCGAACAGGATCTTCTCCGACAACGCGTCCTCGATCTCGCGCTGAATGGTGCGACGCAGCGGCCGCGCACCCAGTACCGGGTCGAATCCACGCTTGGCCAGCAGGGACTTGGCCTTCTCGGTGACCTCGAGCGACATGTCCTTGTTCTTGAGCGCACCTTCGACTCGGTTGAGCATGAGGTCGACCATCTGGACGATCTCATCCTTGGTGAGCTGGTGGAACACGACGATGTCGTCGATACGGTTGAGGAACTCCGGGCGGAAGTGCTTCTTCAGCTCGTCGTTGACCTTGAGCTTCATCCGCTCGTAGTTCGATC
>JBBPZN010000027.1:0-6163 GCA_038198705.1 Mycobacteriales bacterium
AGAATCGAATCCAGCTGGCCGGCGAACTCGTCCAACTCGGCTTCGCTGAGAGCCAGCCGAGACAGCCGGGCGAGGTGAGCAACCTCGTCGCGGGAGATATCAGGCACCGCGTAGACCCCTTTCACACATGTATGGATGCAGTCGCACAGACACGCGACCCTCGCCTAAGCCTAGTAGCCGGTCGGAGGGGCGCATCACCCCGCGGTCCTGACGCCCCCGAGTGAAGTCGCGAACCCCACGGGCCGAGTCGCAGTTCGATCCCGGGCGGGGACAATGCAAGGATTGCTCGCGGGGTTTGCGAAGGTACGCATGCGATGTGGGTTCCGTGTCGTCCCCCTCGACAATTTTTCAACGCCACAGTTTTCGAACATCACCGAAAGCGAGCGACATGTCCTATCTGCTCCGGGTTCAACTTCCCGACCGTCCAGGAAGTCTCGGATCGCTCGCTGTTGCTCTCGGCTCGGTCCACGCCGACATCCTTTCGCTCGATGTCATCGAACGCGGCGACGGTTACGCGGTCGACGACCTCGTGGTGGATGTCCCTCCGGGGGCGCTGCCGGACACCCTCATCACCGCCGCCGAGAACCTGTCCCAGATTCATGTGCTATCGATACGTCCGTATATCGGTGTGCTCGACACCCACCGTGAGCTCGAATTGATCGACCGTGTGGTGGCGGCCTCGGACGACCGCCTCCAAGTCCTGGCCGATGGTGCGCCGCGCGTTCTTCGCGTGAGCTGGAGTGTCGTGGTTGCTATCAACGAGGAGGGTCCGTTCCACGTCGTAGAGAGCTCGGGAGCTCCCGAAACGCATGCACACAGCATGCCGTGGATGCCGCTTACCCGCCCGGCAGCGCTCGACGGTGACGCCGAGTGGGTCCCGCAGGTGTGGCGAGAGATGGACACCAGGATCGCTGCCGCTCCGCTGGGATCAACCGGCACAGTTCTGATGCTCGGACGCCCCGGCGGTCCTGACTTCAGGCCGTCGGAAATAGCGAGATTGGGCTACCTGGCTGGGATCGTCGCAACGGTGCTCGGCTGATCGGTCAACCCTCGGATTCAGCTGGCATTGGGCGTCGGACCGCGTCAGGCCCTTCGGTGAGCAACAGTGTGAAACCGTCCTCGTCCAGAACAGGAACCCCAAGTTCGATTGCTTTGTCGTGTTTGCTGCCCGGAGCCTCCCCGACCACCACAAACGCAGTCTTCTTCGATACCGACGCTGCCGCTTTACCTCCACGGGCAAGGATCGCTTCTCTCGCCTGATCTCTCGAGTAATTTTCCAGAGATCCGGTGACGACGATCGACATTCCTTCGAGGTTGCGCACGATGGTCTCGTCCCGCTCGTCCTCCATCCGCACGCCCGCTGCACGCCACTTCTCCACGATGGTTCGATGCCACGGGACTTCGAACCACTCGGAGACTGCCTTGGCAATGGTGCCGCCGACACCGTCGACCGCGGCAAGTTCTTCCTCGGAGGCATTCTCGATGCGCTCGAGGGTCCCGAATTCGGGTGCGAGTGCACGCCCGGCCGACGGACCGACATGCCTGATGGACAAGCTCACCAATACGCGCCACAGAGGCCGGTCCTTGGCACTGTCCAGATTGTTCAAAAGTCTACGGCCGTTGGCCGACAACGCCCCTGCCTTGGTTCGGAAGATCGACGTCTTCAGTAGGTCGTCCTCGTTCAGCGAGAAGATGTCTCCTTCGTCGAGGATGACCTCCGCCTTCAGCAGATCGGTTGCTGCCTCGTAGCCCAGCCCTTCGATGTCGAAGCGGCCGCGTTCGGATACGAAGAACAATCGTTCGCGGCGCTGGCCGGGGCAGAACTCGGAGTTGGGGCACCGCAGATCAGCGTCGCCGTCTTTGGCGGGTGCAAGACTGGTTCCACATTCTGGGCAATTCTCGGGCATGACGAACTCGGTCTCATCGCCGGTGCGGGCGTCGACGACCGGCCCCAGCACTTCCGGAATGACCTCGCCTGCTTTGCGAATCACCACCGTGTCGCCGATAAGCACACCCTTGCGCTTGACCTCGGAACCGTTGTGCAGAGTCGCAAGGGACACAGTCGATCCGGCAACCAAGACGGGTTCCATGTAGGCGAACGGAGTCACCCGGCCGGTTCGCCCGACGCTGACTCTGATGTCGAGTAACTTCGTGGTGACTTCCTCAGGCGGGTATTTGTACGCTATTGCCCAACGCGGCGCCCGCGACGTGGTCCCGAGCCTGCGATGAAAGGACATCTCGTCGATCTTGACCACGAGGCCGTCGATTTCGTGCTCGACGTCGTGGCGATGTTCGTCCCAGTACGCGACCTGTTCTACAACTGCCTCGATGCCGGCGACCCTGGTGGTGTGCGTGGACACGGGCAAACCCCACGCTTGCAAGGCCTCGTACGCGTGCTGTTGCGAGTCCGGGGCAAATCCCTCCATACGACCGAACCCGTGGCAGATCATGCCGAGTCGTCGGCGCGAAGTAACAGCTGGATTCTTCTGCCGCAGCGAACCGGCAGCTGAATTTCGGGGGTTCGCGAACGGCGCTTTGCTTTCCTCCACGAGAGAAGCGTTGAGAGCCGCGAAATCCGTCAGACGGAAAAAGACCTCGCCGCGGACTTCGAGAAGAGTGGGCGTCGGATAGTCGGGGCTCTCGGTAAGGACGTCCGGAATGTCCTCGATGGTGCGAGCGTTGAGCGTCACGTCCTCGCCCGTTCGGCCGTCACCTCGGGTCGCGCCGCGGACAAGCTTGCCGTTCTCGTACACGAGATTGAGTGCAACCCCGTCGATCTTCACCTCGCACAGATAGTGCAGATCCGGACCCGTTTCCGACTCGACACGTTTGGCCCAGGCACGCAACTCGTCGTAGTCGAACACGTTGTCTAGACTCAACATTCGATCGAGGTGATCGACGGCGGTGAACTCGGTGGCGAAACCCCCGCCGACGAGTTGAGTAGGTGAATCGGCAGTACGGAGTTCTGGATGTGCGTCTTCGAGCGCGTTCAGCTCACTCAAGAGTGTGTCGAACTCACCGTCAGCGACTATCGGTGCATCCCGAACGTAGTACCTGAATTGGTGACCGCGAACCTCTTCGGCCAGCTTCTGCCACCGATCCCGATCCGCGTTGGAGGCGGGGGCAGTCTCTGTCGTCGGCCCAGCAGCAGTCGATTCATCCACAGAAGAAGATTAACGGACCCTACCGACAGCGCCTTGCCACTACAGCGAATCCGGGGCGTCCCGGAATTCCTCTGCTACGTTTCGAGCCAAATCCAGGGCCTTACGCGCCCACTCCGGCGTCGCACCCGCCAGCCCGCACGTCGGGACCACCGAAAACTGTGTCGCCAACACCGACCGCGGGAATCCGAGGCGATCGACCAGCCTGACTGCCGGAGCAGCCACCTCGCGCCACGACGGAATCCGGTCCGGCACGGTCGCAGGCACCAAACCCGCCATCAGGGTCTTACCTGCTTGGAGTAACTCACCTACCGAGTCGAACTCACTCGCTTTCAGAAACGCAATATCTATTGCCGCAGCCTGCGCCGCGCTGCGCCGAATCAGGTCCACCGGAGCGTCGCCGCCGCAGCAATGCACCGCTACGGGAACACCGAGCTGACTGATCACCGAGTCGAGCAATTCGATTGCCTCGGGCTCGGGCACAGCGCGAACCGTATCGAGACCCGTGACTCCGGACAACGAACCTGCCAGTACCGCCGGCAAACTCGGCTCGTCGAGCTGAACTACGACCTCCACTCCGAGCCGCGATGCAAGTTCGTCGCAGTGCCGGCGCAATCCTTCGGCAAGAGAACCGGCGAAGTCTCGCACTGCACCACGATCGGTAAGAACACGATGACCGAAACGGAGTTCGACCTGCGCCGCCAACGTGAACGGGCCCGCCGATTGCACCTTGAGTACCCGGTGACCAGAGGCGTATCCGCCCGTTTCCCATAGCTCTTCCAGCACATCGATGTCTTCGTGCAACAGGTCCAGCGCGCGTCGCGAAGTCATCGATCTCCCCTGCGCCACACGGTAACCCGAGGTACGTACGTCCAATTCGATATCCACCATCAGCGCACCGGTTCTACCGATGATGTCGGCGCCTAGTCCGCGTGCCGGCAATTCGACGAGGTGCGGCATCTCGGGCAACTCACCGAGGACGACGGACGCCGACTCTCGAATGTCGGTGCCTGGCCAGGAACCCATCCCCGTCGTGAGCGCCGCGAAGACGCCTGCGCTCACTCGCGCTCGGAACGGGTACCAGCGATGGTGGAGCTGCCGATCACGACATCACCGAGCACATCTCGGCGGTACAGCACCGCGGCCTGCCCCTTTGCCACACCGGTGAGGGGCCCCCGCAACTGAATGTCCATTCCGCCGTCGATCGTCGCCTCGGCGACAGCCTCCGTCATTCCACCGTGCGCACGAACCTGGACCACACATTCGATAGGCCCGACAGGCGCAACGCCTTCGGTCCACACCGCGCGATCCCCACTGATCCCCCAGACATCCAACCGGGTGGCAGACCCCACGATGACATTGCCGCTCTCAGGCTCGATGGCCGTCACATAGCGGGGCTTGCCGTCGAGCGCAGGTCCTTCCACTCCCAGGCCTTTGCGCTGGCCGATCGTGAAACCGTGGACACCGTCGTGGTCGGCCAGTTCTGCGCCCGTATCCGCATCGACGACCTTGCCCGGACGAATCCCGATCTTGGCGCCGAGGAAAGCTCGTGTGTCTCCGGAGGGAATAAAGCAAATGTCGTGGCTGTCCGGCTTGTCGGCCACCGCCAGATTGCGCTCGGCGGCTTCGGCGCGGATCTCGGACTTCGGAGAATCGCCGATCGGGAACATCGCACGCGAAAGCTGGGTCTGCGTCAGTACTGCCAGTACATACGACTGGTCCTTGTCCGCATCCACCGCTCGCCGAAGAACCCCGTCATGCAACTGCGCGTAATGGCCCGTTGCAACGGCGTCGAACCCCAAAGCCATAGCTCGATCAGCCAACGCCGAGAACTTGATCTTCTCGTTGCAGCGCAGACACGGATTGGGCGTCTCGCCTGCAGCGTAGGCCTCGACGAAATCGTCGATGACGTCTTCCTTGAACCGGTCGGCAAAGTCCCACACATAGAACGGGATACCTAGGACATCGGCCGCGCGACGAGCATCTCCCGCGTCCTCCTTGGAACAGCATCCGCGCGAACCTGTGCGCAGGGTTCCCGGCTCGGCAGACAGTGCCAGGTGCACTCCCACCACATCGTGACCTTCGTCGACGGCACGCGCTGCCGCCACCGCAGAATCCACGCCGCCGCTCATTGCAGCCAAAATACGCATCAGCGTTGTCCTCCCCGAGCTCCTACGCTCGCCAATCCCGCGGCACGGGCTCGTTCGATTACCTGCGGCAGCGCTGCCAATAATGCATCGACATCTTCGTCCGAAGACTCAGCGCCCAATGAGAATCGCAGCGATCCTCTGGCAGTGGACGGGTCTGCTCCCATCGCGATCAACACGTGACTCGCGCTGGCAACACCGGCGGTGCACGCAGAACCCGTCGAACACTCGATACCGGCGGCGTCGAGCAACATCAACAGTGAGTCGCCCTCACACCCTGGAAACGTGAAATGTGCAATGCCGGCAAGCCGGTCATGTCCGAGCGCACCGTTGACGACGACATCCGGATCCAACTCGCGAACTCCGGCAATCAAACGGTCGCGCAGTCGCATCAGTTTCGCATGCTGCGCATCGAGGTTCGCGACGGTGTCCGACAGGGCAGCAGCCATCGCGACGACCGAAGCCGTGTCGTGTGTTCCCGATCGGATATCGCGCTCGTGGCCACCTCCGTGCATCAGAGGTACGCACGCAACTGTGCGTCCGATCAGCAGCGCGCCCACGCCCTGCGGTCCGCCGAACTTGTGCGCAGCAATACTCATCGCGGACAGTCCGCTGGCGGCGAAATCGACTGGGAGATGCGGTACGGCTTGGATCGCATCACTGTGGATCGGAATGTCGTACTCGCGGGCAATGGCTGCAAGTTCCTGAATGGGCATGATCGTGCCAACCTCGTTGTTGGCCCACATGATCGTAATCAGAGCAGTCTCGGAACCATTCGATGCGAGCTCGGCGCGCAGCGTCTCGGGCCGAACCCGCCCGTCCTTGTCCACCGGAAGCCAGGTGACCTGGGCGCCC
>JBBPZN010000028.1:0-4964 GCA_038198705.1 Mycobacteriales bacterium
CAATAACCCCGTCACATCGGATCACCCGGACACGACAACACCATCTTGCCGAACTAGGATTTTCAGTGCAAACCCCGTATGACCTCGTTTCCCAGTCCGTGAAGACCAGGTCGGTGTCCGGCTCGCTCTGACTTGGATAAAGTTACGCGCAGGAGAACAACGCGTCAAATCCCCAGGTCACGGGAAGTCCGCCGGCCAAACTCCGTGGTGGCAGGAGGTCCGAGCTCTTGCTACTAGCTCTTCCGCGCGAATCACACGCATGTGACTCCGGCCACCACAATGCCGATTACAACGTTCCGGTGATCTGTACCCCGGCAAAGTTTCGCTTTCCACGACGTACCACCAGCCATTGCCCATGAAGAAGGTCGCTGCCACTCGGTGTCCAGTCCTCGGTGACGATCTTCTGGTTGTTCACCGAAGCGCCACCTTCCTTTACTGCCCGTCGCGCCGCGCCCTTACTGTCCGAGAGCCCGGTGGCTACGAGGAGATCGACGATCGTTTTGGGATCGCCCTCGTGAACCTGTGCAATCGAGGCCTCGCGCAGTGCCGCGGCGAGAGTTGTCTCGTCGAGCTCTCCCAGTTCCGCGTGGCCGAACAACGCCTGGCTGGCAAGCTCCACCGCACGGGTGTTCGCTTCACCGTGAACCAGCGTCGTCATCTCGGCCGCAAGGCGACGCTGCGCCTCGCGGGCATGGGGTCGCTCTTTGGTTGCGAGGTCCAGCTCATCGAGCTCGGCTCGATCCAGGAAGGTGAACCAGCGGAGGTACTTCACCACGTCGGCGTCGCCGGTGTTCACGAAGTACTGGTACCAGGCGTACGGGCTGGTCATCTCCGGGTCGAGCCACAAGCTGCCCCCACCGGTGGACTTGCCGAACTTTTTTCCATCTGCGGACGTGACCAACGGGACCGTCATCCCATGCACGGACTCTGCGTCCTGGCGCCTGTTCAGTTCCACCCCTGCGACGATGTTCCCCCACTGATCCGACCCACCGATCTGGAGCGAGCACCCGTACGTGCGCCTCAACCGCACGTAGTCGTTCGCTTGCAGAAGCATGTAACTGAACTCGGTGTACGACATACCGTCGCCGTCGAGCCGCTTCTTCACCGTGTCCCGTGCCAGCATCACGTTGATGGAGAAATGCTTGCCGATGTCCCGCAAGAAATCGATCGCCGACAGCTCGCCGGTCCAGTTCAGGTTGTTCTCCACAATTGCGCCTGTCGCGGTCTCGTCGAATTCGACGAAACGCTCGAGCTGACCACGGATGCGATCGGACCAGTCACGGACGGTATCGGAGGAGTTCATGGTCCGCTCCCCCACATCCCTTGGATCGCCGATGAGGCCGGTCGCGCCGCCTGCCATGACGATGGGGCGGTGGCCTGCTCGCTGAAATCGTTTCAGCGCGAGCAACGGAACCAGGTGACCGGCATGCAGGCTGGGGCCGGTCGGATCGAAGCCCGCATACAGAGTGATCGGACCCGCCTCGGTCGCCTTCTTCAGCTCGTCCACATCGGTGGACTGCGCGATGAGCCCTCGCCAGGTCAATTCGTCGATAATGTTCTCACTCACGCGTTCGATTCTCCCGCATGTGCGTTACGACGCCGCCGTCAGGCCTCCGGCTCACCCACGAGTCGAGCCTTCGGACTGCGCCGGTAGCTCGATACCGCCGAAGACCCTCGAATCCAGAATCGCCATTCCCTTTCTGCCGCAACACTGACTCCTACGCGCGGGCCGGATGCGATCTCATCGGAGTGCGCAGCAAACAGGGGCATTGCCAGAGTTATCGGCGAATCTGCGTCGAACAGCGCTGTTCCGTTGTCCTCGAGACCGATTCCGAGTGCGCTGCCGAGATTTCCCGGGCCCCTCGCCAAGGCGGCAGCCGATCTTGCCGCTGGGCGCCGGACAGCAACGATGTCGTGGCCGGCAACAACCTCGCCTGCCCGAAGAAGCACGGCGGCAGGCGTCCCGTAGGGACCACAGCTGACGTTCATGCAGAGATGCATCCCGTAGCTGAGGTAGACGTACAGGCGACCCGCGGGCCCGAACATCACCGCGTTGCGGTTCGTCTGCCCGCGATACGAGTGCGCGGCCGGGTCCGGCCACGGACCGTCGACCGGTCCGCCGTAGGCCTCTACTTCGACGATTCGAACGGCGACGCCGCCGACGGTCAGAGTGCCACCGAGTATCCGTCGTGCCATCTCCGGGGGATCACCGTATTCGAGTTCTGACAGGTCCACGTGTCCTATGATGCCGCCCCTTGACCGTTGACCATCGCCGGGGTTATAAATTCATCATGCGATGAAATTTTCCGATGATGAGATCCAGGACGCCGCGATGTATGTCGATTCGGTGAATGCCGTCGAGATAAAAAACCTCACTGTTCGGCGGCGAAAAAGAGTGGCTCTCGATGATGTGAACTTGTCCATCCCACGCGGCACCATCACGGGGCTTCTCGGACCCTCCGGATGCGGAAAGTCAACGTTGATGCGGGCCATCGTCGGTACTCAGATAGTCCAGAGCGGAACGGTCACCGTGCTCGGCTTCCCTGCCGGGTCCAAACGCCTACGCGCCACAGTCGGCTACGTCGCGCAGGCCCCCAGTGTCTACGGGGATCTGACTGTTCGCGAGAACGTCGCATACTTTGCCGCGCTGTTCGGGCGCACATCCGCTACTGCGGACTCCGCCATCGAGTCCGTCGGGCTGACCGACCACGCATCGTCACCGGCGGGTGCATTGTCCGGCGGTCAACTGGGTCGGGTATCGCTGGCAAGTGCACTGGTCGCCGAACCCGAATTCATCGTCCTCGACGAACCGACCGTCGGACTGGATCCCGTACTCCGTGCCGAGTTGTGGAAACGATTTGCCGACCTCGCCGCATCCGGCACCACGATTCTGGTGTCCGGTCACGCCATGGAAGAAGCCGATCACTGCAGTCGACTGATCTTGATGCGCGAAAGCAAAATTCTGGCTGAGCTCAGTCCAGCCGAACTCCGCTCCCAGACGGGCAAAACCAGCCTCGAACAAGCTTTCCTCTCGTTGATCCTCTCCACCGCACCGATCGAGGCGGCGTCGTAAGCGCGCGCATCTACGCCGCAGGTACCGGGCGGATCCTGCGGCAACTGCGGGCCGATCGTCGAACCGTCGCGATGATCTTGCTGGTCCCATCCCTACTGATGGTGTTGCTCTACTTTCTGTACGCCAACGTCCCGACACCGGCCGGCCAGCAGTCGTTGTTCGACCGCATCGCAATCACGATGCTCGGCGTCCTCCCGTTCGTGGTGATGTTCCTGATCACCTCCATCGCGATGCAACGCGAACGAACTTCGGGAACGCTCGAACGACTACTGACGACTCCGATGTCGAAGTTGGAGTTGCTGGGGAGTTACGGCTCGGCATTCTCCGTAGCTGCACTCGGTCAGGCCCTGCTCGCCTGCGCGGTAACTTTCGGGGCACTCGGATTGACGACGGCCGGACCAGCGGTGTGGGTTGTCGTCATTTCTGTGCTCGTCGCGATGTTGGGAGTGTCGATCGGTCTACTGTGCAGCGCCTTCGCGAAAACCGAGTTCCAGGCAGTTCAGTTCATGCCCTTGGTAGTGCTTCCGCAGTTCTTCCTGTGTGGCTTGCTCGTTCCGCGGGATCAGATGCCGGACTGGCTGCACATCATCAGTAACTTTCTGCCACTCACCTACGCCGTCGATGCACTGCAAGAAGTCTCGCTGCACACCGGCGTCACTGGGCGAATGGGGGCCGACATCGCGGTAGTCGCCGGCTTCACCGTGCTCGCTCTTTGTGCTGGAGCGGCAACGCTGCGACGGAGAACCCCGTGACCGAATCGAACGGTGTCGGAAGCAAACCAGGGCGAAGGCCCAGGCAATCGAAAACCAAGGAGGCGATCCTTGCGTCTGCTCGCACCCGGTTCGCGCGGTCCGGTTTCGATACGACCTCCATCCGCAGCGTCGCTGCCGATACAGGTGTCGACTCTGCACTAGTCCACCACTACTTCGGCACCAAACGAGGCCTGTTCATTGCAGCCATTGCACTCCCCGCAGACCCAGCGGAAGTTCTGGAACCTGTCGCAGCTGCCGATAACGACGACCTTGGTCGCGCCCTGGCAACGGCAATTCTGGGGGTGTGGGACTCGGAAGATGATGAAGCCGTCATCGCAGCGTTCCGATCCATGAACGCATCCGGGGACACAACGTTGATCGGTACATTTCTATTGCAGGTCGCACTCCGCGACGTTGCGAAAAGAGTCGACAGCCCAGTCGGCTCGGCGCTCGAACGCGTGAACCTCGTCGCGTCACAGATGGCTGGACTGCTGCTCACCCGGCACATACTCGCGCTCGAACCACTGGCGTCGATGCCCGTCGCTCGGGTTGTCGACTGGGTATCCCCAATCCTGCAGCGGTACCTCACCGGGCCGATGCCCGACGGTAGCGACTAAGACTGTGCCCGCGCCACAATCGACTCGTGCTCGGCCTGGTCCACGTCGCGCGCCTCATCTACCAACAACACCGGAATCCCATTCTCGATCGGGTAAGCGCGCTGCAGCCGGGGGTTGTACAACAGTTCGTCCTCCACGAGTAACAATGGCCCCTTGTCCACGGGGCAAGCAAGAATGCTGAGGAGCGTCTGATCGATAGCCACTGAAGTCCTTCTCTCGGTGTTGTCCTACCTGGCCGGAGCGAAGTCCGTGCGATCAACTTATCCGATGACCGATCCATCGCACCCTCGACTGCCTACAGAGGGTCTATCAGCTCTTCGTGAACTGTTCGGCTACAACCGCTTTGGTCAACCGTCGGTAAGACCCCGAGTCGGTGTCGTAGTACCAGGACCTGACACCCGGAGCCGGAACCCCGGCCTTCTGCAGTTCGGTCAGCGTTGGCCGGAACGCACGAGAAAGCGAAATTTCGTCGACGATGTGGACGATGTCGGGGCGGTTTGGCGGGCGGCCCACAGGCCACAC
>JBBPZN010000029.1:0-6294 GCA_038198705.1 Mycobacteriales bacterium
AGGGTCTGCCAATCCACCACTGAAATCTCATCGTTGTCGGGGTGAAAAAGTATGTTGTCGAGACGGTAGTCGCCATGAAGCAAACTGAAGCGTCCGAAGTCTGCCAGCAGCCATGGGGTCACCAGGCTCATTGCCGCAGTGAGAGTTTCGACGTCCTCATCGCTGAGCCGTGCAGCGAGCTTCTCGGCGGTGAGGCCCGCACTCATGACACAGACGTCGCCCAGTCCCTTCGCGCCGGCAGCGTCGAGCGATACCATGGCAAGGCCATCGAATGTAAGCCATTCCGGAGTATTCCACGTCGGGCCGTGCAGGCCGGCGATTGCAGCACCGGCAAGCTTCGCTTCCCGTTCGCTGCAGCCCGCGATCTGATCTCCCTGCTCTTTGGGCGCTTGATCTGCCAGCAGGAGTGCATAGTTCAACGAATCGTCGGTAATTTCGCAGTGAAAGGACCGAGGCACGGGGATCTGCACCTTGTCGGCTACCGACGCGTAGAAGGCGCATTCGCTTCGGTAGCCGAGAGCTACCCGTGCGCGGCTTTCGTCGTCCACTACGGGCAACTTGATGACGAACGTGGTCGGCAATCCGGCAGGGTTGGCCGAATAGGTTGCCGAGATTCGGTACGTAGCACCGGTCTGACCTGTGCCGATGGGATCGACGATGACATCGCTTACCTGTACTTCCTCCCCCCTTGGGGCGAGCACGCCAGTGAGCCAGGTGCTGGTTACCTCGTCTGGAAAGCGGGGTATCGATACGGGTGTGCTCACTGTGGGTCCCTTCCACGGAACTGGCTTTTGGTGTCTACTGGGCGCACTGGCGTGAATCGCAACCGGCGCATGGGGTTTGGTGTGATATTTGACGCTCGTCAATTAAGTTAGATGAGCATCGGCCAATAGGCAAGGGTGTCTTTGTTGTCTGACGGTGCACGTCCGGAAAAGTCGGACAAGAAGTTCGGGGCCGGAAGGGTCTTGCATACGAGACCCGGGGCAACTAGCTTAATTGACGACCGTCAAATCCGTTGGTCGAGCGGCAAGAATCCGGTGGATGGTCCGCGTCGCCAGTTCCAGAATCGGAGAATCGCACATGGCGTCGAACGCACGAGTCCTGGACGAACTGGGCTACTACTTACTGGCGGGTGCCGGTAGTGACGGGCCCGCAACCCTGATGGGCGAGGCCCGACTCGGCGAGGACATGGGATTCGGGACCGCCTGGATCTCCGAACGCTGGAATGTGAAGGAAGCGTCGTCACTGTCCGGCGCTGCGTGCGCGGTCACCAACCGGATGCGCATCGGTACCGCCGCAACCAATCACAACACGCGGCACCCACTGATCACCGCATCGTGGGCGACGACTCTGCACCGACTCTCGGGTGGGAGGTTCACGCTCGGGATCGGACGCGGCATAGCGGCAATGGGCAGCGCATTCGGGGTGCCGTCGGTGACCACGGCGATGATGGAGGACTGGGCCCAGATCACCCGCAGGCTGTGGCACGGTGAAGTTATTTTGAATCACGATGGGCCGCTGGGTAAATGGCCGGTCTTATTTTTGGACTCCGATTTCGACGAAGATATCCGTTTGGCGATAGTCGCTTTCGGCCCCAACACTCTGAAATTGGGCGGCCGAGAATTCGACGACGTCATTCTGCATACCTACTTCACTCCCGAGACACTTCAACGTGCGGTGAAGACCGTGAAGACGGCGGCTGAGCAGGCGGGCCGAGATCCGGACAGCGTCAGGGTGTGGTCGTGCTTGGCGACGGTAGGCGATCACCTACCCGAGGAATTACGGGTGAAGAAGACCGTTGCTCGGTTGGCGACGTATCTGCAGGGCTACGGCGATCTCCTGGTGAAGACCAACAACTGGGATCCTGCTGTGCTGCAGCGTTTTCGCGCAGACTCGGTGGTGGCCTCGATTGCCGGGGGCATCGACAGCAAAGCCACGACGGATCAGCTGGAACACATCGCGACGTTGTTGCCCGAGGAGTGGCTCGAACCATCGGCGACCGGGACGGCAGGACAGTGCGTCGACCGTATTTGCAAGGAGTTCGACTACGGCGCAGATGCGGTAATTCTGCACGGCGCAACACCGCAGGAGCTGGCGCCGATCGTGGAGGTCTACCGCGAAACCTGCTGATGAACGAGCTATGCCGGCTCGATGGGGGTGAACCATCGGCCGGCATAACCCGCGCAATCTGCAGCTCCGGGGCCGTCAGTGCTCCACTATCAGCATTGGGGAAGATCGATGCTGATAGTAGGAGTGTCCACCAACGGCTGGACCGGAACCGTAGCTTCACCGGAAACTGAAGGCTCCTCCAGTTCCCAAGTGACAGTAGAGGATTCACCGGGCGGGATCGTGACGTACGCAGCCTGGACGGGCCGACCCAGCTCGGTACCCTTCTGGACCGAGAAGGCGTTGACGCCGTCGACCTTCATGCCGGTGATCTTGGCGCCCTGAGTTCCGTACAGGTAGGCGATCGACTCGTTGGTGCCGTACGGGACACCGGGCTGGAAAGTACTGGCCACGTACTGGGTCAGTCCATCCGAATCCACGGTGTTGGTCAGCGTCGCCGTCACCGTCGACTTACGAGTCGGGCCCGTGCAGGATTCCCCGGTGTACGAGATATCGCGGGTCAGGTAGTAGTCGAGCTTGTTTCCGCCTGCGTTGTTGACGATCACGTTGGCGTACGGCGCAGGATCGTCCGGGAGCGTATGGCCGACCTTCGTGCCCGCCAGGACTTCCTGTTCGGCGGGATCTGCGCTCCACACCGAAATGCGTCCCTCGCTGCCTGCCCGGCCGACCGCGTCGAGCAACTTACGGGTCGGAGCGACACCGGTCGTCATCTTCGACACGACAGCCTGCGAGATTTCCTGCAGGTAACTCTTGCGGGCCAGCTGATCCTCGCCGAACCGGGAGTATGCAGTGGACAACGTCACCTCGACCACGTTGTCCCCGGAAATGACCTCACCGTCGGCGAGGGTGATCGGGCCGGTGGCGTCGAGGATGTAGCCGAGTGCGACAGGATCGGTAGCGATGGCGCCGTCGAGCTTCTCCCCGGTCTGCTCGGCCCACATCGAAGTCCAGATCTGGCCTGCGTACGGAAAGTGCGGGCTCGCATTGGAATTGCGGAAGTCGGTCGTGGTGTTACGCGGACCCCACAGTGCGGTGTACTCGGGACCGAGATCGATGGGCTGCTCCGCGAACTCCAACTCGCGGTTGCTGCCGAGAGTATCGACTCGGGCAGTTCCGTTGTCGGCGCGCACAATTCCGAATCCGCCGAGTAGACCACCCGTCCCGCGTGCCTCGGCGTTGGTCTGGAAGGCAAGAAAGTAGGAGCGAGGACCGTCGGCGCCCATCATGGAAGGCACGATGCGACTGGCCGTGTAGGTGTTGGTCAGCAAGCCCGACACGTCGTGGGTCTGATTCTCGAGCTGCACACGGGCGTCGTCGACCACGCCGAGATAGGCGGGCGCCTCGATTGCCTGCGCCTGCGCGTGGAGGTCCTGTGCCGCGGCAGAAGTTTCCGCGAGGATCGGCTCGGCTTCGGTCAGCGACTGCACGTTCACTCGCCCGCCGCCCTCGATCACGTTGTCGGGGGAGATGCTGGCACTCGCCTGCGCCGCGGGCTCCAACACATCGACGGCGAGGCCTCGGACGACATCGGTGATCTCGACGACCGTCTCGAGCGGACTACCGAGCAGCGGGATTGCTGCAGCGATCGTGAACGGCAGCGAAGACGCCGCGTTCTGCGCTTTGGCCGCAGACTCGCTCGCCTCGGCGGCAGCGGCCTGCGCTCCCGGCACATCGCCGTCGAGCAGGGCGTTCTTGGCGGAGTTCGCGGCATCCCGCGTCGTCTCCAAATTGGACTTCGCCGTCAGCGCCTCGTATGCCAGCCACGCGAGGAAGGCGAGAACGATAACCAGAACGATGCCGACACCCAACAGGACGGGGCGCTTGTTCTTGCGCGACGGCGGGCGGGTGGCGGTGCCAGAGGTCATGTCGCCGGGCTCCTGTTGCTAGGGATGGTTCGAGTGAAGGGCGCAGTATTGCCGAAAGGAAGAAATTCACGCCCGTGGGAAGACTAGTGCGTCGGCGTCGGTACTGGGTATCGAGGTGGTGTGGTAATTCGATTGAATGAATCGAGAATTAATACAATCAGGTAAAAGATGGATTCGAGGCGCTGAAATCGTAACGTGATGATGGTTACCGCCGATAACAATGTGGCGGTCCAGGGGAGGTCGTCTCATTCGGAGAGGGGAGTCGGGAGAGTGATCCGCTGTAGTTCGGGAGGGTTCGGTTCGGACCCCCTGATACCACAACAGGGCGGATCGGTAGGGCCCGCGAGGCTCGATCCGGTGCAATCTGCGACCAAAGTCATATTCGACAGAGTGGTGGCCGCCACAATCCTGCTGGTCCTGGCGCCGGTATTCCTCGGATGCGTGATTCTGACCAGTGGCGACGAGGATGAGCCCACGTTCGCGTCCTCGATGCGGATCGGTCGCCGAGGCGTCAGATTTCAGCTCTTCAGCTTCAGAATGCCTGCTGAGCAGCGCCTCGGCGTACTCCTGACGAAGCTCGGGATGGATCATCTGCCCGAGTTGATCAATGTTCTCCGTGGCGACATGAGCTTGGTCGGACCGCGACCCGCCGCCGATCGACCCCACATTCCTGAGGGGGAAGTACCCGCCGACTGCCGTCCAGGAATTACCGGGCTGTGGGTGTTGGCGCCCCGCGCGGACATCTCCGGAACGGACGCGGCGATGCTCGATCGCAATTATGTGGACTCGTGGTCGCTCGCCCGCGACATCCGCATCCTCTACCGGACAGTCGCCGCAGTACGGTACGGCCCCTGAACGACATGAACTATTCGGTGAAATAACCAGAAACAAGCGGAATGGCGCTTTTCGATACGAGTCACCTAGTTTTTGCCGAAATGCACTGCGCCCACAACGGTTAATATCTCGGAAGTCGCATTGGATAAGTAGAGCAAATACCTCCGGTCCACTAGTTTGTAAATGGGCGCTACTGATCGACGTTGCTTCAGCAACGTTCTTCCGGAGTGAAGATTGTGCCGCCGGCGCAGAGGACCGTGAGGAGGGGTAGCAGAGTGTCGTCAGTGCAAGGTGCCCCCAGCGGGATCGACTGGTTCCCGCTGTCGCCCGCCCAGCTCAATATCTACTTCGCGCAGAAGCTGGCGCCGGGGGTTCCGTTCACCATCGCCCAGTTCGTCGAGATCCGTGGCGAGATCGACCCCGCCACGTTGATCCGGGCAACCGACATCGCGTGCCGCGAGCTCGAATCGCCCGGTGTCCGTCTGGGTGAGGACGACGGGCAGCCGTATCAGTGGTTCGACCTCAACGTTCCCTACGCGATGATCTACCGCGACCTTCGTGACGAGAGCGACCCCGTCGCCTACGCGCACCGCTACATGGACGAGCAGTACCGAAAGCCCGTCGACTTGGTCCGCGATCAACTGATCGCCTCGGAGATCATGCAGGTCGGCGAGGCACACTACTTCTGGTACAGCCGAGCTCACCACGTCGTCATGGACGGCTTGGGCGCAATCTCGGTTCAGGAGCGCACCGCCGCGGCGTACACAGCATTGCTGACCGGCGCCGACATTCCCAAGACCCGCGCCGTCGGCGTCCGGGCGATATACGACTACGAAACCGCCTACCTCGGTTCCACGCGCTATGCAGCCGACCGCGAATACTGGGTCGGCCGGCTCGACGGTCACGCCGATGCGCCGCGTCTGGCAGGCACCTCGCATTCCGGTGCGGCGGTGCCCAGTGCCGTCTCGATCAGCGTCGGCGCTGTGCTCGACGACGAGCTCACCGACGCAATGGCCGCGCTGGCCCAGCGCTACAACTCCTCCGACGTCCCCGTCGTGCTCGCAACGTTCGCGCTGTATCTCGCGCGGATGACCGGCACCGACGACGTCATGCTCAGCCTCCCCGTCTCGGGCCGAGCGACCACCAAACTGCGTGACTCCTCCGGAATGATGTCCAACATCGTGCCGCTACGCATCGGTGTCGACCCGGACGTCACCATCGAGGAACTACTGCGTCGCATCCAGGTCGAGCTCACCGGCGCACTGCGGCATCAGCGGTTCCGCGTGGAGGACATGCAGCGTGAAACCGATGGCGGGTTCGAAGGCAGTACCTCCGCCGGCCGCGGAGCTTTCGGCCCGACCGTGAACATCATGATGTACGACAGCACAATTCGGCTCGGCGACGTCATCGGCGAATACCGTGTGCTCTCCAGCGGCCCGATCGACGACATGATGGTCAACGTCTACCC
>JBBPZN010000030.1:0-44730 GCA_038198705.1 Mycobacteriales bacterium
CCCATACGACACCGACACCCCACCACACACCAACGCTGTTGCATCCACACCCGCAACACCCACCGCAGAAGACAAAATCTCCGGCAACAACCGGCCATCCACCGACACACCACCCCGCACCGGCACCAACAACTCACGCTCCGACACCGACAACACGTCGATATCATCAGTGAAGACGCGCGAATTCTGAGAGACAACGCGAAGCATCTTGATCAGCCGAGCGAGGTGTCCACGAAGTGCCTCTTCGCCGAGAACTGATGCTTCGCAATCGAATCGGATCGAAATCCCTTGGGGAGCGCCTAGCGCGTCGAACGTTTCATCGACCGACACCACCAGTTCGACGTCGGTGTCGACCGCGGGCGTCGCTGTGGTTCCGAACGCCAGCACGACGCGGTAAAGATCCTCGCGTGAGAGTTTCTCTAATACGTCGACCATCGACACGTCCGCGTGAGCGAGAGCAGCGGCATCGCTTTCCTGCGCGCGGGAGGCCAATTCGGCGAACGGTTCTCCGCGCACGACCGAAGTTCGAAATACGATCGTGTTGCCTTCGGTGAACGGTGTCCGCGCGCCGATCGCGATGTCGGTCTCCCCCGAAAGGCGGGCCAACAGTGCGACAAGAGCAGCGTGAACCGTGACGAGAACGCTGGACCCGTGCTTCGCCGCATCGGAAGTAAGTCGTCGGTGGACTCCGGAGTCCACGGTAGCCTCGACTCCAAATCTCGGCCTCGGATGAACCTCGGAAGGTGCGCCCTGCGTGGATGGCCCCAGGCCGACTCCGACCGGTGCGTCGGCAAGCGCTGTCGACCAGTAAGCCAACTGTTGTTGCTCGAGTCTGCGGCGGCGACCGACCGCTGCGCTCTCGGCGTGGACTTCGTCGACCAGATCATGTGGGCCGGCCTCGACGAACGCGGAGAGGATGTCGATGAATCCACGATGATGACGGGCAAGATCCGCATCGATGTATCTGTTCGGATTTCCGCGGAAGTCGATGAATGTTTTGGCTGGGGAGCCGCTTTGGTAGATGTTGACCAAAAGATCGTCGACCGGGCCGGAGGTGACGATGTTGAATTCACCGGCGATCGGCCCGAGATGGATTTCCTGATGAAACAGCATCACGTTGACCATGGGCGCAAGCAGGCCGCTATCAAGGCCCTTGGCGGTCAGGTCGCGTCGGATGTCCTCGATGCTGAATCGCTGATGCCGCAGCGCTCCCATGAGTTCGAGTTGGACATGCTGAACCAAGTCGCCGATGCTGCCCGTCGGTGAGACCTTGATGGGCAACGGAGCGACGTTGACGAGCATTCCGCCGGAGCGACGGAGAACTGCGGTCGTTCTCGCGGATACCGGAATGTTCACCAGGACGTCTTCGCGCCCCGTCATGCGTGAGAGGTAGCACGCGAAGGCTGCGATTACTACGGCGGCTGCCGTTGCGCTCTTGGTTGCGTCCGACTTCTCGAGGTTTTCCACGATGTGTTCGTCGAGGGACGCGCTTTCGAGCTTGCTCGCGGCCACTGTGGCACCCTCGGAGTTCGCGAGTGTGGCGCCCTCCTGCACGTCACGTACGTGGTCGGCCCAGTACTCGCGGTCGGTTTCGAACCGCCCAGAATGTCGGTATTCCTGATCGAGTGAGTACAGCTTCTTCAGATCCGCTGCACTCGGCGGTTTCGGATCCTTTCCTTCGAGCTCGGCTGTATAAAGCTCGGCCGTGCGGTTGACCATGGTCATCGCGCCGTAGCCGTCGAGTGCGACGTGATGGATTTTGCTGTACCACAGGAAACGACTGTCCTCGACTTGCAGAATCCACACCGTTACCAGGCGATCGCGGGTCAGATCGACTGGTGCCGTGTAATTTTCATCGATCCATGCCTTTGCAGCGGCCATCGGATCCGATTCGCTACGCAGGTCCAGAAAATCGACGTTGTCGTCTATTCCGTGATCGACGATCTGGACCGGTTCTCCGTCGATCTCGGACAGGCGAAGAAACGCAGATTGGAATTCGTGCCCTGCGGTACGTGAAGACTTTCTCAGTAGCTCGAGATCGAGGTCGCCTCGTAGGTCCACATACTGCGCGATGCAGACCGGGACCTGGGGCGCCAGTTGCTGCGCAAACCACATTCCACGTTGCGCCGAGGAAAGCGGAAATCCTGCTGTCTCGTCACCATTTAGAGGAAGGGAGCCGTGCGACTCCCCCGAGATCACGGCTCGCATTCATTCGCCTTTCTGATGCGGGAACGTCGTCGAACTGATCGCCGGCTTCGACACCGGTCGTCGATACGATGCGCGAGCAGGATCGATCAATGTCTTCACGGTCCGTTCTGATCGGGTGCAGCTGTATAGGCCAGTACTGATTTGTCGGCTTCTCGGCGCGGTAACGCGTTCGGCCAACTCAGGTTGATTCGAAGCGGATCACTTCATGGATTGGAATTGCGCGCGGGTTCGAAACCATGCCTAGAGCTTGTTTCCGGTCTCGTACCGGCCGCCTGGCGGCCGGCTGTCGATACATTCCGTGCGTTCTACGGCAAGACTCATCACCGGCGCCCCCTCTCATGTGCGTATACCACCGAACGTCCAGGGCCCCGGTCTTCCTGGTGAACGTTTGGCGATATGCGCGCTGCTTATCGCGCTCATGACAATTTCGACCTACCAACACACAGTAGTCAGCCCGCCATTCTTTTGGCGGACTATCAATTGAGAATCGAGAACAAATCCCTGTCCGTTACATCTTCGACGAAACCGAGGTGAATCGCGTCGATTGTCCTATTCGATAGCGACCGATATCAGGATTCGAATATGTTCACAGCTTATTTGCGAACCTCTACGACGCTTCCTTGGCCGATAACCGACCCGTTGCCTGTTGTGCGCGAGCGTACAACAGCGAGCAGCAGGAACAGCGCCGCGCTGATGCATAGAAGCCGTTCCGGCCACGCACCCAGATCTGTCGCGACGGTTGTTCGGCTATGGAGTCCGATCTGTGCGACGAGGGTATCGGGAACGAATAAGGGGGTCTGCTCGATAATCGACCCGTTGGGCGAAATAATCGCGCTGACCCCGCTGGTTGCGGCGACAACAACGGATCGTCCATGCTCGACAGCACGAATTCTCGACATCGCCAACTGTTGGTAGGTCATCTCGGTATCACCGAACGTGGCGTTGTTGGTCGGGATCGCGATGAATTCTGCGCTGGATCGGACGGATTCGTTCAATGCGCGGTCGAACGCGACTTCGTAGCACGTCGCGATACCTGCAGCGATACCAGCGGCGTGGACGACGCCGTTTCCGGTACCCGGAACGAAGTAGCCTGCTTTGTCGGCGTACTCCGAGAACATTCGAAAGAAGCTTCGGTAGGGTAAGTATTCACCGAACGGTTGAATTATCTTCTTGTCGTGACGTTCGCCAGGCCCCTCGGTGCCATCCCATGAGATAACCGAATTCGTGGTGGTGCGATCGTCGTTGATCAGAACGGTGCCGACAAGAATCGGTGCCCCGACGGCCACTGATGCCGCGGTGATTTCCGAGGCCGCGTCCGCGTTTCGCAACGGGTCGATATCCGAAGCGTTCTCGGGCCAGACGACCAGATCCGGTCGATCCGCGCGCCCTGCCGATACTTCGTCGGCCAACGCCAGTGTTTCACGGACGTGATTGTCCAATACCGCCCGGCGCTGAGAGTTGAAATCCAGACCCAACCGAGGCACGCTGCCTTGGATTGCGGCCACGGTGATGGTGCGCTCTCCTGCCTCTGGTTCGTTGCTCACCAGTGTCGGAAGAAGCGCAACTGCGACAATGGAGGCTGCACTGGTCGTCGCAACCCCGACGATCAGCAGGCCTATGATAGGACGGTTTTTTCTCGCCGCGAGAGTACATGCGATCGCAGCAAGTCCAGTGCCGGTGAGCGCAACTCCGAAGCTCAGCAGTGGCGCTCCGCCGATGCTCGCGAGCGGTAGCAGCCAACTGTCCGGTTGCCCGAACGACAGTCGGCCCCAGGGGAATCCACCGAACGGAAAACTTGACCTTGCCCACTCGACGAGACTCCACACCGCAGCCGTGGAGACCGGCCACCAGCGGTGTTGGGAGACTACGACGGCTAGCACGCCGAAGAGACCGATGAACAAAGATTCTGCTGCAGCGAGTGCGAGCCACGGCAGCGGACCGACGTAGACACCGATCCAAGGAAGCAGTGGAACGAAGAACCCCAGTCCTGCGAGGAATCCATAGCCGAAACCGCTCTTCTTCGAGACAGACTCGGTAGTTCCGAAACGCAGCAGGACGAGTACGAGAAGTGCCACCCCGACTGGGGCGAGGAACCAAAGGTGGCGGGGAGGGAAGCTCAGGAACAGCAGGAGGCCGGACGCCACAGCGGACAATATCGACACACCAGTGCGTACCACCTGCGCTCGTGCGCCCCCCGACCCTTCAAGCGCCATGAATTGTCCGCCCACGATGCACGGTGCGAAGACAGGTCGGGGACGGCGAACCCGGCTCGAGCGATGGCAGGGCCGGGACACCCGCCCGCGGGTCGGTCGACCAACGGGCAACACTGTCTTTGGGTGCCCGGACCACGAGATCGGTTGCGTCCCAGATCGCGTAGCTTGCCGGAGCCCCCGGCGTCAGGGTGCCGGCAAGGCCATCCCGCACGCCGCCCGCGCGCCACGCACCTCGTGTGGCAGCCGAGAAAGCCGCTCGAGGCGAGATTGCACTCCCCTCGGTCCGGTGATTGACCGCTGCGCGCAGCATCCTCCAAGGATCGATCCCGGTGACGGGCGCATCGGAGCTGAACGCGAGGGAGACGCCGGAGGACGCCAGTTGTGCGAGCGGGTTCAGCGTCCGCGCACGATCCACCCCCAATCGACGCGCGTACATTGACTCGTCGCCACCCCACAGCTCGTCGAACATCGGCTGCATACTTGCGATGACTCCCCAGGATGCCAACTTCGCTGCTTGTTCACCGGACACCATCTCCACGTGTTCGACGCGATGTCCGAGGGCGGCCAGAGCGGGGCCACCAATGGCGGCCGCAACGCGGGAAAAACCCTGTACGACGGCAGATACAGCGGCGTCGCCGATTGCATGGAAGCCCGCTTGGATCCCGGCTTCGGTGCAGGCTGCCACATGCGTGGCAATCGCGTCGACGTCCAGGAACGAGAGTCCTGTGCCTGGCCCGTCGTTGTAGGGCGCGCTGAGCCATGCCGTATGTGATCCGATCGAGCCGTCTACGAACAGATCTCCCCCGAGAGCATGTGCACCTGTCGCTTGGGCGAGCGTGCGCGCGTGATCTGCGCTGGACACAGTCTCACCCCAGTACCCGCGTACTTCGACCCCGTGGTCGGTCGCGAGCAGTTCCTGGAAATCGTCACGGCCGGAGATGTCCGGGCCCCCACATTCGTGCACAGCGCAGATGCCCTGCGATGCGGCGTTGTCGAGAGCCAGCGTTCTCGCGGACGCTCGAGCGGCTGGGGTCAGAAGTTTCAGGGCGGCGCGACGAACGGCGTGATGAGCGTCGCCGGTAAGTGCGTGCTCGGGATGAAACCCCGCGAGGGCGTTCAGCGCGACACTGGCAGCGCGGAGAACCGTCGAACTTGCGGCACTGTGGCCGTCCACTCGGGCAAGATAGATCGGCCTGCCGGGCGCGGCGTCGTCCAGATCAGAGGTCGAGAGCACACCCGGCTCGTCCCACGCCGTGTCGTCCCAGCCGTTCCCCCAGATCAACGGATCCGAACTTTCCAGCGCGTAACCGCGTATCACCTGCACACACTCCGTACGCGAGCGGCACGCACTCAGATCGAGTGCTCCGAGTGCTAGACCGTATGCGGTGGTGTGGACGTGTGTGTCCACGAATGCGGGGGCCACGAATGCGCCGGCAAGGTCGACCTCTTCGGCGCCGGGGTGCAGCGCGCGGCCCGTTCGATTCTCACCTGTCCAGGTCACGATTCCGTCGGTAATTGCAATAGCGCTCGCGTCGGGAGCCGTCGGACTGTAGATCCGTCCACCGAGAAGCAGTTGGGTACTCACGATGGTTCAGTGTGCCCTCAGCGAACCGGCTTCTGGAAATCCTGCCCGTCGATCTCGACTATCTGTCCCTCGAGCACCGTTGCAGAGGGCGGCCCGCCATCGGTCGTCCGGGTGGGCGCATCGGACACGACCTCGCCGTCGATGACGGTAGGCCGCATCCTGCCTGCGGCTGTCGCTACTGTCGGCATCCACCTCGCGGCCGCCAGCATCACCAGTGGACGCAGCGCCCAGCGCGTGAAGGGCAGGAGAAGCAAGATGCCGAACGTGGTGGTGACCAAGCCTGGAACGAACATCGCGACCGAACCTACGGCGAACAGCACACCGTCGGCGACGGCTCCACCGGGGGAACGTTCACCGCGACTCGCGCTGCGGAGGCCTTCCATCACGCGACGGCCCTGGCCGCGGACGAGTATCAACCCGGCAGCGGAACCGGCGATGAGAAGCAGAACTGTCCAGAGCACGCCGATAGCGCTACCGACAGCCACCAGCGCGGCCACCTCGACAATGACATAGAGGGCAAATAGCGCAATCACGTGTTCGTTCCTTTCGTTGCCTGTAATGACAACGGACGGCCAGGCTGCATTTCTCCCTGAATCCGTCGTCGTTTCGATAACGATTCACAACCGGGGACGCACGACACCCGTTTCGTATGCCAGGACCACCGCTTGAACTCGATCGCGAAGACCGAGTTTCGTCAGGATCCGGCCGATATGTGTCTTCACCGTAGCTTCGGACAACACCAACTTACCGGCGATCTCAGCGTTGGACAGTCCTGTTGCGAGCAATCCGAGCACCTCCCGTTCACGGTCGGTGAGAGCGTCGAGCACCACCGGGTCCTGTGCAAGGGGTGCGTCCTCGGCGATGAAACGTGAGAGTAGACGCCGCGTCACTTTCGGTGAGACGACCGCGTCACCGGCGGCGACGCTGCGGATCGCGGATATCAAATCCTCGGACGGGGTGTCCTTGAGCAGAAAACCGCTCGCCCCTGCCCGTAGTGCTCCCAGCACGTGCTCGTCGAGATCGAACGTCGTCATGACGAGCACTCGGGAGTTCGAGTCGGATTCGGTGATCATCGAGGTAGCTCGCACACCGTCGATTCCCGGCATCCGAACATCCATGAGAACGACGTCCGGTCGATGCTCGCGGACAGCGCGCACGGCTGCCGATCCGTCTGACGCCTCCGCGACGACGGTGATGTCTTCCTGCGCGTCGAGGACCATCGTCAGGCCCATCCGCATCAATTCTTGGTCGTCGACGATGAGAACTGTAATCGGCACGGTCCCAACCTAACGTCATTCGAGCGGCAACTCAGCGCGTACTCGCCACCTACCGTCAGCCGTTCGGCCGGCTTCCAACGCACCCTGCAGGACGGCAACACGCTCACGCATGCCGAGCAGGCCGTTCCCTGTCCCCTCGACGGCACTGGTTCCTGATCCAGCACCGTTGACGATCTCGACGAGGATGTCTTCCTCGCGGCGCACGACTGCTACCCGTGCCCGCGGCGCGTGGCCCCCGTGGCGCAGAACGTTGGTGAGAGATTCCTGAACGAGACGATGAATACCCAAACTGATCGCGGGACTGATGTCGTCCAGATTCCCGGTTTGTTCGAGTTCTACGTTCAATCCGGCTCGCGACATCATGTCGACCACTTTGGCCAGCCCCGCAGTCCCGTACATGGGCATGTCCTCTGAATGGGGAGTGGTTCGGAGCAGAGCGACCGTGCGCCGTAGTTCCGCGAGCGCCTGCCTGCCGGTAGCAGAGATGTTCGCGACTGCCTGTTCTGCTCGATCGGGATCCCGCCGGATCGCATACGAAGCCCCGTCGGCCTGAACGATCATCACGCTGACACCGTGTGCGATGACGTCGTGCAACTCCCGAGCGATGCGGGTGCGCTCGTGTGCAACGGCTTCCTCGGCGCGCCTGTCCCGATCATATTCGGCGACAAGCAGTTTCGCCTCGACCGCCTCGTCGTACGCACGGCGAGCTCCGAGGAACTCGGCAGCGATCCAGGCGAATCCGTACAGCAGAACAGTGAACAGCATCGAAAGAACCGCATCGTCGTCCAGCGCCCATACCGCCAGACCTCCATCGAGCAATACCCCGCCCAGATAGAGCAGACATTCTCGGCGGCCCACGTAGGCAATAAGTGTGTAGAGCATGATCGGTAGGGCCAGTGCAGCAGGATGAATGTCGGTCGACTCCCCGACGGCAAGTCCGCCGAGCGTGATGAGCAGCGAGCCTGCCAGCACCGCCCACGCGACCGTCCGCGGATGCCGTCGTCGCCATGCGATCGGAGCACTCAACGCCACTGCCCCGACGACGAACACCATCGGACTTCTCATGTCGACGTTGCTGAAAAATGACACAACCTCGAAAAGGAACAGAGTGCCTGCTAACAGCGTGTCGGCGATGAAGGGCTTCCCCCTGAGCCACAAGCTGAATCTACGCATGTGATTGAGTTTGCCGCATGACTGCCGCCGACTGGGGATTGTTGATGGTCGCAGCGACAGCGGCAGGTTGGGTCGATGCCGTAGTCGGTGGTGGTGGTCTCATCCTCCTACCCGCGATCTTGCTCGTCGCGCCACAGCTGGCCCCACAGGCGGCGCTCGCCACGAACAAGATGACTGCCGTGTTCGGTACTTTCGCAGCCGTAGTCACCTTCTCCCGTCGAATCGCACTCGAGTGGCGACTGCTCGTTCCCGCCGGAGCTCTCGCAGCCGTCACGTCGGCAGCCGGCGCTGCTGCGGTGTCCTTGATCGATCGCGAATTGTTCATCCCGATCATCATGGTCGTTCTCATCGCTGTCGCGGCCCTGGTGACCGCTCGACCCACGATCGGCTCCGCTGCAGGCTCACACGCCCCGAGCAAGCGAAAGACTCTGACCGTCGTCTTCCTCGCAGCCGGCGGATTCGGGTTCTACGACGGCATACTCGGGCCTGGCACCGGAACTTTCTTCATCATCGCTTTTGCGACGTTGCTCGGAACCGAGTTCGTGCGCAGTGCAGCAATGGCGAAGGTGCTCAATCTCGGCTCCAACCTCGGGGCATTGGCGTTCTTCGCCGTCACCGGTCACGTGCTCTGGCAGTTGGGAGCGGCGATGGCTGTGTGCAATGTGATCGGCGCAGTGTCGGGCTCACGCATAGCGCTCGCTCGTGGTTCCAAATTCGTGCGAGTGGTCTTGCTGGTGGTCGTGTTCGGGATGGTCATCCGACTCGGATGGCAACAGTTCGGCTAACCTCGATTCCTGTGACCCAGCAGCGGCGAAGACATGTGGACCCGGACTTTCTCGAGCTCCCCCTGCGCGAGATTGCCGCGGCAGTACTCGATACCGCGCGGCGAGCGGGTGCTGCCCATGCCGATCTTCGCGTGCATCGGTTGACCACGCAGTCTCTCAACCTTCGCAACGGTGCGGTTCAATCCGCTGTGGACGGCTCCGAGATCGGACTGGCAGTTCGCGTGGTGGTCGACGGTACGTGGGGGTTCTCCTCGCACAGCGACTTGTCCGTTGCCGCTGCGGTACGTACGGCCAAGACGGCCGTCGAAGTCGCCACTGCTCTGCGCTCCCTCAATCGCGAGCACGTCGAGTTGGCAGAAGAACCGATCTATTCGGACGCAACCTGGGTGTCGGACTACGAGGTGGATCCTTTCGACGTTCCCACCCGTGACAAAGTCGAACTTCTCGCCGAATACTCGTCGCGATTGGCAGCATCCGAGGGAGTCGACCACGTGACGGCTTCAGTCCAACAGGTCAAAGAGCAGACGTTCTATGCGGACTCGGCGGGCAGTTCGATCACCCAGCAACGCGTGCGACTGCATCCACAGTTCGAGGCGACCACGGTCGACTCCGGCGCCGGCGCCTTCGAGACGATGCGGACTCTTGCGCCACCGGTCAGTCGTGGGTGGGAGTACCTGGCTGCGGACAGCACGTGGGACTGGGCCGACGAACTCGCGCGCATACCAGACTGGCTCGGTGAGAAAGTGAAGTCTCCCTCGGTGGTGGCGGGTCCGCTGGACCTCGTGATCGACCCGACCAACCTGTGGCTCACGATCCACGAATCGATCGGCCACGCTACGGAGTACGACCGCGCCATTGGGTACGAGGCGGCCTACGCCGGTACATCTTTTGCGACACCGGACAAGCTCGGAACACTGAAGTACGGCAGCGCATCCATGCATGTAACAGCCGACCGCACCGAGGTTCATGGGCTGGCGAGCACGGGCTACGACGACGACGGTGTCGCCGCCCAGAAATGGGACCTGGTGCGCGACGGTATTCTGGTGGGATACCAGTTGGATCGCGTTTTCGCGCCCCGACTCGGGCTTGCGAGGTCCAACGGGTGCTCGTACGCCGACTCCGCACACCACGTTCCGATTCAGCGCATGGCCAACGTCTCGTTGCAACCCGACCCGAATGTCGATCGCAGCGTCGACGACCTGGTGGCGGCAGTCGAGGACGGAATCTATGTCGTCGGCGACAAGTCGTGGTCGATCGATATGCAGCGGTACAACTTTCAGTTCACCGGTCAGCGGTTCTTTCGTATTCGACATGGACGGCTCGAAGGACAAGTACGCGATGTCGCCTATCAGGCGACGACCACCGACTTCTGGGCCTCGATGGACCTGCTGGGTGGTGAGTCGACCAGGCGGCTCGGTGGCGCATTCAATTGCGGCAAAGCGCAACCCGGTCAGGTTGCTGCGGTAAGCCATGGCTGTCCGGCAGCTCTCTTCCGAGGCGTCAACGTACTCAATACTCGATCGGAGGGGGTCCGGTGATTCGAGCTCAGGACGTCGTCGAGCAGGTTCTACATGTCGCCACAGTCGACGAAACCTTGGTGATCGTCACCGACTCCAGTGAGTCCTCGCTCCGATGGGCCAACAATTCGATGACCACCAACGGCGTCGGAGTATCCATAGGATGGACGGTCGTCTCCATTGTTCGCGCGGACGATGGCACACGGGTATCCACGTCTTCGTCCACCAGTGTCGATCCGAAAGACATAGCAGCAACGGTCCTCGACTGCGAAAATGCCGCTCGCACGGCTGAAACGGCCGAGGATGCAATGCCCCTCGTCGAGGGGAGCGCGGTGGCACCGGATTGGGATGCCGATCCGCCGCGAACCGACATAGGCGTGTTCGAGTCCCTCACCGGTCCCCTGTCGACCGGTTTCGACGGGTCGGACCGGCTTTACGGTTTCGCACACCACCAGATCGAAACGGTGTGGCTCGGGTCGTCGACGGGCATCAGACGGCGATTCACGCAGCCGACCGGATCGATCGAGATCAACGGAAAGCGCTCGGACGCCAGCGCGTGGGTCGGTGCGAGCACGAAGTACTTCGACGACGTGTCGGTCGACAAGCTGCTCGAAGACCTGTCCACCAGGCTCGACTGGTCCAGAAACCGAATCGATCTACCCGCAGGTCGGTACGAAACTCTACTGCCGCCGTCCGCGGTTGCCGACTTGATGATCTATCTGATGTGGACCATGGAGGGGCGTGGCGCACAAGAAGGACATACGGCGCTTTCTCGGGCTGGCAGAACTCGCATCGGTGAGAAGCTCGGCCAGTTGGCGCTGACGTTGTTCTCCGACCCTCGGCACAAGGGGCTCGAGTACTCGCCATTCGTCGCAACGGGTTCTTCGAACGACTCCGTATCGCTTTTCGACAACGGCGTGTCCACCTCGCGCGTCGAGTGGATCCGAAACGGAACGATCAATGCGCTCGCCTACCCGCGCTTTCTTGCGGAGAAATACGACACCGACCTGACAGTTCCGGGCGACAACCTCGTTCTCACCGGTGGGTCGGACACCACCCTCGAAGAGATGGTCGCGCGAACCGAGCGAGGACTGCTACTGAGCACCCTCTGGTACATCCGCGAGGTGGACCCTGCGACCCTGCTGCTGACCGGGTTGACTCGCGACGGCGTCTACCTGGTCGAAAACGGTAAGGTAGTCGGCGCGGTCAACAACTTCCGCTTCAATGAAAGCCCACTGGCCCTGTTGAGCCGGGCCACGGAGGCCGGGGCAACGGAGAAGACGCTGCCCCGGGAATGGAAAGACTGGTTCACGCGAACGGCTATGCCGCCGTTGCGTATTCCGGATTTCCACATGTCCTCGGTGAGTAAAGCGCAGTAGCTATTCGCTGGGGCCCGCGATTTCCAGGGCAATATTGTCGGGGTCACGGAACTCTACGATCGACAATCCAGGGCCACCGCTCTTGATGGGCTCGTGTGCGATACCGAGCTTGTCCAGCGTCGCCACTGCGTCCTGCAAGTCCTGATGCTTCTCGACACTGAAGGCCAGATGGTCGAGTCCCGTTCGATCTTCGTCGAAGGAATCTCCCTCGGGTGCGACCGGGCGCAAGCCGAACAATCCGCCGGGAAACTTGTAGATCACTCCGCCGAAGAGGAACCACAGAGACTTCTTGGTTTCTTCATCTGCATTCGGATCGAAGGCAAAAGCGACCTCGAAGCCGAACACCTCGTCGTAGAACTTGCGCGACACGTCGATGTCGCTGACTGTGAGGCGAACATGGTTGTAGTCGGATACCGCGATCGGCACGTTGAAATCTCCGTTCTGGCGACGGAACTCGTCACCGTTTATCGAGCACTCGAAAAACATTCGGAACTGTCACCGCGAACGATTGCCGACCGAACGATATGACTGTCCAATCAAGCAAGACCGGTGGCAGGAACATCGGTGGCTGCTGTAAGCGTCGCCTACGCCGGCACGATCGAGATGCCTACCGTCCCTGACTTTCCTCGACGAAGCGAGCTTCCCTTCACCGTCAACCAACCGAGAATGCCGTACTTGGACGATATTGCCGAGCGCGCCTTCTCGGTACCCGCGGCGTCCAGAACCTCGGCAACGCCGTCGACTGCGTCGCCCTCGACCTTGCCCCGCGCCGAACACGAGGCGATGGTGACCGAGGAGTTGCGCTTGATGCGCTTGACCTTCCACGAATCAGTCGGCGTCCACACGAGAAGACGATCTCCGTCGCGGGCACCCCACAACGGCGTCGCGACGGGAGTCCCGTCCTTCTTGAAGGTGGTCAGTGACACGTATTTTCCGTCGGCGATGCTCGTAAAGGTGGCCATGCCGATAAAGGGTACGGCTACTCCCCCTCCAGGTCGCCTTCGGTTTCGAGATACACCTGGCGTAGGCCGTCGAGGATTGCGGCGTCGGGCTCGGCCCACATCTTTCGTTCCGCTGCTTCGAGCAACCGCTCCGCGATCCCGTGCAGAGCCCATGGATTGGACTGCTGCATGAACTTTTGATTCTGCTCGTCCAGGACGTACGTCTCGGCCAGCTTTTCGTACATCCAGTCGGCGACGACATCTGTGGTGGCGTCGTACCCGAACAAGTAGTCGACCGTGGCCGCCATCTCGAACGCGCCCTTGTAGCCGTGTCTGCGCATCGCTTCTAGCCAGCGAGGATTGATCACCCGCGCGCGGAACACGCGGGCGGTCTCCTCGGACAGCGTTCTGGTCCGCACGGATTCCGGCCTCGTACTGTCACCGATGTACGCCTCGGGAGACTTGCCCGTCAGAGCACGAACAGTTGCGACCATGCCGCCGTGATACTGGAAGTAGTCGTCCGAATCAGCGATGTCGTGCTCACGAGTATCGGTGTTCTTGGCGGCAACAGCGATGCGGCGGTACGCACTGCGCATATCGTCCGAAGCGGGTACTCCGTCGAGACCTCGCCCGTATGCGAAACCGCCCCACGTTGTGTAGACCTGCGCCAGATCCTCGTCGCTACGCCAGGTCTTGCTGTCGATCAGTTGCAGCAGCCCAGCGCCGTAGGTTCCAGGCTTCGACCCGAAGATGCGGGTCGTGGAGCGACGCTCATCGCCATGCTCGGCGAGATCTGCCTGAGCGTGTGCGCGAACGTAGTTCTGATCGGCCGGTTCGTCCAATGCAGCGACGAGGCGCACCGCGTCGTCGAGCATCGCCAGCACGTGAGGAAAGGCGTCACGGAAAAAGCCGCTGATCCGCACCGTGACATCGATCCGCGGTCGTCCCAGTTCAGCCAGGTCGATGACCTCGAGCTTGGTGACGCGTCTGGAAGCCTCGTCCCACACCGGCGCGACACCGAGGAGTGCGAAGACTTCTGCGACATCGTCGCCGGACGTCCGCATGGCGGAGGTGCCCCACACCGACAGACCCACGGACTTGGGCCACTCCCCGTGGTCCTTGCGGTAGCGGGCGAGTAGCGACTCGGCCATTGCCTGCCCGGTTTCCCACGCCAGGCGCGACGGCACTGCCTTGGGATCGACAGAGTAGAAGTTCCTGCCGGTAGGCAGAACGTTGATGAGTCCGCGCAGCGGGGACCCGCTCGGGCCGGCGGGAATGAACCCACCGTCGAGTGCATGGAGGATCTGGTCGATCTCGCGAGAGGTTGCCCGAAGCCTGGGAACCACCTCGGTGGCCGCGAAGCGAAGGATCTCGGCAACGACCGGTCCGTGCTCTGCCGCTACTGCTTCGGCGGCGCCGGGATCCCACTGAGTCGTCTGCATCGTCGCCACGAGACCGTGTGCGATCGACTCGATGGCGTCGACTCGTGTTCGCTCCTCGTCTCCGTCTTCGCTCAGTCCCAACGCTTCGCGAAGTCCGGGCACGGTTTGTTCGCCGCCCCACATCTGACGTGCACGCAGCATCGCCAGCACCAATTCCACCTCGGCGTCGCCGACCGGCTCCTGACCCAGGATGTGCAGACCGTCCCGGATCTGGACGTCTTTGATCTCGCAGAGCCAACCGTCGACGTGCAGCAGCATGTCGTCGAACACTTCTTCGTCGGGACGCTCCTCCAATCCGAGGTCCTGATGCATCTGAGCCGCGGTCATCAGAGTCCAGATCTGCTGCCTGATAGCAGGCAGTTTGGCCGGGTCCAAAGCCGAAATATTGGCATGCTCGTCGAGCAACTGCTCGAGCCGGGAGATGTCGCCGTAACTTTCGGCGCGGGCCATCGGCGGGATGAGGTGATCGACCAGAGTGGCGTGGGCACGACGCTTGGCCTGCGTCCCCTCGCCCGGATCGTTGACGAGGAATGGGTAGATCAGCGGCAGGTCGCCGAGTGCGGCATCGGTGCCGCACGAAGCGGACATCCCGAGCGTCTTACCTGGCAGCCACTCGAGGTTCCCATGCTTTCCGAGGTGGACCATCGCATCGGCACCGAAGCCGCCGTCCTGAATCGACGCCTGGATCCAGCGATACGCCGCGAGATAGTGGTGACTGGGAGGTAGATCCGGATCGTGATAGATCGCGACGGGTCGCTCGCCGAATCCGCGGGGCGGCTGAACCATGATGACGACGTTGCCGAACTGCATTGCCGCGATGACGATCTCGCCTTCGGGATCGCTCGAACGGTCGACGTACAGATCACCGGGAGCCGGTCCCCAATGCTTCTCGACGGCGGACGTCAAGTCCTCCGGGAGCTCGGCGAACCAAGACCGGTACCGCGCGGCCGAGATGCGGATCGGATTGCCCTCGAGCTGTGCGTCGGTGAGCCAATCCGGGTCCTGTCCCCCGCGCGCGATAAGTGCGTGAATGAGTGCGTCGCCATCGCGAGCGGCCAAGCCCGGAACGGCGTCGGGTCCATCCTCGGGTCCGAGATCGTATCCCGCGGTGCGCATCTCGGTCATCAGCGAAATTGCGCTCGCCGGCGTATCGAGGCCGACGGCATTTCCGATGCGAGCATGTTTGGTCGGATACGCCGAGAACATCAGGGCAATCCTGCGCTCCGACGTAGGAATGTAACGAAGCCGTGCATGACGCACCGCGATTCCAGCTACCCGCGCAGCACGTTCGTGATCGGGGACGTAGGTGGTCAGGCCATCGCCGTCGATCTCTTTGAACGAAAACGGAACCGTGATGAGTCGGCCGTCGAATTCGGGAACCGCAACTTGCGTCGCAACATCGAGCGGAGACATGCCGTCGTCGTTCGCATCCCAGGTGGCCCGGCTGCTGGTCAAGCAAAGCCCCTGCAGGATGGGAACGTCCAGCGCGGCTAGTTCGGTCACATCCCATGCTTCGTCGTCGCCGCCTGCCGACGCGCCTGCAGGTTTGGTTCCGCCCGCGGCCAACACCGTCACGATCATCGCGTCGGCCGACTTCAAAGCGCCCAGTAGTTCCGGGTCTGCGGCGCGCAACGACGCGCAGAAGAGCGGAAGCGCCTTCCCGCCCTTCGCCTCGACGGCCGCGGCAAGAGCTTCGATGTATGCGGTGTTTCCGGCTAGGTGCTGCGCTCGGTAGTACAGGATCGCGATGGTCGGTCCATCGGCATCGGCGGGTGTCACCGAAGACTCCAATACTCCCCACGTGGGTGTGTGGACGGGCGCAGAAAACCCATGACCGGTGAGCAGAACGGTGTCGGACAGGAAGCCGAAGAGCTCGGCAAGATTTTCCGGGCCACCTTCTGCCAGGTAATTGTGGGCTTGAGCTGCGACATTGCCGGGGACGGTCGACAACTCCATCAACTCGGCGTCCGGCGCCTGCTCCCCGCCGAGAACGACCACCGGCACGCCCGAGGCGAGTACCGCGTCGACGCCTTCTTCCCAGGATCGCTTCGACCCCAGGATCCGGAGCACGATCACATCAATGCCCTCAGCGAGCCCGGCGACATCGTCGGCGAGCAGGCGCGAGGGATTTCCCCACCGATAGTCGGCGCCGCTGGCACGCGCGCTGAGCAGGTCGGTGTCCGATGTGGACAGAAGCAGGATCACGGGTACTGCCCTCCTCGGGGTTTTCGCGCCCCGCATTCGTCTTGCGTGTGGGCTCACGGGAGAGGGTCTGGCTTTCACAGTGGCGCGACCGCGCCGGAGTTACACCGGCTTCCTCTCGGCCGAAGCCGTTCGAAGGGGATGCTACCGAAGAAACCCTCCGGCTCGTTACATCGGGAAACCCCGACGAGATGCACTTGTAGCCTGGACAGGTGATGTCGAGCGACCCGAGAACAACCCCCGACCGTTGCCCAGGTGCACTGACCTTGCACCAAGCAGCCGATGGCGCGCTGGCCAGGGTGCGGCTGCCCGGCGGAATGGTCGACCCTTCCCACATGCAGGTTCTCGCGAAGGCTGCCGGCGATATCGGCAACGGGTCTATGCAACTGACATCCCGCGGCAACATTCAATTCCGCGGGGTTCGGGACAGCACCGAGCTGGCTCGACGGCTCGCGGATGCCGGTATGTTGCCCTCCCCCTCTCACGAGCGTGTGCGCAACATACTTGCCTCGCCCTTGACTGGTCGCGTGAATGGTGTCACCGATGTTCGACCCTTGATCACCGCACTCGACCGAGGCCTGTGCGCCTATGCCGACCTGGTGGATCTTCCCGGCCGGACACTGTTCGCCCTCGACGACGGCCGAGGCGATGTCACCGCTCTGGACCCGGACTTCGGTGTCCAAGCGCTCTCGTCCGAGTTGTTCGCCTTGATCCTCGGTGGCGCTGATACGGGTGTCCGGGTCGACCGCGACAGCGTCGTCGAAGTGCTGGTGGACGCAGCCCGAATATTCGTCTCGTTGCGGGGCACGGAGTGGCGACTGACCGAGCTCGCCGACGGACCTGCACGAGTTCTCGCAACGCTGGGCCTCGATTCATCCGGCTACGACCCGACAATCACGGGCCCACTGTCCACTCGACCGTCCGATACACCCCCGATCGGGTGGCTGTCGCAGGGCGACGGACTCGTCGCGCTTGGCGGAGTCCTTGCGCTCGGAGTCCTCGACGCACGGCTCGCCGAGTTTCTCGCTGCAATCGACAAGCCGCTCGTCGTCACTCCGTGGCGCGGGATCGTCGTGTCCGATCTCGACGAGGGCGCTGCCGAACAGGTGGTCCGAGTACTGGCCCCGATGGGCTTGATCTTCGATGCCGACTCACCCTGGGTGAACCTCAGCGCCTGCACCGGCGCACCTGGGTGTGAGAAGTCCAATGCCGACGTGCGGGGGGATCTACGTGACGCCGTGGCTGCCGGCCGGAATCTTGCTGACCAACGCGAACATTGGTCAGGATGCGAGCGTCGATGTGGCAGGCCGAAAGGCGAGATCGTGGACGTCGTCGCCACCGGCGCCGGATACCGGGTGTCATGAGGGGTCTCCGTTCTGACCTATCGTGAACTCCATGTACGACTACATCCGCGACGGTGCGGAGATCTATCGACAGTCCTTCGCGACTATTCGAGCCGAGGCAGATCTTTCGGCGTTCGCCCCTGACGTCGCGCAGGTCGTCGTTCGGATGATCCATGCCAGCGGTGAAGTCGACCTCACCGGAGTTGTCGGTGCCACACCGTCGGTTGTTTCCAGTGCCCGCTCTGCCCTCGCTGCAGGTGCACCGGTTCTGTGCGATGTGAAAATGGTCGCGGCAGGTGTCACACGCCGACGGTTGCCCGCCGACAACGAAGTGATCTGCACGCTGTCGGATCCGAGAGTGCGTGATCTCGCGGCCAAGATGGGCACGACTCGAACTGCCGCCGCGCTCGAATTGTGGGGAGATCGGCTCGATGGCGCTGTAGTTGCGATCGGTAACGCGCCGACAGCGCTGTTCCATTTACTCGAGATGCTGGCTGCAGGCGCACCCAAACCTGCCGCGATCGTCGGGGGTCCGGTCGGTTTCATCGGTGCTGCCGAATCCAAGGAGGACCTCATCGCATCGAACTTCGGTCTCGAGTATCTGGTGGTTCGAGGACGGCGTGGCGGTAGCGCCATCACAGCCGCCGCAGTGAATGCCATTGCAAGCGAGGAAGAATGAGCGTAATTCCAGGAAAATTGTGGGGCGTCGGCATCGGGCCCGGGGATCCCGAACTGGTGACGGTCAAAGCTGCGCGGGTCATCGGCGAAGCCGATGTTGTGGCATTTCACAGCGCAAAGCATGGCAAATCCATCTCACGCGGAGTCGCCGCCGGCTATATGCGCGAAGGTCAGATCGAAGAGCACCTGGTGTACCCGGTCACCACGGAGACCACCGATCACCCAGGCGGCTATCAGGGAGCTATCGACGAGTTCTACACCCAGGCGGCCGAACGCCTTGCCGCACATCTCGAGTCCGGACTCTCGGTAGTCCTCCTCGCCGAAGGCGACCCACTCTTCTACAGCTCCTACATGCACATGCACAAGCGGCTGTGCGACCGATTCGACGTCGAGGTCGTACCAGGTGTGACTTCGGTGAGCGCAGCCTCGGCCGCATTGAAGACACCACTGGTCGAGCGAGACGAAGTCTTCACGGTGCTACCCGGAACGCTGCCTGTCGCCGAGCTGACGAGGCGGCTTCGAAACACCGATGCGGCCGCAATCATGAAGCTCGGGCGCACCTATCCCAATGTTGTAGCTGCACTGAAAGATTCAGGACGACTCGACGAAGCTTTCTACGTCGAACGCGCCAGTACCGGTAGCGAACGGGTTCTTGCCGCTGCCGACGTCGTCGCCGACGAGGTGCCGTACTTCTCCATCACAATCGTGCCGAGCCCGGCGAACAATCCCGTCGAATCGCGCACGCTGGGTGAAGTCGTCGTAGTCGGCCTCGGTCCGGGTGCAGACAGGTGGACGACAGACGAGGTTCGTCATGAGCTTCGCGCTGCCACCGACCTCGTCGGTTATGTGACGTATCTCGACCGAGTGCCGTTGCAGGCAGGACAGATTCGGCATGCAAGCGACAACAAGGTCGAGTCCGAACGCGCTGCCTTCGCATTGGATCTCGCGAAGCGGGGCCGACGCGTTGCCGTGGTGTCCTCCGGTGATCCTGGAGTGTTTGCAATGGCCTCGGCAGTCGTCGAGATCGCCGCCGAAGATCAATGGTCTACCGTGCCGGTGCGGGTCGTCCCCGGAATGACCGCAGCCAATGCGGTTGCAAGCCGCGTCGGTGCACCCCTCGGACACGACTATGCCGTGATTTCGCTGTCGGATCGCCTCAAGCCCTGGGACGTCGTGGCCGCCCGCCTGTTGGCTGTGGCCGAAGCGGACATGGCGATTGCCATCTACAACCCCGCCTCGAAGTCGAGGACATGGCAGATCTCTGCGACACGTGACATCCTCCTCGAACATCGTCGGCCCGACACCCCGGTGGTCATCGGTCGCGCGGTGGGAAGCGAAGACGAGTCGGTGACCACCGTCCGGTTGGCCGATCTCGCCGAAGCTAAAATCGATATGAGGTGTCTCCTCATCGTGGGATCCTCGCTCACGGAGGTCATCGACACGGGAAGTGGCCCAATGATCTTCACGCCACGGAGATACCCTGCTGCAGAGGGACGGGCCTAGCTGGAAAGCGAACCCAGCCAGGCCAGCACGTCGTCCACGGTGTGAACCACACGTCGATCGGATGGCAATGTCGGCCGGGCGATCATGATCACTGGAATGCCCAGTTCTCTCGCCGCGGTGATCTTCGATTCCGTCATCACTCCCCCACTGTTCTTGCTGACGACGGCGTCGATACCGCGGCGAAGCATCAGTTCGATCTCGGTGTCGATGTCGAACGGCCCTCGCGCGAGCAGTAATTCGTGGTGGATCGGAAGTACCGGGTCGGGTGGATCGATGCTACGAATCAGAAACCAGCTGGATTCGACCGTCGCGAAGGCCGCTACCTCCTGACGCCCGATCGTCAGCAGGACGCGGCCGGCGTCGGCTGGAATGGCCGCCGCTGCTTCGCCTGGGGTGAATACCTCTATCCACTGGTCACCGGGCCTGCGGGACCACGGCGTGCGATGCAGTCCTAGGAGCGGGATGCGAAAGCGTGCAGCGGCGATGGCGGCGTTGGTCGAGATCGTGGAGGCGAAGGGATGCGTCGCGTCCACGATCGCGTCGATCTTGTGATCGTGCAGCCAGCGGGTCAGCCCGTCGGCCCCGCCGAACCCGCCGACGCGCGAAGTGCCCAGCGGGAGTTTCGGGTCCCGGACACGGCCGGCAAGAGAAGTGACGAAGTCGAACCGATCGTCGCCGGACAATCGTGCGGCCAGCTCTCGCGACTCGGAAGTGCCTCCGAGTACCAGCACCCTCACTGCTTGGTCGACATCCACTGCGCAACCGGAAGTTGCGGTCGCCAACTCGTGAACGAGCCCAACGGCTCCCCCCGGTAGATCTGAAACTTTCGCAGCGACCCACCGTACCGATCCACGCATTGCAGAAGAAACGCCTCGGATTCGGCCGTCACCGCATTCGCGACGAGTCTCCCACCTTCTCGCAGTTGCGACCAACAGGCCTCGATCATCTCGCTCTGGGTCAATCCGCCACCGATGAATACGGCATCGGGCTGCTCACCGTCGCCGAAGCATGCGGGTGCAGCGCCTCGAACCTCGAGGCCCGGCACGCCGAGCGCACGTGCGTTGACTTCGATCTGTGATCGCCGTGCTTCGAGAATCTCGAATGCGACTGCGGTGCAACGTGGATCCGTTCGCATCCATTCGATACCGATCGATCCAGACCCGCCACCGACATCGAACAGCAGTTCCCCCGGCGTCGGGGCAAGCGCACTGACCGTCAACGCGCGAACCTCGGATTTGGTCAGCTGACCGTCACCGGCGTAGACAGCGTCGGGCAGCCCTGGGATCCGACTGATCCGAGATGAAGTGGGCGAGAACACGCACTCGACTGCGACGACGTTGAGCGGATCTCCGGGCGCCTCGCTCCACGTGCGCGCAGTGCTGGTCACCGACCGTTCGGAGTGTCCACCCAGTTGTTCGAAGACTGTGACAACCGAGTCCGCGAACCCCGATTCACGCAGCAACGACACCACCTGAGCGGGGGTGTGCCGGTCTTGAGACAGAACGATCACTCGGCCGCCATGAGCCAAGGCGGGTAACAGCGTCGCGACTTCGGAGTTGACGAGACTGACAGCTGTGGTGGTGTTCACCGCCCAGCCCAGCCGCGCACAGGCCAACGACATCGACGACGGGGCAGGCATCACATGCAACCGCTGGGCGCCGAATTCCCTCGCCAACGTGACTCCGATGCCGTGGAACATGGGATCCCCGCTCGCGAGTACGCATACCCGCTTACCGTCGACCTCGTCGATCGAGGCGCGCAAACCGGGCAACATCGGGGACGGCCACCGACGTGCACGATCGTCCGGTATGGGAAGCGTCGACAACTGCCGAGTCGAGCCGAAGACCACGTCCGAGGACAAGATCACTGCCCTGGCGGATTCTGCTATGCCTTCCCAACCGTCCGCTCCGATACCAACAACCGCGATCCGACCGACTGGGAGCATCAGCGAGGCATCTTTCGCCAGAGCCACGACGGCAGCAGATTCAGTCCGGCGTACAGGGGTCCGAGAATGCCGGGAACCCACACCCGAGACTTTCTTCGCGCCAGCGCATGCACGACGGCGTCAGCGACTTGGTCCGGGGTACTGGAAAACGGTGCGGGAGACATCCCCTCGGTCATCGATCCGATGACGAAGCCTGGCCGAACCAGTAGCAATGATACCCCCGACCCATGCAAGGCATCCGCTAGACCGCTCGCGAAGCCGTCGAGGCCAGCCTTGGCCGAGCCGTACACGTAGTTGGCTTTGCGCACGCGGATGCCGGCCACGGAGGAGAAGACTACGAGTTCGCCGCTCCCCTGTAGTCGCATCATCCGAGCCGCGTGAGTGAGAACGGAAACCTGGGCGACGAAGTCGGTATGCACGATCGCCATCGCGTGCTCGGCGTCCGATACCGCTCGTGCATGATCGCCGAGGATTCCGAATGCCAGAACCACGGTCGTCAACGGGCCGTGCTCCTGCGCGACGGAGTCGAGAAACTCACCGTGACGGCTCACGTCGTCGGCATCGAACTCCACCGCAGCGACGCTGCGTGCACCGGCGGCTTCCAATCGTCCGGCCTGCGAGGAAAGCTGATCGCTCCGTCTGGCGGCAAGTACGACGGTCCGACCCGGTGCGAGCCGCGTCGCCACCTCCATACCGATCTCGCTGCGGCCCCCTAAAAGCAGGACTGTGCCGGAATGGCGCGGAAAGGTGTCACTGGGTGGAGTGGACGTCACGGCTTACAGTGTCGCCGATTACGGTCATAGGATGGCCACCACCCCCGCAGACTCCTCAGCCCTCACCGCCGCTGCGACCGAATTTCTCACCCAGCGTCATCTCGCAACATTGACCACGCTCCGCACCGATGGCACTCCCCACGTCGTGGCCGTCGGATTCACCTGGGATCCCGATGCCCGTTTTGCTCGCGTGATCACACGCCGTACGTCACAAAAGGCAATCAATGCTGCGCGAGGTGGATACGCGGCGGTCAGCCAGATCGAAGGACCATTGTGGCTGACTTTGGAAGGTCCGAGCGAAGTCCTGACGAACCCCGACGACGTCCGCGATGCCGAACAGAGATACGCCGTGCGTTACCGAGTTCCCAGTGAGAATCCCGAACGAGTCGTCATCCGTATCGCAGTCCAGCGTGTACTCGGCTCCGCGTCGTTGCTCGCGCGTTGATCTACGTGGTCGGCAACACTGCCAGCCCATGCGGCCGGAGATTGACCGACTCACACCCGTCCGCGGTGACGATCACGATGTCCTCGATTCGCGCACCCCACTGGCCCCGAAAATAGATCCCGGGTTCGATGCTGAAGGCCATACCCTCGACCAATTCGATATCATTTCCGGCCACGATGTAAGGCTCTTCGTGAACCGACAGACCGATTCCGTGGCCGGTGCGGTGCAGAAACACATCTCCTAGTCCCTCGGCGGACAGTACGTCGCGCGCCGCCGCGTCGATGGTCTCTGCTCTCACACCAGGCCTGACTGCGTCGACTGCCGCCTGTTGTGCCCGCTCGAGAACGGCGTACTGCTCGGCAACTTCGGCAGAGGGCTCGCCCAAAACATACGTCCGCGTCGAATCGGAGTTGTACCCCGGCGCGACAGGCCCGCCGATGTCGATCACGACGACATCTCCTGCCTCGATGATGCGCTCCGACACCTCGTGATGCGGATCCGCGCCGTGGGGACCGGAACCGACGATGATGAACGCTGCCTCGGTGTGCCCTTCCTCCACGATCGCTGCGCCGATGTCGTGTGCAACTGCAGCCTCCGTTCGGCCGACTCTCAGGAAGTCCCCCATTCGGGCGTGGACCCGGTCGATGGCGTGGCCGGCGCGCCGGAGCGCCTCGATTTCGGCGCTGTCCTTCGACATCCGCAGTTGCCGCAACACCGCGGTCGCCAAAATCGGTGTCCGCCCCAACTTCTCGGCCAACGGCACGAAGTGCAATGCCGGCATGGCGTCGTCGACCGCGGTCTTCGCGCCGGACGGCAAGATGGCGGCGACAAGTGAGTAGGGACTGACTCCATCCACCCAATCGGTAATGACGAGACCGACATCACCGACCGCGGAATCCTGCAAGGCTGCCAACTCGATCCGCGGGACGATCACGGTGGGGCTCGAGCCATCCGCAGGGATCACCAGGCAGATCAGGCGCTCGAACGAACTTGCCCGCGATCCGACCAGGTATTGCAGATCTGGACCGGGGGTGACCAGCAAGGCTTCCAGACCCGCCTGCCCGGCGTACTCGGCCGCGCGAGCCAGCCGCGAGGCATAGATTTCTGTCGCGAATCGGGTGGGTGACGACGTGGAATCGGAACTCATAACTTCAGGCTAACGGCGTTTGGCAAGATGATGTCCATGACAGCCCCGGGAACGTCACCTCTTCTCCTTCTCGACGGAGCCAGCCTGTGGTTTCGGGCCTACTACGCGCTACCCGAATCGATCACGGCCCCGGATGGGCGACCGGTCAACGCCGTGCGGGGATTCATCGACATGGTCGCTGCTCTGATGGCTCGAACCGAGCCGCGCCGTCTCGCCGTCTGCCTCGATCTCGATTGGCGCCCGAAGTTTCGAGTGGATGCAGTGCCGTCGTACAAGGCGCATCGCGTCGCAGAAGTACTGCCCAGCACCGGATCGAGCGAGGAAGTACCCGAAACACTGACACCTCAGGTCGAGATGATCATGAACGTTCTCGCTGCCGCAGGGATCGCAACTGCCGGATCGGTCGGACTCGAAGCCGACGACGTACTCGGAACTCTGGCTGCGCTCGAGCGAGAAGACCCGGTCGTCGTCGTCAGCGGAGACCGAGATCTGCTGCAGGTTGCATCCGATGAACCCAACCAGGTCAGGGTCCTCTACGTCGGGCGGGGGTTGGCGAAGGCCGAGTTGTTCGGCCCCACGGAGGTGGCAGAGAAGTACGGGGTTCCCCTGCACCGGGCGGGCGAAGCATATGCCGAACTCGCTCTTCTGCGCGGTGATGCCTCGGACGGACTCCCGGGAGTGAAAGGCGTCGGCGAGAAGACGGCGTCGACGCTCATGCTGCGCTACGGTTCGGTGGCCGATCTGCGCGCAGCGGTGAACGATCCAGCATCCGATCTAGCGAAGGGCATCCGAGCAAAACTGACCGTGGCGAGCGACTACCTGGATGCAGCACTGCCTGTAGTTCGCGTCGTCACCGATGCCGAGGTCGAGTTCTCACGCTCGGACAGGATTCCAGCTGTGCCCGCCGACCCAGATCGACTGTCGCAGCTGGCTTCCGAGCTGGGAATCGGCAGTGCCGTGGACCGATTGACCTCGGCACTGGGCACCTACGGCCGTCCCTGACCCGAAACCCGGCTGCTCTCCGTATCTCAGCTGGGTTTCGTACGGCAGTTGGTCCCAGTACTTCAGTTGGTCCCAGTACTTCAGTTGGTCCCAGTACTTCAGCGGGGACGTGATACCTCGTAGGTTCCGGTGTCGTCGGTGAACGTCAACGTCACCTTCTTGTCGATGCCATCGACTCGCACCGAGCAATCGAAGGATGCACCTTTTTCGACGGCCTGGCCGCTGGGGCAATTTACGTTCGAAACGCTTGTGGCGCCGTAGGTTCCGGAGACGATCTCTTCGATTCCGGCCTCGGCGGCGTCAGTATCGAGGGTCTTCGCTCCACCCAAGGTCGCAAAAAGCACCCCACCGATGAGAAGAATTGCGACGACCAACCCGCCGATCACGAACAGGGGTGTCTTCGACTTGGTGCCCTGAGGTGGTTGTTGACCTGGATTCCACTGCTGCTGACCGGGCTGCTGCTGACCTGGATACATGCTGCCGTACTGGGCCTGCGGGTTTTGACCTTGTGGATACTGCCCCTGCGGGAACTGACCTTGCGGGAACTGGCCCTGGGGGTACTGGCCCTGGGGAAATTGGCCTTGCGGGAACTGGCCCTGGGGAAATTGCCCCTGCGGATACTGCCCCTGCGGGAACTGGCCCTGCTCGAAGGACTGAGTTGGATAGTTACCCTGCCCCTGGGGCTGCGCTGGGTATTGCCCCTGTGAATAGGGCGGCTGCTGCGGGTAGCCCTGAGTCGGTTGGCCCGATGTGGGTCCGGCTTGGCCCCATGCTTGCTGACCAGGTGCTTGCTGACTGGGTCCCTGTTGCTCCCATGGCTGACCGGTCGTCGGGAATTCAGAACCAGAATGGGTCTCCGACGCTGGTTCTTCCCGTTGCCCCTGATTGCGCGACCACTGCTCATCAGGGTTGTTCGGACCGTAAGGGCCGGTCATCTCGCCTCCACTTGAATCGATGTCGTCACACCTTAACGGAATTACCTCAAGCCGCATCGACTGCGACAACACCCCGTCGTAAGGCAGTAACTGCGCGAGCAGCCGTCTTGGATATCTCCGGATCCGGCGAAGCGAGACGTACTTGATCGAGTAGATCGATGACCTGTCGGCACCATCGAACGAAATCGCCCCCGGACAGAGCTTTTCCGTTGTCTCCTGCAGCTACGAGAGCATCTACGAGCGAGCTGTCGCTGGCCCAGCGATACACGGCTTTCACGAACCCCATATCGGGTTCACGTGTCGGCGGTAGAGAGTGTCGAATCTCGTCGGCGCGCAATTCCGTCCATACCCGGACCGTCTCGGTCAGCGCATGACGCACGGGTCCGGTTGGCCCCTGCGGAGTCGAGTCGCCTTCTTGTCGTGACTCGAACACGACCGAGGACACAACGGCTGCAAGTTCGGCGGGAGCAAGGCCGAGCCAGAGGCGTTGCCGCAGGCACTCGGCGACAAGCAGGTCCGATTCGGAGTAGATGCGGCTCAATCGCGAACCGTTGCCCGTCACCTCGGGTGTACGACCGGCAGTGATGTACTCCCTTTCGGCAAGCAGCGACAAAATCCGATCGAATGTACGCGCCAACGAATTGGTCGTGGCGGACACCTTGCGTCGCATCGATTCGTTCTCCCGAGCAAGCCTGTTGTACCGCTCGCCCACTCGGCCGAGTTCCTCACGATCGGACCTCGAATGAACTGGATGCGAACGTATGCTCCGCCTCAACGTGGCGAGTTCGCGGTCGTCGGCCGCCGTGGATTTACGGCGTCGGTGATCCGATGGCACGGAGATGCCGGTCGAACGCAACGCCGCCGCCAAATCACGCCGAGTCCTCGCCGTTCGATGATCGACGTAACGAGGCAAACGCATCGCGCCCAACGAGTCTGCAGGAGAGGGGAAGTCGGCAGCCGACACTCGTCCGGCCCACTTGTCCTCGGTCAGAACCAGGGGCCGAGGATCGGTGAGGTCGTCATCGGGCTCGAGGACAACAGCCAACCCGCTGCGTTTGCCGCTGGGAACGGATACGACGTCGCCACGCTTGAGAGTTCGTAGCGATTCGACGGCATTGTCCCTTCGGTCCTGCCGTCCCTGACGCTCGAGGGTTTTCTCGCGGTCCTTCAGTCGTTCCCGCAGTTTGGCGTACTCGAAGTATTCGCCCTCCGGTCCACCCAGTCGCGCACCCAACTGGGTCAGAGTCACATCGTTGCGCTCGATGCCGCGAACGAGACCGACGACAGATCGGTCCGCTTGAAACTGGGCAAACGAGCGTTCCAGCAATGCGCGCGAGTCGGCAGCTCCGAACTGTTCGACCAGATTGATCGACATGTTGTAGCCCGGGCGGAATGAACTCCGCAGCGGAAAGGTGCGGGTCGATGCCAGACCCGCTACTTCGGTCGGCTCGGTTCCCGGCTGCCACAGCACGACCGCATGACCTTCGATATCGATGCCGCGGCGGCCCGCTCGACCCGTCAGCTGGGTGTACTCCCCCGGAGTCAACTCCGCATGAGTTTCGCCGTTGAACTTGACCAGCTTCTCGAGCACAACGGTGCGTGCAGGCATATTGATACCCAGAGCCAAGGTTTCGGTGGCAAACACTGCCCGGACCAGGCCTTTGACGAACAGCTCTTCGACCGTATGTCGGAAGACCGGCAGCATGCCCGCATGATGGGCAGCGAGACCCCGCTCGAGGGCCTCGCGCCACTCCCAGAAGCCGAGTACTTCGAGATCCTGACGGGGAAGCTCGGAAGTGTGCTTTTCGACAATGTAGCGAATCTCTTCGACCTGCTCCGGCGTCGTGAGAACCAACCGGGAACGCAGACATTGCGTCAGCGCGGCGTCACAACCGGCACGGCTGAAGATGAAAGTGATCGCCGGGAGTAGACCTTCCTGATCTAGCCGAGCGATAACTTCGGGCCGCGGCAGAGGGCGATTGTTCGCACTCGCTCCGTGTCCACCACGCCCGCGCCCTCTTCCATGGGGCGCTTGCCATCTGTCGACGTAATCGAGTGACTGCCGTTCCTTCACATGGCGGACCAGATCGCGGTCGACGACAGGTTTTGCCGCACCCCCGCTGGAGTGAGAGCGATTGTCGAACAAATCGAACAACCGGCGGCCGACCATGATGTGCTGCGACAACGGCACCGGTCGATTCTCGTCCACCACGACGGTGGTATCTCCCCGGACCGTCTCCATCCACGCGCCGAACTCCTCGGCGTTGCTCACGGTCGCCGACAGGCTGACCAGTCGAACGTCCTGCGAGAGATGAAGAATCACCTCTTCCCACACCGCACCCCGGAACCGATCCGCGAGATAGTGAACCTCATCCATGACCACGTGGGACAGTCCCCGAAGGGCATTCGAGTTGGCATAGAGCATGTTTCGCAAGACTTCGGTCGTCATCACGACGATCGGAGCATCGGGATTGATGCTCGAGTCACCGGTCAACAGGCCGACAGTCGACCGGCCGTACCGTGCCGTCAGCTCGGCGAACTTCTGATTGCTCAGCGCTTTGATCGGAGTCGTATAGAAGCACTTGCGACCCGATGCGAGGGCGAGATGAACGGCGAACTCACCGATAATCGTTTTACCCGCACCGGTGGGAGCGCACACCAGCACGCCGTGGCCTGCCTCCAACGCCGTACAGGCATCGATTTGGAAACGATCGAGTGGAAAGCTCAGCTCACCGGCGAACTTCTGCAATTCGGACGTCGAGGCGCTCACTCGATCACGTCAGATCGTGTCGGTGAAGTCCTGCTGGGGTTGACGGGGTGCCTCGACCTTGCTCGGTGCCTCGACCTTGTTCGGTGATTCGATGGATCCAGTGAAATCGATCGACGATGCTTCGTCATCGGATACATCACCCCATTCCTCGCTACTCTTGCGCAATTTACGCCTGTCGTGAATGCGAGCGATCTGCACTGCCATCTCGAACAGGATCGTAAGTGCCAACGCCAATGCCAACATCGAGAACGGGTCTTGTCCGGGCGTTGCGATCGCAGCGAAGACGAACAGTCCGAAAATCAGTCCGCGGCGCCATGCTTTCAATCGGTCGTAGGTCAAGATGCCCACGAAATTCAACGCCACCACCAGAAGCGGAATCTCGAAGCTGACACCGAAAATGATCAGCAAGTTGATCAAGAACCCGAAGTACTGGTCACCGCTGAGCGCCGTGATCTGAACGTTGTCGCCGATGGAAAGTAAGAAGTGCAGGCCCTTGGCCACGACGAAGTAGGCGAGAATCGAACCTGCGACGAACAGTGCAGCCGCGGAAGACACGAACGCGATCGCATAACCGCGTTCCTTCGCGTATAGACCAGGGGTGATGAACGCCCACAGCTGGTAGAGCCAAATAGGACATGCCAGCACCACGCCGGCGGTGAACGCGACCTTGAATCGGAGGAGGAACTGATCGAATGGGCCGGTAGCCAGCAAGCGGCACGAATCGTCCTTGCTCAGATCCGCTCTCAAACTCGGATCGAGTGAGCAATAGGGACCTCGCAGTAGGTCACCGAGGCTCTCGGTGCCGAACAGGGTATGCGAGTACCAAAAGAAGCCGAACGCAGTCGTGACGGCAACGGCCAACAAAGCCCACATCAACCGAGTCCGCAACTCGTACAAGTGATCGACCAACGACATCGTGCCGTCAGGATTCAGTCGGCGCTTGCTTCGCCTTGGGTCGAACGGGATTCGCATTCTCTGTCTTCGCTCAGCAGTGAACCGGGGTGCTGGTCAGCACCCCGGTTTGCTATGTATCGTTCTTCTCAGACCGACTTTGTGTCAGGTCGGCTGCTCACACCGTCGACGGGATGAGCGTCCACGGCGTGCGGGTCGACCGGCACCGCAGGATTGAGCTGCGTCGGCGCGGCAGGTTGAGCGGCAGGAGCTTCGGCCTTGCCGTCGTTCTGCATTTCCTTCACTTCGCTCTTGAAGATGCGTAGCGAGCGTCCCAGTCCCCGAGCTGCTTCGGGCAGCTTCTTGGAACCGAACAGAATTACGACGACCACCGCGACGATGGCCCAGTGCCACGGGCTCAAGGCTCCCATGTGTACCTCCCAGAATCAGTTATCTCGAGCGTACCCGACATCAGACCTAATCGGACCCGAAGAAATCGAGTGTTAACTGTCAGTTCATTGATCTCGAGCGGTGCGAACCAACATCGTCGAATCATTCTCCGAGCTCAGCATAGGCAGCCAGCGCGGTATGGGCACGTTCGTTGACGCTGCGCTGCAGTTCCGGCGGTCCGAGCACAGCGATCCCCGTACCAAAACCAAGCGTCAAACGGGTCATCCACGCCAAGGTCGCGAATCGCATCGTCACCGTGATCGAGCCGTCTGCCGCAGCACCTACCTGAGTCATCGGGTAGTAGTCCATCACCCACACGAAACTGGGTTGGATCTCGAGAAGTGCCTGTGGGAGCGACGGATCGTCATTGAAGATCTCGAAACTGTCGTCCTGTGGCACGCCCTCGGGTGGGCGCGATGGCTCGGAAAGCTCGCCTGCGCTGTCGATTCGATCGAATCGAAACAGTCGCACTCCCTCGGCGCGACGGCACCAAGCCTGCAGGTAGCTGTGATCGTCGATCAGGACTGTTCGGATCGGATCGACGATTCGTTCGGACACGGCGTCACGTGAAGCGGAGTAATAGGTCAAGTCGAGCGCATGTCGATTCCGAAGGGCAGAGCGGATGGCGGCGGCGGCCTCGCTCTCCGGTACCGATGTCGACGAATCTTGCCCGGATGATCGGGGGACGTTAGCGGCAGCAGCTCCCGCCGCGTCCTCGATCTTCGCGATTGCGCGCTGCGCCGCTGACGGATCCACCATCCCCGGCATCGAGGTCAGTGAGCGAAGCGCGACGAGCAGGGCCGTGGCTTCGGTCGACGTCAGCCGCAACGGACGATCGATTCCGGCAGAGAACGTCACCTCGATGCTTTCCTCGGAGAAGGACAGGTCGATGAGATCTCCGGGGCCGTAACCGGGCAATCCGCACATCCAGAGTTGATTCAGATCGGTCATCAGGGTCGTGGTGGATACACCGAGCTCGCGCGCTGCTTCGGCTGCGCTCAGGCCCGGATTGGCCAGGAAGAAAGGCACCATGTTGAGGAGTCGGGCCAACCGCACCGACAGTCGCGCGCTCACCGTGACGCCGCGACCGCTGCTGAACGCAGCGCACGAATGACGTCGGCGCGTAGCTCTGGCGGATCCAGCACCAAAGCATCACCCCCGTGCCCTGCCACGAGACGGGTCACCCATTCCCACGAACGCACCGGGATCTGTACGACCGATCCGCTTCTTCCGCCGACCGTGCGTTCCTCCAGCACAGTTCCCAGTCTTCTGATCTCGAATGCGGCGTCGTCGACAACCCAGACGGTTGCCGATCCGCTGACCTCCGCGGTTCCGGCAACTCGTTCGACGATGGATTGAAGATCGATGCCCTCGGGCTTTCGAACACTTCCTGTGCGCCCGAAGATGGAAACATCATCGCCGATCCGCGACAACCGGAACGTCCGAATGTCGTCGCGATCGACGTCATGCCCCACCAGGTACCACCGCCCGCGAAACGTGACGACGCCCCACGGTTGCACGGTGCGAGTGACGAACGGGTCTGTGGTGGAGCCTCGATGCTCGAAACGGACGGACCGCCCCGCGTCGATTGCCGAGAGCAATGCCCCGAGCGCAGGTTCGGAGCCTCTGGTGCGCGCTGGAACCGCGGTGACCGATGCCGCCGATTGGTCCTGATCGACCTGAATGCCTGCGGCACGTAGCTTGAGGAGCGCGCTTTGCGCTGCAGAAGTCAACTCCGGGGACTCCCACAATTGCACGGCGACGGCGACGGCCGCGGCTTCTTCTCGGCTGAGATCGATGTCCGGGAGCTCATAGGCATCTCGATTGATCCGATACCCCTCGACCCCTCCCGAGCCGGCAGCAAGTCCGGTCTCCAACGGAACGCCGAGATCGCGGAGCTCGTTCTTGTCTCGCTCGAACATACGACTGAACGCTTCGTCGGTCCCCGAGTCTCCGTACCCTGCGACGCTGTCTCGGATCCGCTCCGCGGTCACGAACTGCCGCGTCGACAGAAGACAGATGACCAGGTTCATCAACCGCTCGACTTTGGTGATCGCCACCATGGCAGCCTAATGGTCGATACGCGACCCGCTACATCGAAGCGATCAGACGCTCCACCCGTTCGTCGACCGAACGGAACGGATCTTTGCACAGCACGGTGCGCTGTGCCTGGTCGTTGAGCTTGAGATGTACCCAGTCGACGGTGAAGTCGCGTCCCGCTTCCTGCGCGGCGGTGATGAATTCGCCCCGCAGCTTCGCGCGAGTCGTTTGCGGTGGCACATTGACCGCCTCGTCGATTTGTTCGTCTTCGGTGATGCGTTTGACCAAGCCTTTGCGTTGAAGAACGTCGAACACCCCGCGACCGCGCTTGATGTCGTGATACGCCAAGTCGAGCTGGGCGATTTTCGGATCCGACAGTTCCATCGAGTAACGGTCCTGATAGCGCAGGAACAGCTTGCGCTTGATCACCCAGTCGATCTCGGTGTCGACCTTCGCAAAGTCCTGCGCTTCCACGGCGTCGAGAGTGCGGCCCCATAGATCGACCACTTGCTCTACCTGTGGGTCGGGTTCGCGGGACTTCAGGTGTTCGACAGCTCTCGCGTAGTACTCACGCTGGATCTCCAATGCGCTGGCCTGACGGCCACCGGCCAGACGGACAGGCTTCCGGCCGGTCAGATCGTGGCTTACCTCGCGAATCGCCCGAATCGGGTTGTCCAGAGCGAAGTCTCGGAAGGATACGCCTGCCTCGATCATTTCCAGAACGAGCGCAGCGGTACCGACCTTGAGCATGGTGCTCGACTCGGACATGTTCGAGTCACCGACGATCACATGCAGACGCCGGTACTTCTCGGCATCGGCGTGTGGTTCGTCTCGGGTGTTGATGATCGGTCGTGAACGCGTAGTCGCGGAGGACACACCTTCCCAGATGTGTTCGGCCCGCTGAGAGAGGCAGAACGTCGCAGCTTTGGGGGTCTGCAAGACCTTGCCGGCACCACAGATCAATTGGCGAGTCACCAGGAAAGGCAGCAAGACGTCGGAGATTCGGGAGAACTCCCCAGCGCGTGCCACCAGAAAGTTCTCGTGGCAGCCGTAGGAGTTGCCAGCCGAATCGGTGTTGTTCTTGAACAGGTAGATATCGCCGCCGATACCTTCTTCGGCGAGACGCTGCTCCGCGTCGATCAGCAGGTCTTCGAGCACGCGCTCACCGGCTCGGTCGTGCGTGACGAGCTGCAGAAGGCTGTCGCACTCGGCCGTCGCGTACTCCGGATGCGAACCGACGTCGAGGTACAACCGCGCACCGTTGCGAAGAAAAACGTTGGAGCTACGGCCCCAGGACACGACGCGGCGAAACAGGTAGCGCGCCACTTCGTCGGGACTCAGCCGCCTGTGCCCGTGAAAGGTACATGTCACACCGAACTCGGTCTCGATGCCCATAATTCGTCGTTGCACACTTCGACAGTACAACGACCCAGCACCTACCTGGGGTCCGAACGTCCCGACTTCTGTCGTGTCCAATCGCTCCGCATAGGCTCGAACTGTGAAGCACAGGCCATCGCGACTACCCGACCTGATCCATACCTGGGACGTAAGAGTGTTCGATCGCATTGCCGTGAGCCGCGCGTCCGCTGCCGATCCAGTGTTGCGCGAACTCAGTACGGCCGCGAATCACAGTCTTCTGTGGGCGGCCTCAGCAGGCCTGCTCGCTGCTCGCCCCGGCCCGACGCGTCGTGGCGCTGTTCGCGGACTTCTTGCCGTCGCCGGCGCAAGTGCAGTCGCAAACGGCGTTTTCAAGCCACTCCTACCCCGCACCAGGCCAGGATTCGAGCGGACTCCACTCGTCCGGCGTATGTGGTCTCCACCCGAGTCGTCCTCGTTCCCGTCCGGGCACTCCGCATCGGCGGCGGCATTCGTCGTCGGTGTGTCGCTCGAATCACCGCTGGCGGGAGCGATTGTGGCTCCGCTCGCAGTCGCAGTCTGCTATTCGAGGGTGCACACGGGCGTCCACTGGCCCTCCGACGTCGTCGCAGGTGCTGCCCTGGGCACGGGTATCGCCCTGTCGACCAAAAGGTGGTGGGCGGTTCGCACAGAGAAAGCAGCACAGCTCGGCACTTCCATCGAAGCGCCCGCCTTGCCGAAGGGAAAAGGACTGCTCGTTCTTTGTAATCCGGGGGCCGGCACGAGCGACGACACGTCCGCGGTGATCAGCAAGATGCTCCCCGAAGCCGAACTGTTCACACCTGATTCCGGCTCCGATTTCAACGAACAGCTCGAAGAGCGAATCAGTCGCGGCATGCCACGAGCACTCGGAGTGTGCGGCGGCGACGGTACGATTGCTACCGTGGCGGAATCAGCTGTCACACACGAACTCCCGCTTGCAGTATTCCCTGGAGGAACGCTCAACCATTTCGCCCGAGACGCCGGGGTAGCCAGCGTCGAAGCGACGGTGCACGCCATCGAGAGTGGATACGCATCGCGGGTCGACCTGGCATCGGTGATCGTCGACGGCTCACGGTCAGTGCATTTCGTCAATACGGCAACGTTCGGCGGGTATCCGGATTCCGTACGACTTCGAGAACGCTTGGAAGGCAAGATCGGTAAATGGCCGGCAGCGGCGGTATCGATGATCCGCGTGCTGGCGGCGGCGGAACCCTTGAAGATTTCCCTCGACGGCCAGCCTAGAGCAGTGTGGATGCTGTTCGTCGGCAACGGCCAGTACCACCCCAGCGATCAAGTGCCCATGTCTCGGCGCTCCATCGGTTCTGGCACGCTCGATGTTAGGTATCTACCATCCAAGCCATTTCTGTCACGTACGAGACTGCTGATCGCAGCGTTGACCGGCACGCTCGGAACTTCGGCAACCTATATGCATTCCGTCGCTCGAAAGTTGAGTGTGAAAGTCGACGGCTCTGAGGTTGCACTCGCGACCGACGGTGAAGTGAGCGCTGACGGTAGCGAATTCGCATTCTCGACCGAAGACAACGGCCTCGCACTCTACCGCGACAGGTAGCGCACGAGGCCGGTCCACAATTACTTAATCAGGCGTCGAGGACTCGGAAGTCGATGCGAGATCCGGCAACATTTCCTGCAACGCCGGGCCCGCTATGCGTCGAAATGCACGCCGGGGGCGAGCTTGATCGAGAACGGCGACTTCGAGGGAACTGACTTCGAGAACTTTCTTCTCGGAGTCGGCACCGTTCGTGGTCGTAGTCGTCGACACCGTGCCCTGCGCAAGTGCGTCGACTGCGATCTTCACCGCAGCGCTGAGGTCGAGACCCGGCCGGTAGGACATCCGCAACGCGGTCACGATCGGTTCGGTCGTGCCGCCCATGACGATGAACTCCTTCTCGTCGACGATCGAACCGTCATAGGTGATTCGGTACAGCTGCGTCGACGACGGCTCGTCGGAGTGACCTACCTCGGCAACACAGATCTCCACCTCGTACGGCTTGAGTTGCTCGGTGAAGATCGTGCCGAGCGCCTGGGCGTAGGTCTTGGCGAGAGAACGTCCGGTGACGTCACGCCGGTCGTAGGTGTAACCCTTGGTATCAGCGTGCAGAATCCCAGCCTTGCGGAGGTTTTCGAACTCGTTGTACTTGCCTACGGCTGCGAAACCGAGTCGGTCGTAGAGTTCGCTCACCTTGTGGAGTGCCGACGAGCGGTTCTCGGCGACGAACAACACACCCTCGGCGAAGGTCAAGACGATGACACTTCGACCTCGTGCGATGCCTTTGCGTGCCAGCTCCGAGCGATCGCGCATGATCTGCTCGGCAGATGCGTAATACGGCATCGTCATGACGAAAGCCCCCCGTCCTGAGCGCGCTCGGCTATTACTGCCCGAGCGGCATCGGCAATGCGTGATTCAGCAATATCGACCGCACCGACACTCGTGATGGTGACGGCAGTCGGATAGATTCCGCGCGTCACGTCCGGTCCACCAGTCGCGGAGTCGTCATCTGCTGCGTCGAAGAGGGATTCCACGGCTGCACGCAGCGCGGCTTCTTCGTCCATACCCGGTGAAATCAGCTTCTTCAGTGCCGATTTCGCGAAAAGTGATCCTGAACCCACCGAGTGATAACCGGATCGCTCTTCGTACCTGCCGCCGACCACGTCGTAAGAAACGATGCGACCAGCAACCTCGGGATCGGCTGCGTCGACGTCGAATCCGACCAGCAGGGGCACCGCTGCCAGGCCCTGCATTGCGGCACCCAGGTTGCTACGGACCATCGATGACAGCTTGCTCGCCTTACCGTTGAACGTAAGCGGAACGCCCTCGATCTTCTCGTAGTGTTCGAGTTCGACGGTGAACAGACGCACGAGTTCGATTGCGATGCCTGCAGTCCCAGCAATGCCCGCCGCCGAGTATTCGTCCGTGACGAATACTTTCTGCATGTCCCGGTTGGCAATGAGATTGCCCTGCGTCGCACGACGATCGCCGGCAATGAGAACGCCACCGGCAAAGGTAACCGCGACGATCGTCGTACCGTGGGGCGCCAGATCCGACATCGTCACGAAATCGCCTGCACTTCCGCGTGGATCCGCACCTGCTTCCGGTGAAAATCTATTTCCCGGAAGCAGGTGCGGTGCATGATCACGTAGGTGGTCGGTGAACGAAGAGTGATGCGAGCCGAATGTCGGCAGCAGATCATCGAGCACAGACGCCGTCCGGTCCAACCTCACTGGCCGCCCTTCTGAACGTAAGCACGTACGAAGTCTTCGGCGTTTTCTTCGAGCACGTCGTCGATCTCGTCGAGTAGGTCGTCGGTTTCCTCTGCCAGCTTCTCGCGCCGTTCCTGACCACCGCCGGCCTCACCGGTGACCTCGTCGTCGCCGTCGCCACCGCCAGAGCGTCGTGTCTGCTCTCGAGCCATAGTCGCCGACCTCCTTACGTATTCGCAGTACCTGCTCGGACCTTCACCCTACCGATTCGGCGCTGGGACGGGCGGCAAGACACCAGATCAGGCAGGAGCGAAGCCCGCGGAGTGACCGAGATCAGGCAGGAGCGAAGCCCGCGGAGTGACCGATATGAACAGGAGCGGAGCCTGCGGGTCAGGTGGTGAGTTGATCGACGAGTTCTGCGGCAGTGTCGGCGGACTCGAGGAGTGCCCCTACATGCGCTTTGCTGCCCCGCAGCGGTTCCAGGGTCGGTATTCGTACCAGCGAATCGCCGCCGAGGTCGAAGATCACCGAGTCCCAGCTTGCGGCTGCGATATCGGCGCCGAATTTACGTAGGACCTCACCGCGAAAATAGGCTCTGGTGTCGGTCGGTGGGTTGCTCACTGCGTCTAGGATCTGCTGCTCGGTGACGAGACGCTGCATGGACCCGCGCGCGACGAGTCGGTTGTAAAGGCCTTTGTCGAGCCGCACATCCGAGTATTGAAGATCCACGAGATGCAGCCGCGGCGCTGACCAACCGAGGCCTTCGCGCTGCCGAAACCCTTCGAGCAGGCGAAGTTTCGCCGGCCAGTCGAGCAGATCTGAGCATTCCATCGGGTCGCGTTCGAGTAGGTCGAGGACCATCGCCCATTTCTCGAGGATGTCCGCAACCCGTGGGTCGTCGTTGCCTTCTGCGGCTACGAACTTGGCGACGCGTTGATGGTAGATCCGCTGCAATGCCAATGCTGTCAGTTCTCGACCGTCGGTGAGTGCGACGGTCTGCCGCAGTGTCGGGTCGTGGCTGATCTGGTGAACTGCGGTGACGGGACGCGCAAGCTGAAGGTCCGAGAGATCGACGCCTGCCTCGATGATGTCGAGGACGAGCGCTGTCGTTCCCACCTTCAAATAGGTCGCCATCTCGGCAAGGTTGGCGTCGCCGATGATGCAGTGCAGTCTCCGGTACTTGTCTGCATCTGCATGCGGTTCGTCCCGGGTATTGATGATTCCGCGCTTGAGTGTCGTTTCGAGGCCAACTTCGACCTCGATGTAGTCGGCGCGTTGCGAGAGTTGGAAGCCTGCTTCGTCACCGGATTGACCTATACCTACCCGGCCCGATCCGGTGAAGACCTGACGGGATGCGAAGAACGGAGACAGGCCGGCAATGACAGCCGAGAAAGGTGTCGCGCGGGACATGAGGTAGTTCTCGTGAGTTCCATATGACGCGCCTTTGCCGTCGACGTTGTTCTTGTACAGCTGGAGTCGCGGGGCACCGGGCACGCTGGAGGCATGCCGTGCCGCGGCCTCCATCACCCTCTCGCCTGCCTTGTCCCAGATGACTGCATCGAGCGGATCGCGTACTTCTGGTGCCGAGTACTCCGGATGTGCGTGGTCGACGTACAGCCTTGCACCGTTGGTCAGAATCATGTTTGCGGCGCCGATCTCGTCGGCATCGATGATCGGCGCAGGTCCGCTGAAACGGCCGAGATCGAATCCACGAGCGTCACGCAGGGGCGACTCGACCTCGTAGTCCCAGCGGGTTCGCTTCGCCCGAGGCACTCCGGCTGCGGCTGCATAGGCCAGCACTGCCTGAGTGGACGTGAGAATCGGGTTGGCCGTTGGATCGGTTGGGGAGGAGATTCCGTACTCGACCTCGATGCCAATGATGCGCTCCATACATCCGAGCCTAGGTGATGGCTGGGTCTGCAATCGAACGACCAGGCCGAACCGGATCGATACCGGCGCAGCATTGCGTCGTATCACCGAGGGCGACCGGCCGTTTCTTCGCGAAATCAGAACTGCTCGACGCACCTACCGAACGAGCGGCGTGTGCGTCGAGCAGTTCTGGACGGCGATATTACCAACGAGAAACTCGGTTGCTACAGGTACTGCCCCGTGTTCGATTCGGTGTCGATCGCGCGGGAAGCACTTGCGTTCTTGCCGGTGACCAGGGTGCGAATGTAGACGATCCGCTCGCCCTTCTTCCCTGAGATCCGAGCCCAGTCGTCTGGGTTCGTGGTGTTGGGCAAGTCCTCGTTCTCGGCGAATTCGTCGACGATCGAATCGAAGAGATGCTGAACGCGAAGTCCAGGGGTCCCCGACTCGAGAACAGACTTGATCGCGTACTTCTTCGCACGGTCGACGATGTTCTGGATCATGGCACCGGAGTTGAAGTCCTTGAAGTACAGGACTTCCTTGTCTCCATTGGCGTAGGTCACTTCGAGGAACCGATTGTCGTCGCTTTCCGCGTACATTCGGTCCACCACACGTTCGATCATCGCCCGAATGCAAGCAGTCCGATCTCCGCCGAATTCTGCGAGGTCATCAGCATTGACCGGTAGTGAATCGGTCAGGTACTTCGAGAAGATGTCCTGAGCCGACTCGGCATCGGGGCGCTCGATCTTGATCTTCACATCGAGCCGGCCGGGACGAAGAATCGCCGGATCGATCATGTCTTCACGGTTGGACGCACCGATGACGATGACGTTCTCGAGTCCCTCGACGCCGTCGATCTCGGCGAGAAGCTGTGGGACGACCGTTGTCTCAACATCCGAGGACACCCCAGAGCCACGCGTACGGAAGATGGAATCCATCTCGTCGAAGAACACGATGACGGGCGTACCCTCGGAAGCCTTTTCACGAGCACGTTGGAAGATCAACCGGATATGCCGTTCGGTTTCACCGACGAACTTGTTCAGCAGCTCGGGACCTTTGATGTTCAGGAAGAACGATTTTGCTTCCTTGGCGTCCTGGCCGCGAGATTCGGCAATCTTCTTCGCGAGCGAGTTCGCGACAGCCTTCGCGATCAGCGTTTTACCGCAGCCGGGTGGGCCGTAGAGCAGTACGCCCTTGGGCGGCCGCAGGGAGTACTCGCGGAACAGATCCTTGTGGAGGAACGGAAGCTCCACCGCGTCGCGGATCTGCTCGATCTGGCGGCCGAGACCACCGATATCTTCGTATCCGACGTCCGGCACCTCTTCGAGCACCAAATCCTCGACCTCGGCCTTGGGTACACGCTCGAAGGCGTATCCAGCTTTGGTATCCACCAGGAGCGAATCGCCGGGCCGCAGTTTGCGGGACGGCTCGTCCGGATCTTGGGGAAGGGTGTCGTCGACCATGTCGAACAGCGGCTTGGCGAGCCACACGACACGCTCTTCGTCCGCGTGACCTACGACCAGAGCGCGGCTGCCGTCACCGAGCAGCTCTCGGAGCGAACAGATCTCCCCGACTTGCTCGAACGATCCCGCCTCGACGATCGTCAGCGCCTCGTTCAACCTCACTGTCTGGCCGGGCGCCAGTGATTCTGCCTCGACGTTGGGCGAACACGTAAGCCGCATTTTGCGACCGGAAGTGAACACGTCCACCGTGTCGTCCTCGTGCACCGCCATCAAGATGCCGTAACCGCTGGGGGGCTGTCCGAGCCGATCGACTTCTTCACGCAGCGCGATGAGTTGCTGACGCGCTTCCTTGAGGGTGTCCATCAATTTCGAGTTTCGTAGCGACAGCGAGTCGATACGGGTCTCGAGTTCACGGACACGCTCCGGCGATTCCCCGAGTTGACCGAGTTGTCGCCGTAATGCCGCAGCCTCGGTACGAAGCTCGTCGAGTTCCGCCCGTGCCGCAGCCGATTCTGGATTGTCCGTTGAGCTCATGAGCGACTCCTCCCAGTCCGATCTTTCAACGCTACCGGCACAGCGACCAAAGCGCGTGTGGACGCGTTCGAGTGTTGTCGGCCGGGTGACGAATAGGACCATCGAAGACTTTGCAACGTCATGTTAGCCTCACCTGACCTAGGGACCCGAGCATGCCGCCAGAAACAGGCTCGACCAGCAAAGATGAGTAAGCTCTCGGTGCCCGATTGAACCCCTCGATCTGACGGCCGTTTCCTGTAGCAGCGACAGCGAAGATTCCGATCACGCTGATCACAGTTCGGACTCCACCGTCGAGACACCCGAAAACGACGTCCACCGTGTGCAGCGCCGACAGCCAGGCAACTCGATCCGTCAGCCCTTGCCGGATCGACGCTGCGGCTTCGGGGTAACGGTCCCGGCTGCCAGTTTGCGAGCGCTGATCAGGAATGCGGTGTGCCCTTGCATACGATGCTCGGGGCGCACCGCCAATCCCACGACGTGCCAACCGCGGACGATGGACTCCCACGACTTCGGTTCGGTCCAGCATTCTTGCGCGCGCAGAGCTTCGACGACGCGTGAGAGTTGCGTTACCGTCGCGACGTAGACGATCAACACCCCGCCGGGGACGATCGCATCCGCGACGGCGGGCAGGGCATCCCACGGCGCGAGCATGTCGAGAATTGCGCGGTCCACCGTCTCACCGGGATGATCCGCGGCGAACTGATCGATGTCGGCTACGGTCAAATCCCAGTTCGACGGCCGCTCGCCGAAGAATGTTTCGACGTTCTTCACGGCATAGTCGGCGTGGTCCTGCCTGATTTCGTACGAGATGACGGTGCCCTCGGATCCGACCGCCCGAAGCAGTGAACACGTCAGCGCACCGGAACCCGCTCCGGCCTCCAATACGCGCGCTCCGGGAAACACGTCGCCCTCGTGGACGATCTGCGCAGCATCCTTGGGGTAGATGACCTGTGCGCCGCGCGGCATCGACAAAACGTAGTCGGTCAACAGTGGGCGCAGCGCCAAATACGGCGTGCCGTTCACGGACGTGACGACGCTGCCCTCGTCGGCACCGAGGAGCTTGTCGTGGGTGATTCCGCCGCGATGAGTATGGAACTCCTTGCCGGGCTCGAGTACCACCGTGTAGTGCCTGCCCTTGCCGTCGGTCAGCTGGACTCTGTCGCCGGTGCGGAACGGTCCGCTCCTGGCGGGTCCGGCACTCTCGGTGGGCTCAGGAGCCGCATCGTGTGTGGGAGCTGATTCGGATGCAGGAACTGGGTCGGATGCGAAAGCCTCCTCGGATGATTCGATTTCGTCCGAAGACACGCTCTCGTCCGAAGACACAGCCATTCCCACTTTCTAGTACTTGCACCACAACCATCCGCCCGCGCGTGAGTCTGCATGAGAAGGCGGCCGCCGATCCGGATATTCGGAAGCGACTCGACCGCCCAGACTACGGCCTTCCCCGATTCTGTCGGGGCAGGGGCTTACCCTGCCCTATGTGAGTATTTTGGAATTGCCGGCGCAGCCACGTCCGCGTCGGAGTAGGCCCGCACTGTCGCCCTCCCGCGCGAACGACTTCAAACAGTGTCCTTTGCTCTACCGATTTCGAGCAGTGGATCGTCTTCCCGAGAAGTCCACCACAGCTCAGGTCAAAGGAACCGTCGTTCACGCTGCACTCGAAGCGTTGTACGCAATGCCAACCGAGACAAGAGATTCCGTCACTGCGGTCGAGTTGGTGTCCCCCGCGTGGGAACGTGTGCTCGAAGAATCACCGGAACTGGACGCACTGTTCGAAGGTAAAGAACGCGAGACACTTCTCGACCAAGCGCGGGCGCTGGTGGCCGGGTACTACGAGATGGAAGATCCGACCAGATTCGATCCGGAGTCTTGTGAACAACGAGTGGAGATCGAACTGGCCGACGGCACTCCTCTTCGCGGTTTCATTGATCGAATCGATGTTGCACCCAACGGCATGATCCGCGTCGTCGACTACAAGACCGGCAAGTCTCCTCGTGAGTTCACCGAGGCCAAGGCGCTCTTCCAGATGAAGTTCTACGCACTGATGATCATGCGGATGCGCAGCGTCGTACCCTCCCAGCTCAAATTGATGTATCTCGGTGACAAGAAGTCGCTGACCTACGCACCCGACGAGGAAGAACTGATTCGGTTCGAACGGATGCTGTCGGCGATATGGAAGGCAATTCTCGAGGCTGGGCAGTCCGGCGACTTTCGACCGAAGCGAACCAAGCTGTGCGGGTGGTGCGATCACCAGGCCGTATGTCCTGAGTTCGGTGGCACTCCCCCGGTCTATCCAGGGTGGCCTGACGAACTTCAGGATCAGAACTTGCTCGTCTCGGAGATGAGCCTGTGACCTCGAGCGAGCACACCCCGAACTCCGAGACCCCCGCTGCCGAGACCGAGCCGGACGCATTCTTCGTGCCCCTAGGGTTCAACGCTCAGGGCAACGAGGTTTTCTCCACGACTCGTCGCACGGTGAGCTTGTGGGCACCGACCATGCAGCACGGCGCACCTCCGTCGGCCTTGCTCGTTCGCGCTCTCGAGCGCGTCGCACCGCGCGAGGACGTACGCGTGAGCCGGGTCGTCGTCGAATTGCTCGGCCCCGTGCCCATCTCGGACATCGAGGTTCGTTCCTGGGTCGATCGACCGGGCGCGAACATCGAACTTGTCGTCGCCGAATTATGGGCTCGGTCTCCTGACCGAGTCGATCGGGACGGTGTTGTCCGCGAGGGTGTCGAACGCGCGGTTGCCCGAGGCACAGCGTGGCGCATGACCACCGTCGACACCTCGAGCGAGTCCCACCAAGCCGACGCATCCTTGAAACCATTGTCGGAGGGGACAAGTCACAACTGGGGAGGAATGTGGAAGTCCGGGTATCTCGACAACATCGAGATCTTCGCGCTCACCGAACTGGGCGGTAACGGACCAGGACAGGTATGGGCAAGGCCTACACCGGCTTTGGTATTGGGCGAGGAGATGACGCCCCTCGAAAGATTGTTCTCGATCGCCGATATCGCGAACGGTATCGGTGCCAAACTCGACCTGAACCGGTGGACCTTCCTCAATACCGATCTCACCGTGCACATCTTCCGAGTACCGGAGGGTGAGTGGGTCGGGATTTCGGCCGAAACGTCCACCGGGCCAGATGGGTTCGCAATGTCTGCCGGTGTGCTACACGACGAACGAGGGCCGATCGGACGTATCGCACAGACAGTGCTGGTCAGACCGCGCCCATAAGGACGAGGACCGACCGGTCAGAAGGCGCGGCAGGACCTGATATCCGAAGCGAGAATAGCTTTCGCTCCCAGGTCCGCCAGCTCGTCCATGACACTGTTGTGCACCTTGCGAGACACCATTGCCCGCACCGCAACCCAGTTGTCGTCGACCATCGGTGAGAGCGTCGGGGATTCGATGCCGGGCGTGATCTTGACGGCCTCGTCAAGAATGGACTTCGGGCAGTCGTAATCGAGCATGAGGTACTGCTGAGCGAACACGACGCCCTGCACGCGAGCGATCAACTGCTTGCGAACCTTGTCGGTGTCCTCGCTACCTGCCCGCGAAATCAGAACACCTTCCGAATCGCACAGAGACTCACCGAACGCG
>JBBPZN010000031.1:0-42718 GCA_038198705.1 Mycobacteriales bacterium
AGGCGCACAGGCGCCGAACGCGGGTTGTCTTCGATTTCTTGATCCGAGGCGCGTTCGGCTCCTCGGGTAAGCAGGGCGAACTCAGGACCCATCCCGGGGAGCTCCACCGGAAGGCCCTCCGGGCTACGAGATTTGACCCGAGGAGCAAGCTCCTTCTTGACTACGCGATCCTCGAGCGACTGGTAGGACATGAACACCACTCGTCCGCCGATCGAGAGTGCATCCAGACCGGCAGGCACTGCCTTCTCCAACGAATCGAGTTCACCGTTCACCTCGATGCGCAGAGCCTGAAAAGTGCGCTTGGCAGGATGCCCGCCCGTGCGGCGGGTCGCGGCCGGAATCGAATCGTAGAGAAGTTCCACCAGGGCACCGCTCGTGGTGAAGGGTGTGACCGCTCGACGACGAAGTATCGCCGATGCGATACGACCCGCGAACCGCTCTTCACCATAGGTACTGAGCACTCGTGCGATGTCGCCATGACTGTAGGTATTGAGGATATCCGCGGCGGTAATTCCCACCGTCGAGTCCATCCGCATGTCCAGAGGCGCGTCTATCGAGTAGGCGAAGCCACGTTCGGCCTCATCCAACTGCATCGACGAAACACCGAGGTCGAACAGAATCGCATGTACCGACTCGCACTCGGGAAGACCTGCCTCTTCGAGCGCGGCACCGATTCCGTCGTACGTCGTATGTACGAACGTTGTTCTGTCGGAGAATTCGGATAGGCGCCGACTCGCGAGATCGAGAGCGGCTGGATCCCGGTCGAGACCGATCAGACGAACGCCGGGGTAGGTGCGCAAAAAGTGCTCGGAGTGGCCCCCGAGCCCGAGGGTGGCGTCGATCATGACGCTGCCTTCTCCACCGGGGCCTACTGCGGTCAATGCTGGACCGAGCAGGTCGTCGGCTCGGCCTAACCGAACCGGAATATGCTTGGCACGTGAGGTATTCGATGCATTGGATCCCTGCGACAGTCCTACGGTATTCCCAGAACTGTCAGGAGAGTTGTCCGGGACGGGCGGCTGAGACTCGCCTTCCACAATGATTCCTCCCGGTCTTGCTTGGCGCACCTTGTGCTCGGCGAGCGGATCGTAGAGATGAACGGTGCCGAATGCTTCGAGGTCCCTGTCCGATAGGGATCCTGGCGTTGGGGAAGAACGTCAGGGTCCTGATCTGTGAAACCTGGCGTTGGGGAAGAACGTCAGGGTTCTGATCGGGCAGAGGCCTCGCGGCACTCGGTGGTGATTCGGAGGGCTACATAATCCCTCCGAGGGATTCGTCGAAGGCGTCGGAGAAGCTCTGTTCGCTTTCCTCCGAATAGCGAGTCCAGGACTCTTGGTTCCAGATCTCGATGAACTCGATGGAACCGTTGACGACGACTTCGCGTCCAAGATTCGCGTAGCGCCGATGATCGGCGCTGATCATGATCCGCCCCTGCCCGTCGAGTTGCTGCTCGTCGGTGCCGGCACCCAACTGCCTGATGTATGCACGTGCGACGGGATTCGAGCGTGAGGCTTCGGTGAGTTTGCGAACCCGCTCGGCGAATTCCTCCGGGGTATAGACAGCGAGGCTGTGATCCTGCCCTTTGCTCACCATCACACCTCCAGAAAGCGCTTCACGGAACTTCGCCGGCAATGTCAACCGACCTTTGTCGTCGAGCTTTGGCGTGTAGGTACCGAGGAACACTCAACACCTCCTACCTGAACCCTTCGCTGTCCACCACTTTACCCCACTTCCCCCCACTATCAATCCTTGACGGGTATTCATTTCTCGTCTGCGTCATAAAAGTGCAGCTCAAAGCAGTGGAAGGCTGTGGGGAGTATTCGTGTCAGCGGCGCGCCTGGTTCGGATCCCGGACTCTTCTACGTGAGCAACGACGACGGAACAGCCATTCGAGTACCCCGCCCCGATCACTACGGATCATCGAACGAGCGACGGTGGGGCCAAGTGGGGGTTTCCCGGTTCGACCTCGGCCCGTGGGGCGAAAGCGATGTGGACAGCAAAAAAGCGGCGCCCCATCTTTCGATGGAACACCGCTTTCGCGTTCTTCAGCACCACGCGTAGTCAAAGCCGCGCGTTCTGTGTCGTCAACCGCTGTGGGCGACGATCGCGTCCATCAGACTGCGATCGCGCGCACAGTGTTCACTCCTGCTCGAACCGCCGACGGAACCGATCTTCCATGCGCGACGCGAAGCCTCCGCCTTTACGGGCAGACTTGGACTTCTGCCCCGTGCTTCTCGGACCGGACCCGGAATTGGACCCGCTCACACTCGATGCGTCGCCGTCGGACGGCGTTGCAGCTTTGCGTGATCCGCCGAGAAGGAACAGCACGCCTGCCCCGAACATCAGGACGAAGCCAACGAGGCTTATCACAGGAAAACCGCCGGGCTTGAATGGCAATGCCACCCCGGCGATCAGAAGAACAAGCCCCAGCGCGAACAATGCGGCCGCTTGAAAACGGCGTTTGCTCGATGCCGTACGCATGCGGCCGCTTCGTACGTGCGAGGCGAATTTGGGATCCTCGGCGTAGAGAGCGCTCTCGATTTGATCGAGCATGCGCTGCTCGTGCTCGGAGAGTGGCACGGTACCTCCCCCTGAACAGAAATTGAAAGTCATTTCGGGTGCGAAACGACGGGAAGCTGACCTTGGCGGCTACCTACTGTCGATAATACGAGCAGAATCGCCTGCTTACCACCTACTCGCGATATGTGTTCCTGAGAATGTTCGAAGTTTCCCAGCCCAACGCCACAATCTGCACTCGGAACTCGCTGATCTGCGGCAGCTGCCACGGGCGCCGTTACGCCGACCGGCGACCGATCACGGCATTTAAGCAGACATCGGGTGTGGACTGACTCCCTGTCTGTCGAGTCGCGAATCGGCTCCGATGTACTCCTCCACCACTTGAAGGAATCGACCTACTTCGCGGTAAAATTCGTCAGCATCGTTCTCGTCGATCGATCGGGACAAGCCCGCCTGGACCGCCGCCCTGGTCGCCGAGAAACCAGAGAAATACTCGGCCCAGGAGTCGAGCACGGGCGCCGCCTTGGCCATCAACACCCAGGCACTTCGCGAGCGCGCTCGCGACGCGGCGATCGGCGTCGCCTCGAGGACCGAAGCCGCGCCGCGCAGAGCCGCCATATAGCAGTCGAGAAACATCTCAGCGGAATCCGCGGCGCCGACCGACCGAGACAGCAGACCGTCCGCTCTACAGAGCAACGCTCTGGCGCGAGGCGATACCGGCGGACGTACGACAGCACGAAGAACTTTGGTAGCCATTCTCGAACACCTCCCGTTCGACTTGCCTCACGCGGTCGTCCGATCTGACACTTCGGATTCGGTGGTACAGATTAGGCACTACCGACACGCCCGGACAACGATGAAGCTCTAAGGTCGGAACCCGGCGAGTCTCGCTTCCCTCGAGCTCTTCGCCGGATCGCCGACATCGAACATTCGTTCGACATATTCAATATAACTGCGCCCACCGACAAGTAGTCAAGGAAAGGTTGAGAACAGTCGCTACCGATGCGGAAACGACCCCCTATCTCGTCGACCTTTCCCCTCAGGAAATTCGTCGCCGCCTCCCCGAAGCTTTGGCCATCTACGTCGAGGCCATGGGCTACCCCCAGGGCACCGAGTATCACCGCGCGCCTATGTGGATCGAGCATGTGTCGCGGCCAGGCTGGCGGGGAGTCGGAGCAGTGCTCCCCACCCCCGATGCACCCCTGGTCGCCGTGGCGTACGGCTATCACGGTGCTCGAAATCATTGGTGGTATCAGCAGGTGCGCGACGGGTTGCGCAGGTCCGGGCACACGGGCGAGTACATCGACGGAGTACTCGACGACTACTTCGAGTTGACGGAGTTGCACGTCACACCGAGCGCCCAGGGCCATGGACTCGGCAGCGCACTCACTCGCAGACTGCTACAGGATCGACCCGAAAAGAGCGTGCTTCTGTCCACCCCAGAGGTCGAGCAAGAGGAAAACCGCGCCTGGCGGTTGTACCGGCGACTCGGATTCGAGGATGTGCTGCGCGACTTCACGTTTTCTGGCGATCGACGGCCGTTCGCCGTGCTGGGTCACGCACTTCCGTTCGAATGAAGGACGACCTATAGCCTGGACCGGTGATCGACGCTGTGGTAGTCGGCTCCGGCCATAATGCTTTGACCTCGGCTTGCTATCTCGCTGCAGCTGGGCTGTCCGTCGAGGTGCTCGAACGAGACACGATCGCCGGCGGCGCGGTGTCGTCCGTGGAGAGATTCCCCGGACACCGCGTGGACCGCGGGTCGTCTGCGCACATCATGGTGCGTCACACCGGAGTAGTCGAAGAACTCGATCTCGCCAGTTACGGCCTGCGCTACGCCGAGTGTGATCCGTGGGCCTTCGCGCCAGGAGCTCCGAACTCCACCGAGGAAGCATTGGTCTTCCATCGCGACCTCGACCGAACATGCGAGTCGATCGCGCGGTCCTGCGGGAGCGCCGACGCGATCGCCTATAGGCAGTTCGTTGCAGTGTGGGGACCACGAAGCGCTAGGACCATGCGGGCGTTCTCCTCCCCACCCACCGGCCCGGGCTTGCTTCGCTCCTTCTGGGGACTCGACGCCCCCGACGGCGGAAGCGCATTGTCCCGGGAATTCCTCACTACCGGCGACGCCCTACTCGATGCGATGTTCACCAGTGAGCGACTGAAAGCTGCGCTGGCGTGGTTCGGCGCGCAATCGGGACCACCCATGTCCGAGCCCGGCACTGCCCCCATGGTCGGCTTCGCGGCGTTGATGCACACACTTCCGCCGGGGCGTGCGATCGGTGGAAGTAGCGCACTCACCGAGGCCCTCGTCGCTCGGCTGACGGCGACGGGCGGGTCGGTTTCTCTCGGCGACGCGGTCGAGGCAGTCTCGCCAAGGGATGGACAGTGGACGACCACAACGTCTTCGGGACGATCGATCCGTAGCCGAATGGTCATTGCCGGTTGTCACATTCTGACCACTCTCGATCTTCTTGCGGCAGGCGGCCACGATCCGCGCGCGATCGAAACCTGGCGCCGACACATTCGGGTCGGCCCCGGTATCGGGATGGCAGTTCGTCTGGCCACCGACTCGCTGCCGCAGTATTCGAGCGCAGCGGCCGATTCCGACGCGACAACGGGTCTGCAGATGTTGGTTCGCGACCGTGCACATCTGCGTCTGGCCCATGGGTCCGCGTCTGCAGGCGAACTCCCACCGAGGCCGGCGGTACTCGGCATGTCGTTCACCGCGATCGATCCCACCGTCGCACCGGCAGGCCAACATCAGATTTCACTGTGGTCACAGTGGCAGCCCCACACACTCTCCGGAGGACGGAAGTGGCGTGAATCGGACCAGGTACGCGCCGACGATCTCGCCGAGCTCGAGGCGGACCGAATCGTCGCCGAGGTCGAGGCCTACGCACCGGGCTTCGGTGCGTCCGTGCTCGACCGACATGTCCAATCACCCGTCGACATAGAAAGCGAGCTCGGTTTGATCGGGGGCAACATCATGCACGTAGAGATGTCACTCGATCAGATGATGATGTGGCGACCGGTCCCCCAGCTCGCCGGATACCGAGTGCCTGGAGCTCCAGGAATGTATTTGACGGGTGCCTCGACCCACCCGGGTGGCGGAGTATCCGCGGCGAGCGGGCGTAGTGCGGCCCGAATCGCGCTGGCCGATGCACGAGCAGGCAGACTCCGCCGCTGGATCGGGAACAGAAGACGATGAACAGGTTCGTCATGGCACTCGTGGGTGCCGCAATACTGGCCCAGATTTCGTACCCCCTCGTGGCGGGGTCGCGACGCGACGTCGTCACCGTCGCCGTCGTCGTCCTCCTCGCGTCGTCCGCGCTCGTACACGCCGCTGTGTCCCGCGGGGTCGGGTGGGCTCTGATGCTGTTCGCGACTACTGCCGGACTCGGCCTGATCGCCGAAATAGTCGGGACTGCAACGGGGTTCCCTTTTGGAAGCTACGGATACGCAGCTGATCGACTCGGCCCTGACGTCCTGGGTGTGCCCGCTGTGGTCCCACTTGCGTGGACGGCAGGGTTCTATCCGATCTGGTGCGCGGTCTCCTATGTGTTGCAACGATCGTCGGCGTCCCCGGAGCGTCGAAGAATCCACCGCGTCGTGATCACCGCGGTCGGGATGGTCGGATGGGATCTTTACCTCGACACACAGATGGTGACCGATGGGCAGTGGACCTGGACGTCTCCGATCGCCGGACTACCTGGAATCCCCTCGATACCGGTGAGCAATTATCTGGGGTGGTTTGTCACGGCAGCCATCATGGCGCTGATCGTCGACACTCTGGGGCGTCGATTCCAAGCTGACCGCACCACGTTGTCGTCGATGTCCGATACCGCTCCCCTGGCGCTGTTCACCTGGACGTGGCTCGGCTCGGCGCTTGCTCACGCCGCGCTTCTGACCGGACCCGAACTTCGATACTCGGCCGTCTACGGATTTTTCGCGATGGGGGTCGTCGGAGTTCCGCTCGTATGGACTTGGTCGACGTCGAGATGGGCAACTTCGGGAAAATCGACCACAGAACCGCGAGGACGCACGCGGACTCGGTAGCGTTGTTTCGGCTCCCTGGCGCAGACGGTGTCCTACGTCTGGCACGATGTCGAACGTGCAGTCGACATTCCGTGCAGGAACCCGTAACCGTCGAATTATGTCCGCCCTTGCATTAGCGCTGTTCGTAGCGCCGATGTTGGCCGGTTGCCTTCGGGTACAGGTGTCTATGGGTGTCTCTGCAGACGACCGAGTGTCGGGGCAGATCGTGGCCGCGACGATACCGACGTCCGATACCGACACCGGCCCGGTGCTCACGCCTCCGTCTTCGCTCGCCAGCAAGATCCGTGTAGCGGAATACAAGCAGGACGGATATGTCGGCAGCCAAGTACGTTTCAGCGATCTTTCCTTCGGCGACCTTCAAACCCTCGGTTCGATGTCGGATCAAGCGACCGGGAGCTACCAGCTTGTCATGCAGCGAGCGGGCGACACCGTAACGCTCGAAGGTAAAGCCGATTTGCAGACGGTCCCCAAGCAGGGCACCGATGTTCAGTTCACCATCGCGTTCCCCGCGCGAATCGGGACGACCAACGGTACCCGTGAAGGGGACAACATCATCACTTGGAAGTTGCCCGCGGGTGAGGTGACGAGCATGCGAGCCGAGGTCAACTATCCCGATCCGAACACCCGCAGTTTCGCGGGCTGGGCCGGCATCGTCGGCGGTGTCACTGTAGGAATCGTGGCAATCGTCGGAGCCATGGCCTGGGTGACCAGAAACCCTCCGGTACGCCTCGTCGAGTCGAAAAAGTAGCGAATCGATCGTGACTACCGCCGGCCGAATGATCGCCGGCATGACTGCTGCCGGCGCGGTGCTGTCGGTGTCGACGGCGGCCATCTCTGTCTTCAACGCCGTCACAGTGCCTCGCCTGTCCCGGGCAACCGATTCCGACGTCCACGACTCGATCGTCGTCTGCGTTCCCGCCCGCAACGAACAAGAACAACTCCCCTTGCTCATTGCGGACCTCCGGGCTCAGCGCCGGTGCCGTGGTCTTCGGATTCTGGTACTCGACGACGGTTCATCGGATGACACCCTCGCGGCGGCCCGAGCAGCTGCCGGCGACGACGCCCGAGTCAGCGTCGTCAAATCGTGTGCCGAGCCACCTCCAGGTTGGACAGGCAAGGCGGCAGCGTGCCGGACCCTTGCCGGTCTCGCGTTCGAGATGAACGATCATCTCGACGCGATCGTGTTCGTCGACGCCGACGTTCGTCTCGCCGAGAACGCGATCGCAGCAGCAGCGTCGACACTGCGTAGCCACGACGCTGCATTGGTATGTCCATGGCCGAAGCAGATCAGCGGAAGCGTCGTAGAACACCTGGTACAACCGCTACTCGGCTTCTCGTGGATGTCGACGCTGCCGATTCGGCTCGCCAACGGTTCGCTCCTTCCGTCGACTACCGTCTCGTGCGGTCAATTCATGATGTTCGACGCGGCTGCGTACCGCGCCATCGGTGGGCACGAGTCGGTGGCAGCAAGCGTGACCGAGGATCTCGATATTGCTCGCACCCTGCGTCGTAGCGGACGGGGCACACTTGTCGTCTCGGGGGCCGGACTGGTCGAATGCCGTATGTACGACGGTGTCGACGATCTACGCGCAGGATATTCGCGCTGGTTGTGGAACGCATTCGGTGGTAACGGGGGTTCGATCGCAGTGTTGTCCGCGGTCTCGGTGACGTATTTGCTTCCACCGGCGGCAGCTCTGGTGGGATCGGGTGCCAGTCGGCGGTGGGGCTGGATCGGCTACGGCGCAGCGGTGCTGGCGAGACTCGCTGCCGCGCAAGCCGAATCTGCAGTCATGCCCGGCCGATCGACCGACATTCTTCGCTGTGCTGTCGAGTCGAGCGCCCATCCACTGTCCGTAGCCACCTACATCTGGCTCACGATCGATTCGCATCGGTCGCACAGGCACGGAAACCTGGTGTGGAAGCAGCGCCCGCTGATCGCCGAGGAATAATCCCCGGCGATCGAAGGACAGTCCTAGAAGCCGACCGGCAGCAGGTCCAGATCACACGCGCGCTGCGCACAGCCCAAGATTGGTCAGCACTTCCCGCGTCGCACGCGCGAAGTTCAGAGTGATGAAGTGCAGTGCCGGCGCGCCCTCGGCGATGAGACGCTCGCACATCGACGTCGCCAATTCGATTCCTACTTCGCGAACCGCAGCTCGGTCTTCTTCGGCACCGGTCCCGGCTGCCTTGGTGAATCGATCGTCGATCTCGCTGGGGAGCGCCGAACCCGACAGCGACAGAGCCCGACGGACCGTACGGAGCGAGGTGATCGGCATGATCTCGGGAATGATGGGCTTGCACGCCTGCTCGGGATCGAACGCCTCGACGCGATCGCGCAACCGCAGATAGTCTTCGACGTCGAAAAACATCTGCGTTATCGAGTATTCGGCTCCGGCACGAAGTTTGTTCACCAGAACACGGGTGTCCTGTTCGAGATCGACTGCCCGGTAGTGCCCTTCGGGGAACGATGCGACGCCGACGTGAAAGTCTCCGAGCTCTCGAACGAGGCTGACGAGCTCCTCGGCATATTCGACACCCTGGGGGTGCTTGGTCCAGTCGCCGAGCGGATCGCCCGGCGGATCACCGCGAAGCACCAGAATGTTGGAGATCCCGCGGTCTGCGTATGCGCCGACCATCGATCGAAGCTCATCGATGCTGTGAGACACCGCGGTCAGGTGCGCCACCGGCAGCAACGTCGTGTTTTCGGAGATGTCTCCGGTTACTCGAACTGTCCGGTCTCGGGTCGAACCGCCTGCGCCGTACGTCATGGATACGAATGCCGGCTGCATCTGCTCGAATTCGCGGACAGCGCGCCACAGCCTGGCTTCTGCGGCCTCGTCCCGCGGTGGGGAAAACTCGACCGAAAATGGGATCTTCGACTCCGTCGATGTCCGTAGACGATCGACTATCGATGGGGTTCGGGTGACCCACCCCTCACTCGACCGCCCCCTGACGGCATCTGATGTCACGGGCACATCATAGTTTCGTCGGAAACTCCGGTGACAGGAGGCTCACGATAGAGGGATCGATTACCGGTGACGGCTAGTGTGAAAGTGACACACCCCCACCCCGCACTCGACTGGAGGATCCCCTGTCCGAAGACTCGACCCTTCCCGCGCCCCGCCGAACGAGTGACGCCGACCCAGCCCTACGAGAAGCCATCACCGCGCCGGTTGCACTCATCGAGTCCGCGTTGGCCGAGTTCTTCCATTCCCGACGCGACCAGGTGGCCCGAGTCGGCGGCGGTTACGTCTCGGCCGTCGCAGACCTCGAAGCCTTCGTCCTGCGTGGTGGAAAGCGAATCCGACCCTCGTTCGGCTGGATGGCCTGGCTCGGCGCAGGCGGCGACCACCACAGCCCGCAGGCCGCGTCCGTGCTCCGCGCCTGCGCATCTCTGGAACTGATACAGGCGTGCGCACTCATCCACGACGACATCATCGACGCTTCTCTTACTCGCCGGGGCTTTCCCACCGTGCACGTTGGTTTCACCGAGAGGCATCGCGGGGCGCACTGGTCCGGCTCCCCCGAGCGCTTCGGTGAGTCTGCCGCGATCCTGCTGGGCGATCTGGCATTGTGCTGGGCCGACGACATGCTTCGCGAATCCGGAATCGGACACGACGCCATGGAACGGGTGTCTCCGGTGTGGTCGGCTATGCGCACCGAGGTGCTCGGCGGCCAGTTGCTCGACATCGAAGCCGAAGCGGGTCTCGACGAGTCCGTGGAGGCAGCCATGCGAGTCAATCGCTACAAGACCGCGGCGTACACCGTCGAGCGCCCGCTGCAGCTGGGTGCCGTATTGGCCGGGGCGCCCGAGAGTCTCGTCGACGCTTATCGATCCTTCGGCACCGACATCGGCCTCGCCTTCCAGCTCCGTGACGACCTTCTCGGTGTCTTCGGGGATCCCGCAGTGACCGGCAAGCCATCCGGAGACGACGTCCGAGAAGGCAAAAGAACGGTTTTGATGGCGGTGGGCTTGCAGCTCGCCGATCGAGACCGGCCGGAGGCGGGATCACTGCTCAGATCGAGCCTCGGAGTAGTCGATCTCACCGAGGACACCATCGAGAGCATCCGTACGTTGCTGATCGAGCTGGGAGCAGTCGCGGACGTCGAACGCCGCATTTCCGAACTCACCGACCGCGCACTCGACACGCTGACGGCGAGTGCAGTCGAACCGCATGCCGCCGCGCAATTACGCGCAATGTCCATAGCCGCCACGCAGCGCACCTACTAGATCGGTAGAGAACATTGTCTCAGCAACCACGCAACCGAAATCGCCTCCGGACCGTACCGGGTCCAATCGAGACCGTCGTGGTGGTCGGTGCCGGACTTGCGGGGTTGTCTGCTGCTCTACATCTCGCTGGAGCAGGCAAAAAGGTGATCGTCTTGGAACGCGAAGATTCGGTCGGTGGCCGGGTGGGGACCTATACGGTCCGCGACACCGACGGGAGTCGCCTCTATGACATCGACAATGGTGCGAGTGTCCTGACGATGCCCAACCTCATCGAGAACGCGTTGGCGGCAGTCGGTGAGTCCTTCGAATCGACAACGCCGGCGATACAGCTGAGCGCGCTTTCTCCTAGCTACCACTCCCGCTACGCCGATGGCACCGCTATCGACGTGTTTGCCGATCCGAGCGCGATGGCAGCAGAGGTCGAGCGCACGTGCGGATCGACGGAAGCGGCAGGCTATCTCCGACTACGACAGTGGCTCGCCTCCATCTTCGAGGCCGAGTTCGACCGGTTCATCGACTCCAACTTCGATTCGCCGCTCGATCTGGTGTCCTCGAGAGCTGCACTCCGAGACACGGCCACCCTCACCAGGCTCGGTGGCTTCGGTCGACTCGGACCCCGCGTCGAATCGTTCCTGAAAGACGAGAGACTTCGACGGGTGTTCACTTTCCAGGCACTCTATGCAGGCATGGCGCCGGCGAAGGCTCTCGCTGTCTACGGCGCTATCGCGCATATGGATACCTCGCTCGGCGTCTACTTCCCGGTCGGCGGGATGTCCACGATCGCCGCGTCGATGGCCGATGCACTTTCGCGGAACGGCGGTTCGGTTCGCACCGGCGCAGAAGTATCGACTCTGATCGTCGCCGGCAATCGAGTCACCGGCGTCGAGACTGCGGACGGTGAAACCTACGAGTGCGACGCGGTGGTACTCACACCGGATCTACCTGTAGTGGACGCGCTGCTGGATCGAGCGGGAGTTACCTCCAAGGGAAGATCACGCGGTTACGGTGTCGTGTCACCCTCGGCGGTCGTCTTTCACGGCACCGTCCCGATCTCGTCCACCGCGTCGTGGCCGAGTAAGTCACATCACACCATCGATTTCGGAGCCCAGTGGGCGAGCACGTTCCAGCGAATCACCGCGCGCGGTGGACGGGGAAAACTGATGGAGGATCCGTCACTGCTCATCACCCGCCCGGGGGTCAGCGACCCGTCACTACAGCTGTTCCGTGACGGTGTGCAGTGCGAACCGGTGTCGATACTGGCACCGTGCCCGAACCTCGACGGTGCGCCGTTGGATTGGGCCGCGTTGGCCATGCCGTACGTGCGCGAATTGCAGGGCGAATTGGAACGACGTGGCTACCACGGTCTCACCGCCGATATGTCGATCGACCATGTCGACACTCCACAGACGTGGGCCGATAAGGGAATGCTGCACGGCAGTCCGTTTTCCTCGGCACACGTGTTCAGGCAGACGGGCCCGTTCCGACGGAAGAATCTCGTGGCCGGGCTCGACAACGTGGTGCTGGCCGGGTCGGGAACCACCCCGGGTGTCGGAGTGCCCACGGTTCTCGTTTCAGGCAAACTTGCGGCCGAACGCATCCTGGGAACCCCCGCTGACGCGTCGGCTGGATCGGCCGTAGTTCGGAGCACAGCCGCCGACGCTCTAAACTGACTCCGGTCCAGCGCGGATTCAGCGTTCGCACCCGCCACGCCAGCAACTTCGTCCCCCCGAGAGGAGAGTGACCCGACTTATGTCTTCGGTCTCGTCGAGTTCCACCGCCTCGGGTACCGCGGGAGAAGAACCCACAGCAACTGGGCAATCTTCAGCCGATACCGTCCGTGTCGACACCGGACTACATGCGTCTCGCCTTCGCACGGCGATGCTGTTTCTGCGTAGTCCAGAAGGACACTCGGCCATCCTGGGTTTGGTCGGTTCTGTGCTCATCACGTTCGGTGGATTCGGTGCAGGCAGCGTGCGAAGACGCGATCCGCTGCTCGAGGCGATGCATTTGTCTTGGCTTCGATTCGGCCACGGCCTCGTCCTGTCGAGCATCATCGTCTGGATCGGCGTCCTGCTGATGATCGTCGCGTGGGTCCGTCTGGGTCGTGCCACGCTCGGTGGTCGCACCACACTGAGCGAACTCCGCTGGATCGTCCCCGCCTGGACAGCCCCTCTGCTGTTCGCAGTGCCCATGTTCAGCCGAGACGCGTTTTCCTACCTAGCGCAGGGTGCATTGCTGCGCGACGGATTCGACCCCTATGGCGTCGGACCCGTCGCCAACCCAGGCATTCTCCTGGATAACGTCAGCAACGTCTGGACCACGACCACCGCTCCCTACGGCCCACTGTTCCTGCTCCTCGGTCAGGCGATCACCAGCATCACCGGTGACAACGTCATTGCCGGCACTATGTTGCTACGCATCACGATGCTCCCCGGTCTGGCACTGATGGTGTGGGCTGTCCCCCGGCTAGCCCGGCACCTCGGCGGCTCGGCACCACTGGCTTTGTGGCTGGCGGTACTCAATCCACTCGTTCTGGTCCACTTGATCGGCGGGGTCCACAACGAGTTGCTGATGGTCGGCTTGATGACCGCCGGCGTCGTGCTCGTTCTCGAAAGGCATCACGTCGGTGGTGTTGCACTCGTCGCCTTGGCCGTTGCGATCAAAGCCACAGCAGGTCTCGCATTACCGTTCATGGTGTGGATCTGGATGATTCACGAACGCGAGCGTGCGATCCAAGAGAATCGGACACCGCTGTCACCAATTGCCGCGTTCGCGAAGACTGCAGGTATCGGCGCAGGTGTGTTTGCAGCAGTCTTCGTCGTCGCGTCCGCCGTCGCAGGAGTCGGAATAGGCTGGCTCACCGCACTGTCCGGTTCCGCAAAGATCATCAACTGGCTTTCTCTGCCTACGATTTTGGCCCATCTCACCACGGTCAGCACGTCTTGGTTCCTCGATGTACGCCTCGGACCTGTCCTCGACGTGACTCGTATGCTGTGCGCCATCGCCCTTGCTGTCATCATCGTCGGTACCTGGTGGCTCTACCGCAAGACCGAGCGCGACGCCGTCAAGGGGATCGTCATCGCGCTGGTTGCGATCGTCGTGCTCTCCCCTGCCGCGCTGCCCTGGTATTACTCGTGGCCGCTCGCACTTGCTGCTGGTTTCGCGCTGTCGACACGAACGCTGATGATCCTCGTCGGTCTGTCGACGTGGCTGATGCTCGTATTCAGACCCGATGGATCGATCGGCCTCTACACCTTCGCTCACGTGGTGCTCGCCACGTTCGCGGCCGTCGTGGCGGGGCTTTCACTCACCCGAGTGGACCCTCTGCGACTACGTGCCGGACACACCGACCACAAGCCCACGATCGAATCCGACACTCCAGCCGAGAAGACCGAAGTGAGTAAAGCGGACCATGGGTGAACTAGACGCTATCGACCCGGCCCTGCACGACGCGTATCGCCTGTGCCGTGAACTGAACGCGCAGCACGGTAAGACGTATTTCCTCGCGACGCGCCTGCTTCCCAGCGACAAGCGGGCAGGAGTGCACGCTCTGTACGGCTTTGCTCGAATGGTCGACGACATCGTCGATGTGGACGTGGACTCGGCCGACGTCGAGCTCGAGTCGACCACCGCCGCCCCGATCGGGACCACGGTGTCGCAATCCGATCGCGATGCCGCCGCCAAACTCGACGTCCTCGAGCATCGGGTCCGCAATGCTCTCGGCGGCGCCGTCTTGGGATCGAGCCGATCGGACCGAGTTCTACAAGCGCTGGCGGACACCACAGCGCGATACTCCATCCCGCACGAGTACTACTTTGCGTTTCTCCACTCCATGCGCATGGACATCCCGGGCACACCGATGTTCAAGTCCCGCTATCGGACGATGGCCGAGCTCGACGAATACATGTACGGCTCCGCCGCAGTGATCGGTCTGGAGATGCTCCCGATCCTCGGCACCTCGACGAACATGGCCGACGCAGTACGTCCCGCCGCGGCACTCGGTGAAGCTTTCCAGCTGACGAACTTCATTCGGGACATGGGTGAGGATCTCGACCGCGACCGGATCTACCTTCCGACAGACGAACTGGAGGCGTTCGGCGTCGACGAGGAACTACTGCGAGCGTGTCGGCAATCAGGTCGCACCGACGCCCGAATAGATCGAGCGTTGGCACACCTCATCGCACACACCCGGGCGGTCTATCGTGACGCCGAACCAGGAATCGACATGTTGGCACCGTCCGTCCAGCCAGGAATGCGCACGGCGCTACTGCTCTACGGAGGGATCCTTCGTGAAGTCGAAGACGGCGGCTACCGGGTGCTCATCGAACGCGCCCGGGTTCCACAATGGCGTCGAGTATCGGTTTCGGCGCCGAGATTGGCCGCCACCGGATGGACGATGGTTCGCGAAAGGGCACGGCTCAGAAGGCCATCGCTTGAGCGCGCCTGATGACCTCTCGCATCAAATCCCCGTGCAGTGCTTCGGCGGGAGTTCCGGGAAGACTGGAGTCCGCCTCGAACAGCCACTTCAAGATTTCCTCGTCCTGATACCCGCCATCGTGCAATACCGCCAGGAGCCCCGGCAGACCTTTGACGATCTGACCGGTTCGGGCGTCGAGGAACACTTCGGGGACACCGGGAACCCTGTTCCGCTTGACTGCGAGGAGCTGTCGGTCGCGGAGCATCTGCTCGACTCTGACCTTCGGCACTTCGAGAACCTTGCTGACATCCGCCAGCTGCAGCAGGGAGACGGACGGGTCGAGGACATCGTCGGAATAAGGGATTGTGCTCACTCCGGTAACGTTAACGGGTTCGAGCTCGTATACGAAAAGCACTGCTGCAGGACTGGCGCCCGCAGAGAATCCCGCTAGGCGACACGTCGCGGGGCGAGACAGTGTCGATATCTACGCTGTTTATCATCGATTCCGTCTTGAAGAAAAGTGAAATGAGGTGCTCCACGGTGATGACCGGAGGGTCCGTGTCGGTAGGTTCGTTGCTGGACCGGCGCTACCGAATCGACGCACCGATCGCCCGCGGTGGAATGTCGACGGTGTACCGAGCGCTCGATACACGCTTGGATCGGCCGGTGGCAGTGAAGATAATGGATCCCGCGTTCGCCGCGGATCCTCAATTCGTCGCGCGCTTCGAGTTCGAGGCACGAGCGGTGGCCAGGCTGACCAATCCGGGCCTCGTCGCCGTCTACGACCACGGACGCGACGGCGAGTTCGCATTTCTCGTCATGGAGTTGGTCGAAGGCGGAACGCTGCGCGAACTGCTCCGTGAACGCGGTCCGATGCCCCCGCATGCCGCAGCTGCCGTCGTACGGCCGGTACTCGAGGCGCTCGGAACAGCGCATCGCGCCGGACTCGTCCACCGCGACGTCAAGCCCGAGAACATCCTCATCTCGGACTCCGGTGACGTCAAGATCGCCGACTTCGGGCTCGTGCGGGCCGTCGCAGCGTCGAATACGACGTCCAGCAGTGTCATTCTCGGCACGGCTGCCTACTTGTCTCCCGAGCAGGTGACCACCGGTTCGGCCAATGCCGGCAGCGATGTCTTCGGTGTCGGGGTCGTGCTGTTCGAGCTACTGACCGGCCGGACGCCTTTCACTGGAGACACCTCGCTGTCCATCGCCTACCAACGCATCGACAACGATGTCCCCCGCCCCAGCGAGGTCATCGCCGGGGTACCGGAAGAATTCGACGATCTGGTCCGCCACGCCACGATCCGCGATCCGGCGGGCCGATTCCAGAACGCCGACGAGATGGCCCGCGCGTTGGTGAGCGTCTGCGCCCGGCTCGAACTGCCTTCGTATCGGGTTCCCGCACCCAGGCGCTCTGCCGAACACAGCAGCGCAGCTGCGATGGGCGCTCCGACCACATTCGCCGGAGCACGTCACGAGCCGCAGGCCCCTGCCACGGAGGTAGTAGCCCTCCCGCAGGCCGACGCTGTCCATCACACCCGCGTCCAGACGGCCCCGACCTCGCGGCCGGAGTACGACCACGACGACACCCCGCAGCCCGCTCCGGTGGGCCGTCGCCAATACCAGTTTCCGGATTTCGACGCGGACAGGCACCGGTCTCGAAGGACGATCGTCATCTGGCTCACCATCGTTGCGTTGCTGGCGGTGTTGGTCGGGTTCGGCGGATGGTGGATGGGTTCAGGACGGTACACCTCGGTACCCGTAGTGGAGGGATTGGACATCGCGGCCGCCGCGAACACGCTCGAATCCGCCGGGTTGACGAGCACAACTCGCGGCACGTATTCCGACAGTGCGCCGCTCGACACCCTCATCGGAACAGATCCGGGCTCCGGCTCACGAATCACCAAGGGTGAGGAAGTTTCTCTACTAGTCTCCCTCGGCGCGCCGACCGTCCCCGACGTCGCTCCGAACACCGCTGTCGGTGATATGCAGCGCCAGCTCCGCGATCGCACCTTCGTGCCCGCCGACGGAGGAGAAACGTTCAGCACCACCGCGCCGGTCGGTGCCGTCGCGGCGCTGAATCCCTCACCTGGCACCGTCCTATCCGTCGGTGACACCGTCAAGGTATTGCGATCCAAAGGTGCTCCCCCCGTGACGATTCCAGATGTCACGGGCAAGTCGGCAGAGGAGGCAACTGCCGAGCTGGCCACTATCGGCATATCGGTCTCGACGACCCAGTTGGCCTTCGACAAGTCGACCGACGGCGGGAAAGTAATTGCCACCGACCCAGCAATCGGGGGCACCGTCAACGCCGGCAGCGCGTTGACCCTGAAGGTGTCCAATGCGATCACCGTGCCGTCGCTACTCGGACGCTCGGTGGGATCTGCTCGGGGCACACTCGAACGGCTGGAACTGGGTGTGCAGGTTCGGCAAGTCTTGGACACCGACGGGTCACTGGTCATCACCCAGAACCCGAGCCCAGGGTCCAGAGTGGCCCCGGGCTCTTCGGTGTCCGTCGTATCCCTCCCCTGATTGCAAGGTGAGAGTGGAGACGACCACACGAGGGCTCAGCCGCGCAACATCTCTGCAACCAGGAACGCAAGCTCGAGCGACTGCTGGGTGTTCAGTCGGGGATCACATGCTGTCTCGTAACGACCGGAGAGGTCGAGGTCGGAGATATCCTGTGCGCCGCCGAGGCATTCGGTCACGTTGTCACCGGTCAGTTCGACGTGAATGCCGCCTGGATGTGTTCCAAGCCCGTTGTGGATCTCGAAGAACCCTTGAACCTCGTCGACGATCCTGTCGAAGTGACGTGTCTTGTATCCGGTCGACGCCTCGTGAGTGTTGCCATGCATCGGATCGCACTGCCAGATGACCTGGTGCCCTGTTGCTTGCACCTTCTCGATGATCGGGGGCAGCAAATCCCGCACCTTGCCGTTGCCCATGCGCGAAATGAGGGTCAGCCGTCCCGGTTTGTTCGTGGGGTCGAGTCGTTCGACGTATTCCACGGCCATCTCGGGGGTGGTGCTCGGCCCGATCTTCAAGCCGATGGGGTTGGAAATGAGTTCGGCCAGTGCGATGTGGGCACCGTCGAGTTGGCGCGTGCGATCACCGATCCACAGGAAATGCGCCGAAAGGTCGTAGAGCTTGGGGTGATCGTCGGTGTTGTCGAGCCGCAGCATGGCGCGCTCGTAGTCGAGCACCAGCGCTTCGTGACTCGCATAGATCTGCGCGGTGTGCAGGTTCGGGTCGTTGACGCCGCACGCGTCCATGAAGCGCAGGCCTCGATCGATCTCCCCTGCGAGGGCTTCGTAGCGCGCACCTGCAGGCGAATTGGCGACGAATTCACGGTTCCAGTCGTGGACCTTGTGCAGATCCGCCATTCCGGCACCGGTCAGCGCTCGCACGAGGTTCATCGCAGCACTTGCGTTTGCGTACGCACGGACCAGTCGCGATGGGTCGTGGCCTCGCACTGCCTCGTCGGCTACCAACGAGTTCACCATGTCCCCGCGGTAGGACAGCAGTCCGAGTGCGTCGGTGTTGGCCGACCGCGGCTTTGCGTACTGCCCCGCGATTCGTGCCACCTTGACCACGGGCATGCTCGCGCCGTAGGTAAGAACCACCGCCATCTGCAGAAGTGTGCGGATATTGCCCTTGATGTGCGGTTCGGTGTTGTCTGCGAAGGTCTCCGCGCAGTCGCCACCCTGCAACAAGAACGCCTCACCACGCGCGACGGCGGCGAGCTTGTCCGACAACGCCTCTACCTCGCCCGCCACCGTGATCGGTGGGACGCTCTCGAGCACCTTGCGCATGTCGGCTGCCTGCTCAGGGTCCCACTGCGGCTGCTGCGCCGCAGGTTTGGCCAGCGCGTCGTCCAACTGAGAGCGCAACGTCGGAGACAGCGGAGGAAGTTCGGGCAAGCGGTCGATGGGTACGTCGACAGTCCAGTTCACGTACCTAGGATATTCGCTGGCCGCAGCGAGGTCTCCGACGGGTTGCCGGTCCGGACCGCCGAGAACACTTATCCGGCCCGAATCAGGCCGACGCAGCCTCGATAGCGATGAACTTTGCCAGATTGTGCCGCGCGTCGGCGAGGGCGTCGTGCGCATCATCGGGGACCGCAGGCAACACCGGGCTCCCTCGGTCTTCCCAATGCTGCCGGAGTTCGCGGCTGAATCTCGGTAGCGACCTCGGCAGTTCGGTCATCGATCCCCAGAGTTGGCACAGTACGACGTGGTCGTAGGCAGCCACCCAAGCCCACAACTCCACCTCGGCACCTGGGTACGGCACCAGGAACGCGAGCAGTTCGTCGCGGATTCGGGACCTGCCCATCCACAGCGGCGACGAGTACGGTGGCAGCTTGGGCAGGACGTTTCGCCGGACCCATTTGCCGGCGCGGGAAGGATCGAACTCGGAGGAGACTGCATAGAACTCGCGGCCGTCCTCGGAGACCACAGCGATCGAGACGAGCTCGATTGTGCGACCATCCTCGATGAACTCGGTGTCGTAGAAGTAGCGCACGCAGGACACACTAGCCCCGGCGGTAGCGCCGACAAAGATCGCCCGCCATCAGAAGGAACACCCGTTGACACCTCCCGAGACCTCCGATCCGATCGAAATCGGCGTCGACGACACCGCAACGCGGGCGAACGGCGTCCGATCCTCAGCCTCGGTTGTCCGAAGGACAGTCGTGGTGATCTCGTGCATCGCAGTCGTTATGGGCATCGCTGCGGGCATCGCCTACAACTTGTTCGCGCTACCCGGTCTTCGTGGGCTGGACGTTCTGGGTGACTACTACAGAATCGACCTGGACGTCTACAGGATCGGCGGCGGCATCTTCGCCTCGGGCTCACCGCTGTACGGTCAGATGCCCGCGACCGCGCTGGGGAACACTCTCCCGTTCACCTATCCCCCGATCGCGGCGGTCCTTTTCAGCCCGTTGTCGATGATCTCGCTCTACTGGGCCGGCATCGTGGTGACCGCACTGTCTTTGGCGTTGCTGGTGACCACAATCGTACTGACGCTGGTTTCTCTCGGGTACTCACCCAAAACCTTGTTGCTGTGGGCAGCCGGCGCAGTCTTCGCGGTGTCGATGATTCTCGAGCCCGTCTTCTCCACACTCGATTACGGACAAGTCAACATCATCCTGATGGTGTTCGTTGCTGCGGATTGTCTGCCGAAGAAGACCCCATGGCCTCGTGGTGTCCTCATCGGATTCGTCGCGGCCGTGAAATTGACGCCCGCTGTATTCGTCCTCTTCTTCTTGATTCGCAAGGACTTTCGGGCGGCCGTCATCTCGGGTGTGAGCTTTGCCGCGTTCACCGCCATCGGCTTCCTGGCAACAATGTCCGATTCGGTCGAATACTGGACGCACACCCTCGTCGACTCCGACCGAATCGGCAAACCTGCCTACCCAGCGAACCAGAGCATCACCGGAGTTCTTGCACGACTAGGACTCGACGACTCGATGAGGTCGGTGTTGTGGATCGCGCTGTCCTTCGGTGCGCTTGCACTGAGCGCGTTCGCTATGCGGAAGGCGTTCGAGGCCGATCTCACCGCCATCGCACTCGGAGTGAACGCCGTTCTCGGGCTGCTTGTTTCGCCGATCTCGTGGTCACACCATTGGGTGTGGGTCGTGCCGTTCCTCGTTGCACTTGCGACTTCTGCTTATCGTCAGCGCAGCGCCTGGCTGGTGTTCCTGGTCGGCATCGGCCTCGTGCTGTTCCATTTCGCGCCGCACTGGCGCCTCGCGCCAGGTCGCTCCTCCGGCCTCGGGTGGCCACTGTGGGACCAGCTGGCCGCGTCGTCGTACGTCTGGTGGGGAATCTTGGCAGTAGCCACGGTGGCGTTCTCTACTTGGAAAACCTCACAGCGGAAGACCACGAACAGCTCGCAAAAACTCCCGCCGACCAAGCCGACCAAGCCGACACCGGCCGACTGACGTCGGCGAGCTCAGCTCGCTTTGGCGTCCGGGAGACGCTCGGAGTCGCTGCCGGCAGCGGGTGCTACCGGGGCGTTCTTGAGGGATGCGGCGTAGACATCGACGTACTCCTGACCGGACAACAACATCAGGTCGTACATCACTTCGTCGGTCACCGCTCGCTCGACGAACCGATTACCCGCCATGCCTTCGAAACGAGAAAAGTCGATAGGTTTTCCGATTTTGATGGTGACTTTCGACGGCTTCCATATCTTCGAACCGATGGGATTCATCTTGTCGGTTCCGATCATCGCCACCGGCACCACCTGCACTCCGGTCTCCAGAGCCAGTCGGGCCATACCGGTCTTACCCTTGTACAGCCTTCCATCCGGTGAGCGCGTGCCCTCCGGATAGATGCCGAGCAGTTTGCCCTTGGCGATCACCCGCGCACCGGCATTGAGCGCATCCTGTGCAGCATCGGCACCCGTTCGGTCGATCGGCACCTGACCGACCGCTGTGAAGAACCACTTCTGGAAAGCGCCCTTGAGTCCGGAACCGGTGAAGTACTCACTCTTCGCCAGGAAGGTGATTCTTCGCTGCACCTTCAAGGGAAGATAGAACGAATCGAGTACCGCCTGATGATTACTCGCCAGAATGACGGGCCCCCGCGCCGGGATGTTCTCGGCACCTTCTACTGTCGGTCTGCCCATCGCAATCAGAATGGGACCGATAAGCACGTACTTGACCAACCAGTACCACATGGGGTCCTTCCTGATTCGAGACTGTTTGTCCCCGCGGATTCGACGTTGACTCTACCCACCGTTTATGACACCAGCCACAACAACTCGGCAGCCGCGACAGAGGTCACACGCAATCAACATGCATCGGTCAGAAACGCGGAACGCGCAAGGTCCGCCGCACCGATCATGCCCGCCGCTTCACCGAGTTGTGTGCTCGCGATCCGAGCGAGCGGACGGTGACCAGCACCGGTGATGAGTCGCGCATAGTGCCCCTGCGCCTCGTCCAAGAACTGACCCGACGAAGTCGCCACCCCGCCTGCGATGACGATCAAATCCGGATCATAGACATCGCTGACCAAGGCAAGACCGACCCCGAGCCAACCAGCAAAGTCGGCCATCGTACGTCGCGCGATCTCGTCGCCGTCCTGCGCGGCGGAGGCGATGCGGCGGCCGGTGAGTGATCCCGGATCGAGAAAAACCTCGCGCGCCAGAATCGTGGACGACGGTTGGTCGGCGGCGAGGAATTCGACGGCCGTGTCGACGAGCGCAGTTCCGCTGCAATACCGTTCCCAGCATCCGTGCTTTCCGCACGGGCAGGCACGACCATCGGGGACGACCTGGATATGCCCCAGCTCCGGTGCAACACCATGGCTACCTCGATAGATGCGACCATCGATCAGGAGTGCGGCTCCGATTCCCGTGCCTATCGACACCATCACCACGTTTCGACCGCCTGCCGCAGCACCGAAACGATATTCGGCCCATGCGGCCGAATTGGCATCGTGTTCGAGAAGAACCGGCAAACCGATGCGCTCGCTCATCCGACTGGCCACCGGAGTGTCGATCCACGGCAGGTGCGGCGCGAATCTTACCGTGGTTCGGTCCGAGTCGATGAACCCTGCGACCGCAAGCCCGACCGCGGAAACAGGATGTCGGGCGGCGAGTTCCTGGACGGCTCGATCGAGACCGTGTTCGAGGGCGGCAGCCGAATGCGGCGTGGGCGACTGGGCGGAATCGATGACCTGGCCGGACGAGTCGACGACGGAGGCACGCAGGCTGGTTCCACCAACATCGATGCCGATGGTGAGCAATTCTCGACGCCGCTTCATTACCGACCTTTCCAGTGCCGCCAGCCCCCGAAAAACGACATCGACGCTCTTTACCGATTCTCACCGGATCTTTCAGTTCTCGAATCCCGCCGCTGTCCCGATCGGACTACATAGGATCCTTGACGGTGACGGTAATCGGTACGAATCCGCCTCGTCGAACTACCGGCTCTTCCGTGTCCTGTGCATCAGCCTGACCCGCCGTGTGATCCGGGCCGTGCCCGTCGGTGTCGGCGCCGGGGTCCTGGGTTGTCGCTGTCGAGGCGTGCGTTGCTTGCGAAGCCGGTCCATCCATGTGCTCGGCAACCAATTGCCGGATCATGGCGATGACGGTGGCACCCTCGGTCGCGAGCACTGTGAGTAGATCGTGCTGCTCGCCCCTGATCAACGCAGACAATGCACACACCGGGCACCAACTGCATCCCTGACGTGGGCGCTCCTGTTGATCGGCGACGGCTTGGCGGAGCATCGGCTCGACGCGCGTGAGCACAGTTTCGGCCAACGCCCACAGCTCCGCTGCGACGTCGGAATGCTCGGTGGTCATCTAGAGCGTCACCTTTCAGGCCGGCCACAGGGCCGGGTCGGGCCGGAAACGGACCACTAAATTTCCGGATTCGAACTCGGCGCCGAGAACTATACAACGACGGAGAACCGAAGCCAGGCGAACCCGCTTGCGGGTTCCATCGGCACCGATGATCACGTCGTCCTCTACTCGACCGAGACTGACCGTCGACGGGTCCACGACCGGGAGACGCAACGTCATCGTGTACACCGATTCCAACCCCGATCCTGACTCGTGCGCCACCACTGGTTTATCGAACTGGCGTGCGGCGACGTCGGCCCCACCCGATCGCCCGGACCCCGCTCGGTTATTCACTGTGACGACACCCACCCGAGTCTGCAGCGCGTCGAGAGATGCCAAGCCTACCGGTTCGTCTGCACTTTGTTCCACGACCAGCAACGAACAACCCCGCGCAAGCTGCTCGACGTCGACAAGGTGGGCTTGCTGGGCTGCGCGCCAACTCTCGAACCAGAATACCGCCGGGTGCACACCTACCAGCCCGATCGACGACGAATTCAGCTCGGGCAGAACCTTGTTGACGATCACCTCGGCGACCGGCAAGCCCATCAATGCAGCCGCCGACATCGTCCGACGTGCCTCCGCGACCCCGACCGAATCCGGCGTCAGAACGATTGTCGCCGTCGTTCGCCGGTGATCGAACAACAGCTCACGAACTGCGTCGGCGTCTGCGATGACGCGTTCCATCACCGCGACCAGAACAGTCAGACGTGGGTCCGTTCCGGTCCCCGCGACGACCCGATCATGTTGCGGCCAGAGTCGTTCCAGGTAGCCATACAGCAGGTCTGGAAGCGCCAGGGTGCGCAACGCATCAGCGGTTGCCGGAAGGTCGACGAATACTGTGTCCCAGCTTCTTTCGTCCACCAGTTCGACCAGCCGATGCAACCCGAGGAGTTCCTGGGCTCCCGGCGCGCCGACGATCTCTTCAGGGTCGATACCGCCGAAACGAACGCCGTGTTCGTGCCCCGTTCCTGCCAACGACACGATGGCCGAGATCGATCGGTAGCTCGCTTCCAGTAGCGCCAAGGTATTCAACTCGAGAACATCGAGTCCCTCGGTGACCGACCTGGGCCGATTACCGGCCGGTGACGTCGAATCATCCAAGGGTGGGCGTCCGAGAACATCGAGCAGCGAATGCGCCTGGTCGAACGACACCACCAGCACTCGACGCCCCGACCTGGCGTCCGCGATCGCGGCCTTGGCAGCAAGCGTCGTCTTGCCCGCTCCGCCCTTTCCGACGAACAGTCGGACCATGGTGCGGGCATCGGTGCGAGCCTCGCTCAGCCTTCGACTCGCTTCTTCAGCTCTTTGAGCGCGGTGTCGGTGATGACCTTCTCCGCTTTACGCTTGAACAACCCGATCATCGGAATGTTCAGATCTACCGTCAACTCGTAGACGACATCGGTCCGTCCATCACCGGTGTCCTTCAACGTGTAGGACCCCGACTGCGACTTCTGCATTTCACCCGATACGAGCTCCCACGCCACCGCCATTCCATCCGGAGCCCAGTCGTAACGAAGTTCGTAGGTGTCCTTGACCATTCCAGCATCGAGGACGAACTTGACGCGGTCCGCTCGACCGTTCGGGCCCGTAGCGAGCACCTCCACCGACTTCGCTGCCGAGACCCAGGACGGATAAGCGTCGAAGTCTGCGATCACATCCATTACCTGTGCGGACGGAGAGTCGACGATGATCGACCTCTGAGTTTTCTCGGCCATGCTGTTGGTCCGCTTCCTCTCGCATTCGGTGTCGATGGGCTTGTCTCGCCCGGGCATCGGCGCTCGCCGCCGATGCCCCTCATCACACACGATCGCCTACGGTCCGCACAACGGGGACCGTAAGAGCGCGCGCTTCGACTCTAGGTTCGTGCGTGATCCGGGCGTTCGCCCGCAGCGCGGCCTGCCTCCAATTCACGCTTGAGCGCGAATGCCATCGACTTTCCCGCAATCCTTCGCCTGCGGTTCTCACCGACAAGGTCGAGTCCTTCTCGTCCAGCGGGTGGCTCTGCGTGCAAAAAATAATGGACGATCACACCGTCGAGGACCGGGACTTCCTCGAGCCACACTTCCATCGTCCCCGTCAGCGATCCGTCGATCGTCCAACGGATGCCTTTGTCGCCCCGATCTTCGGATACCTCGATCCGCAGGTCAGGCCACCATGACCGCCAACGATCTCTCGGCGCCATCGCCTCGGAGACGCGCGCGCCCGGAACAGCAATGAAGGTTTGATCCGCTACTTGGATACTGCTCATCGAATGAGCTTCACATATTTCTTTCGCGGCGCCGCACCTGAGGCGGTCGAACTGCTACAGAAAGCCGTACTACAGTACAAACAATCCGAGCTACTCGTGAGTAGAGCTAACCGATCCGTTGTTGGAGGTACCCCCGTGCGTGAGTTCACTGTGCCCGCCCGATTCGAAGTCGAGGACGGGGAATCGGCAGTAGATTCCGTTTTCACCCGCCGGGCTACGGCACCCGAGTCGGTGGCATTTCTCCGACAAGAGAATGGCCGCTGGACCGAGGTCACTGCCGAGCAGTTTGCGACTCAGGTCGTATCGGTTGCCAAAGGACTGATTGCCTCCGGTGTCGAGCAGGGTGATCGCGTCGCATTGATGTCTTCGACGCGCTACGAATGGTCGGTACTCGACTACGCGATCTGGGCGGCGGGCGGCGTTACGGTTCCGGTCTACGAGACATCCTCTGCCAATCAGGTCGAGTGGATCTTGTCCGATGCCGAGCCGGTTCTGCTCGTGCTGGAAAACAAGCAGCACCGCGACGAAACCACCGACGTCGTCACAGCGTCGACGACGGTACGTAGGACGTTCCAGGTAGACGGTACAACTGCCGAAACCGGTGCGATCCACGAGTTGACCGAACTCGGCGCGGCTACTGCCGACGGCGTGGTCGAGGTGCGCGTCGCTGCCCTGCGTTCGTCCGATCCGGCGACCCTCATCTACACCTCGGGTACTACCGGCCGCCCCAAGGGCGTGCAGCTCACCCACGCCAATCTTCTCGCGGAGTCCAAGGGAATCCGCGAGACGACGCTAAAGACGCTCCTGCGGGGCGGCACGCGGACGCTGATGTTCCTTCCGCTCGCGCACGTGTTGGCCCGTGCCGTCACGATCGCGGCCTTCGATGCGGGGACCACAGTCGGCCACACGAACGACATCCCCAACCTGGTCTCGACGTTCGGGTCGTTCAAACCCGACTTCATCCTGTCGGTTCCTCGCGTGTTCGAGAAAGTGTTCAACACCGCGAAGCAGAAGGCACACGCCGACGGCAAGGGAAAGATCTTCGACGCGGCCGCCGACACAGCTGTCGAGTGGAGCCAGTCGAAGGACGACGGCTCCACCGGAGTAGTACTTCGAGTAAAGCATGCAGTGTTCGACAAGCTCGTGTACTCGAAACTCCGTGCGGCTCTGGGCGGTAACTGCAAGCTGGCAATCTCCGGTGGCGCTCCGCTCGGCGCACGACTCGGCCACTTCTATCGCGGAATCGGGGTACCGATCTACGAGGGATACGGACTGACCGAGACCAGCGCAGCCTTTGCGGTGAATACCATCGGCTATCAACACGTCGGCAGTGTCGGCCGACCTCTCCCCGGCAATACCGTCCGTATCGCCCCCGACGGCGAAATTCAGTTGCGCGGCCCTGTTGTATTCGCCGGCTACTGGCGAAACGAAGAAGCCACTGCCGAGTCCCTGGATGACGGATGGTTCTGTACCGGCGATCTCGGTTCGCTCGACGCCGACGGGTACATCACGATCACCGGCCGCAAGAAAGAATTGATCGTCACAGCAGGCGGAAAGAACGTCTCGCCCGCGGGTCTGGAAGATCAACTGCGCGCGCATGCCCTGATCAGTCAAGCAATCGTCGTCGGCGATCAGAAGCCATTCATCGGCGCGCTCTTGACGCTCGACGCAGACGCTCTGACCGGCTGGAAGGCACGCAACTCCAAACCCGCAGATTCGTCTGCTGCCGACCTGGCCACCGATCCGGACCTGATCGCAGAGATCGATGAGGCGATCGATGAGGCGAACAAGTCGGTCTCACACGCCGAGGGGATCAAGAAGTACCGGATCCTGCCGAACGACTTCACCGAGGAGGCTGGCGAGGTGACACCGACGATGAAGCTCAAGCGCAATGTGATCACCAAGACCTACGCGGACGACGTCGAAGCGATCTACTCCAAGTAGTCACCGGCCTGTTCCCTTGTGCCGACCACACGCACAAGGGAACAGGGCGCGGATCAGAGCAGGCTGCGCAGCTTGTGCGCGAGAGTGTCCCAGCGCCAGTTCTCTTCGACCCACTCACGTCCGGCCGCGCCCATCGATGCAGCGAGCGTTGGGTCGGACAGAATTCGGACGATCGCCTCGGTGATCTGCTCGACCGAACGACCATCGACTACAAGTCCGGTTTCGTTCTGCCGCACCGTTTCCGGTGCGCCACCGGACATGCCGGCGACGACCGGCACGCCGCACGCCGACGCTTCCAGGTAAACGATCCCCAGACCCTCGACGTCGAGCCCCCAGCCGCGAGTTCTGCTCGGCATCGCGAAGACGTCCGCGATCGTGTGATGCGCGGCCAGCTCCGCCGAAGGGACTGTGCCAGTGAAGATCACGTGATCTTCCACGCCGCAGCTGCGGACCAGCGCGCGTAAGGTGCGCTCGTACGGCCCGCCACCGACGATAACCAGAACCGCACCGTCGATCGCTTCTCTGATCCCCTGCATCGACCGGATGAGAAAATCCTGTCCCTTGCGCGGCACCAAGCGCGACAGACACAGAATCGTCGGTCGATCCCCCAACCCGTAGCGGGCCCGAAGTTCCGCTCGCGCAGCGGAATCCGGCTTGAACTTATCGGTGTCGACACCCGGCGGTACATGCTCGAGCGCGGCCTGTGGACCGAAGGCCGACGCGAACCGTCCTCGCGTGTACTTGCTTACGTACGTCACCGTGTCGACGGAGTTGCCGATCGCTCGCAGCGTTCCGCGACCACCTGGAATCATCGACCATCCCACTTCGTGACCATGGGTGCTGGCGATGATCGTCTCTACCCCTGCGCGTCTGACCACTGGAGCCATCACAGCGAGCGGCGCTGCCGCCCCGAACCACACACTGTCGCAATCGTGCGACTTCACAAGCCTCGCAGCTCTTCGCGCCACCAGCGGCGTCGGTAGCATCAGCGTCGTGGGGTGCCGGACCACTTCGTACGGCTGGCGTGCATCGAACGCGACATGACTATCACCCCGCCATCGGGGGGCATACACCACCAGTTCTCCGGGTGGGAATCTATCCGCAATGCTCTGGAGATAGGACTGAATACCTCCGGGACGCGGGGGAAAGTCATTCGTTACCAAGAGCGTCCGACCCATTGCACTACCGTAGGTCAGCTCGCATTCTGCGCAACCCAAGCCCCCCAGTCCCCGATGAACGTGACGGTTCCAGGCCCGACAGTCGATTCGAGAGCCGCACCGATCTCGGCGTCTGTGTGTGGACCGGTTGCCAACTGCGCGTACAGATCTCGGAGCACCGGCTCACCGTGCCGCTCGGCGACGAACGCTGCCAGGGACCATGCGGATTCGTAGGCGAGGGTGGAGCGAAGCCCACCTGCCGAGAAATCGGAGTCTGCCGGCAGAACCGTGGGCGGTCCGCCTGCCCGGACCGCACGACTCAGGGTCGGAGCCAGCGTGGCGAAGTCGAGACCCGATCCGCGATATCCCGAATAGTCTGCGAACCCCTCGAGCATCCACGTCGGGGATCCGTCGACGGTGTTCGCGCGAGCGGCGATGTGCGTGAGTTCGTGACGCAGAACCGAGCGAGCAGTGAAGTCGGTCAATCGCTCTGCAGCGGAGGGCGAGAAGATGACACGCTGCCCAGTCACCAAATCGCCGGGCACCACGACATCAGAGACGGACACAGCCGCCACGTTCGGGCCTGCAACTCCCCCTGCCGAAGCGAGGAACTCGTCTGTGGAACTCGTCGTCACTATCAGCGTCTTGCGCGGCCAGTCGTCACCAACGAAGTCCGCCACTGCGTCGACCGCGGCCGGCAACTCGGTGACAAGCCGAGAGGTGAGAAGGTCCTGCTCTCGTTTGCCCAGCACCATCGATGTTCCCCCGGCCGTCGTGATCGGCGTGACCGTCACCGGCCCGAAGTCCCACGGCCCTCGCCAGGTATGTCGGTCGATACCTGGTATGTCCGTGTCGGACACCAGTCGCCATCTATCGTCACGCTCGGCCACCAGCAGCGAAATCGGTCTGCGGGTCGGTAGATCATCCGGCCCTTCGACGCCATACCGAAGAACGACCGACGGCGCCCACACATCGGCGGCCCCCACTCGCTCGGCTATCTCGGACGGGACGGGCGTTTCCGGCTCGTCCACGATCTCGTAGCCCCACTCGGACAGCGGCACATCCGAGAGATTGGATGCGGTGCGGATCAGCGATTGCAGGAATTCAGGTGACGCCGCCGGGTCCACCAGAGCTTCGAGGGCGGCATCGTCGTTGGAGGAGACCGCATCCGCCCAATCCGCCAGAAGCTGTTCGACGCCCGCCTGACGCTGATCCTCGTACGGATTCGAGGGCATCGGCATCGTCGTCGTCGACTCGTCCGGCGGGCCGGACGCTGTACACCCCGACACCCCTACGAGGGCGCCGACGAGAACTGCCGCCGACAAAGAGCGGCGGACAGTCATCGAGTGAGCCAAGCTGGCGCTATCAGTACCGGCGCGCACCGTAGAACGGGAACGACGCCATCGACTGAACCTTCACCGGCACACCGAACGTCGACGCATGCAGCACGTTGCCGTTACCGGCATACAGGCCGACATGCGAGGCATCCGGATAGAAGAGAACGACATCGCCTGGCTGAAGGCTCTTCTGATCGACTGGGGTTCCACCGGCCGCCTGCGCCTGGCTGGACCTCGGAAGCGTCATGCCGACCTGCTTGTAAGCCCACACGACCAGCCCTGAGCAATCGAAGCCATCAGGCCCGGTAGCGCCCCATACATATGGTTTACCGATTTGCGTCAAACCTGCCTGCAGAGCACCGGACCCCGACCCCGGAACCAAACCAGCGATTATTTTCGACAGGTCGAAGCCTGGAGGCAGGGTGCTGCCTGCGTAGTCACTCCGTTCGGCGCCGGACAGCGCACTGAACGCCGCCATCACCTCTGCGGTTTGCCCTTGGAGTTCGCTCTGCTTGGCCTGCAGATCATCGCTGACCATCTTCGCCTGATCTGCAGCCGCGCGCGCCTCGTCGGCAGCTGAACGTGAGGCTTCCTCGGCCGCAGCCGCATCGGACGTCGCCTGTTTGAACTCCCCCACCTGCCGGGAAGTCTCCGCGGAAATGATGTCGAGGGCCGACATCTGGTCCAACAGTTGTTGCGGTGAATCGCTGACCATCACGGCGAACAACCTGTTTGTCCGACCACCCTGATAGTTGACATTGGCCACTTTGTCCACGGCGGGCTTCAGATCGGCCAACGCCGCCTCGGCGACCGCGAGCGCGCTCTGGTAGGCCTCGACGGCGGCCTCTGCTTCACGCTGCACTGCGGTCTTGGCGTCGAGATCTATTTGCGCGTTGTGCAGCGCCTCTGTTGTTTGCTCGGAGTCACGAGCAAGGTCCGACAACCGCGTCTGCGCATCGGATGCACTGTCTATGCCGGGTTGCGCCTGGGCTGTTGCGGTCGGCGCCACGATTAGACACAGCGCGCATGCTGCAGCAGCGAGGACGCTGCGTTTGGATCGAGCAACGTTCTTGACTGTCGGTGTCGCCACAGAAGGTGACTCTCCGTTCTTGCAGGTGTGTCGATGGAGCTATGGCGCAGTTGACCTTCGCTGCGATGTGGCTGCACCAGGGCAGGGTTGAAAACAAACTCTACCCATGAGTATCAGCCAGCGGTCGAAAATCGCGTCGGATAATTCGGATTTATCCGAACGGCTGGAATATTTTAACCATCAAGACTTGGCAAGATTACGGAAACGTCACGCCAGTGTCCAACCACGACCGGATCGAGGGGCGGACACGCACGCCTCGGCCCGGCGAAACGACGAAACAGCATCAGGTCCGCGACCGATACGACCGGGCCCTGATGCTGTTTGCGTACCGATCACACGAGTCAGTATCGACGAGCTCCGTCGAACGGCATCGAAGACACAGGTGCAACCTTGACGGGGACACCTGAGGTGGATGCGTGGATTACGTTGCCGCCGCCTGCGTAGATGCCGGAGTGCGACCCACCGTAGAAGGAGACGACATCTCCCGGCTGAAGATCGGACTGAGATACCGAGACACCGGCGGACGCCTGATCGTAGCTCGTACGGGGCAGGCTGACGCCAGCCTCCTTGTATGCCCACTGCACCAGACCCGAGCAATCGAACGAGTCAGGACCGGATGCACCGTAGACATACGGAGCACCAACCTTGGACTCGGCGGCCTGCACGGCCTTCGCGGCAGGCGTGACCTGGGGAGCGATGGGTGCCGGTGCGCTGGGTAGCCCGGGGACGGCCGGCAGCGGGGGCATGCCCGGGATCTCTGGTATTTCGAACGTACCGACACCCGGGATCGTGATGGGGGCCGCCATTGCGGGGGCAGCGGGCAGAATGACCGCGCCGGCAGTGATCGCACCGGCTACGAGAATTCGACGCAATTGGCGGGTTGAAGTATGTGACGCCACGAGAGGTTGTGCTCCATTTCTTCCACTCATCCGCCGACCGAGTTAGCTGACGGGTTCGGGCTGGGAAGATCAGCCCTACCCACCGTTCGCACAATTGCGATCCGGCGGGATTCACCCCAGTAGAAATCGGGTTCCCGGTACGGCCACTCTGTCGAGTGCCCGATTAGGCGGTGACTTGCGACGCCACTCCTGTCTGGACTGGCGAGACTCCGCAAGGTCTCAGGAAGGTTACGAAATGGCATACCTCCGTGTCGACCCCAACGCGCCGGAGAAACACAAATATCTGAAAATCGGACTACATCGCACGTAGATCCGCGCTTGAATCACAGGACGGTAACGAAGAGCTTCGGGGGGCGTCCTCGACGTCCACGACCAGACGTAAACGTGGGACGAGACCGACGTCTGCCAGAACCCCGATAGCACCCAATTCCGCCTGGTCGATGTCTATTTTCGACGCTACCGATCCGACATCGACACCGGCCGAATGTGCGGGTCCAGGAGCACCCAGAAGGACCGTTACGACACAGTCTCCGCACGCGATGTCTCGAACCTTGCAATCACTGCAATCTACAATCATGTGATCCTCGTCTCTTTTATGTTTCAGCCCGAAATTTCGACTGGTTTCGGCGAACATATCGGCAAGGTCCGACACGCCTTCCGACGAAAGAGGTAACACCCGATTCTGTCGGTACCCCCATCTACCGTCTTGTCCCGTGACTCTTCCGATCCAGCTGACGTTCGATGAACTGGACACCCCGTTGCACCAGACGACCTTCGTGATCGTCGATTTGGAGACGACGGGCGGCAGCGCCGATACCGAAGCAATCACCGAGATCGGGGCGGTCAAGGTCCGTGGAGGTGAGGTGATCGGAGAGTTCGCCACACTCGTGGATCCAGGCCGGTCGATTCCGCCTTACATCGTCGAGCTGACCGGAATCACCTCCGCGATGCTGATCGACGCACCGCGCATCGAGCGTGTACTTCCCGGCTTCCTGGAATTCGCACGGGGCGCAGTCCTGGTCGCCCATAATGCGGGGTTCGACACCGGTTTTCTCCGAGCCGCCGCCAGCCGACTGGACATCGCCTGGCCCAAGTTCCAAGTGTTGTGCACCGTCAAACTGGCGCGTCGTGTACTCACCCGCGACGAGGCGCCATCGGTGAAGTTGTCGGCTCTCGCATCGTTGTTCGACGTCGGCACCACGCCGACTCACCGCGCCCTGGACGATGCCCGCGCGACGGTCGACGTGCTGCATGCGCTGATCGAGCGCGTCGGAAATCAGGGTGTGCACAGCTACGCCGAACTCGTCGACTATCTCCCGAACGTCTCCGCCGGACAGCGTGCGAAGCGTTCTCTCGCGGCCCACCTCCCCCGAACCCCGGGGGTATACCTGTTCACGGGCCCCGGCAAGGAGGTTCTGTACGTCGGTACCTCGACCAATCTGCAACGTCGAGTCCGGACCTACTTCACCGGTTCGGAAACTCGCGGACGGATGAAGGAGATGGTCGGCCTTGCTGTCGATGTCGACTACGTAGAGTGTGCTCACGGTCTCGAAGCAGGCGTACGCGAACTCCGGTTGTTGAGCGCGCACATACCGCCGTACAACCGCCGATCGAAGTTCCCTAAAAAGGGATGGTGGATCACCACGACGGTCGAAGCGTTTCCACGGCTATCCATCGTCAGAACACCGACGACCAGCTCACTCGGGCCCTTCACAGCGCGGAGTGATGCCGCAGACGCCGCGGCGCTCATCTCCGAATTCGGGTCGATCCGTACCTGCTCCAACCGCATCCCTCGCACCGGAACACACGGACAGAACTGCCCACCGACCGCGGTAGGTGGTTGCGCGGCAGCGACGGCGGGTGTCCTGTCGCCCGACGAGTATTCGGTGTATCCCGCGCGATTCCACGCTTTGATCGACGGTGTCGACAGCTCCATGTTGGACGCGGCGCGCGCACGGGTCACACAACTCGCCGACACCGAGCTTTTCGAATCGGCAGCCCGTCTGCGTGATCGACTCACCGTTCTCGCCGACATGATCCGAAGAATGCACCGTCTCGCCGCGATCGCAGGCATCACCGAACTCGTAGCCGCCAGAAGAACTACGGAAGGAGGATGGGAACTCGCAGTGATTCGCAACGGGCGGCTGGCGGGCGCGGCCACCACCGTGCGTCGCGTGCACCCGATGCCGGTCGTGGAGGCCATCACCGCGGCCGCCGAGACCGTCATCCCGGACACCACTCCGTTGAGCGGGGCATCGCCCGAGGAAGTGGGCCTCATTGCCCGGTGGCTGGACTCCGACGGCGTCCGCATAGTGCGGACCACCGACGGATATGCCGAGCCGGCATACGGCGCTGGGGCATGGAAAGAATGGTGCAGCATTTCTCGTGCAGCATCCCGCCACGAGTACAGCGCGTCGGCGTACCCGGACCGGCACGCCCTCTAAGCTCGCGGGGAGTCGAAACGTACGCGTGTTCGCGCATTCCATTGAGGGAGACCCATGATCCACGCCATTGTCATGATCGACGCCGAGGCAAGTGCCATACCTGAGACAGCGCAAGCAGTCGCGGACGTCGACGGTGTTTCGGAGGTCTATTCGTGTGCGGGAGATGTCGACCTGATCGCCATCGTCAAGGTCCGCGACCACCAGCAGATCGCGGCGGTAGTCACGCAGCGGATCAACAAGGTGGCCGGCGTTTTGAATACCGCGACGCACATTGCGTTCCAGTCGTATTCGAGCGCCGACATCGACGCAGGGTTTTCGATCGGCGAGTGAGGCACGTCCCCGCCTGCGCGGGTCGGATCAATCCAGCTCGTTCGACCGGCTTACCCATCGAGCCAGTAGCGTGGCTGCCGCACCGGAGTCGACAGCCTTCGTTGCACGCACCAGCCCTTCCGAGAGCGCACCGATGATGTCACCGGAATCGATTCCTTCCGATATTCCGGCGTAAGCAGTCAGCGCGGCTGCCGCGTTCAGCAGAACTGCGTCGCGTACCGGGCCGGTCTCTCCGGCTAGAACAGCGTGCACCACCCTCGCATTGAAGGCAGCGTCACCGCCTTTGAGCGCCGATAGCGGTACGTAGTCGAACCCGAAGTCCTTCGGATCGATCGTGGTAGCAGTAACCGAGCCTCCAGAGACCACGTGCACGCTGGTTGTGGTGGACATCGTTATCTCATCGAGGCCGTCGTCACCGCGGACCACGAGAGCGCTCGTGCCACGACCGGCGAACACCCCTGCAACAACCGGCACCAGTGCCTCGAATGCGCACCCGATCAACCCTGATCGCGGCCGACCGGGGTTGGTCAGTGGGCCGAGGATGTTGAAGACCGTCGGGATACCGATTTCCTTCCGCGGCGGACCAGCGAACCGCAGCGCGGGATGGAATACCGGGGCGAAACAGAACCCGATACCGACATCGCGCACGCTTTCGGCAACGCCGCTCGGTCCGAGACCGAATTTGACTCCCAGTGCTTCCAGAACATCGGTCGTGCCGCTCTGCGACGATGCCGCTCGATTCCCATGCTTGACCACCGGAGCACCTGCTGCGGCAGCCACGATCGCGGCCATCGTGGAGATGTTCACCGTGTCTGCGCCGTCACCACCGGTACCGACGACGTCCACCGAGTTCGGCTCACTGTCCACGAGCGAGGCATGCGCGAGCATCGAGTCGGCGAGTCCTCCGACCTCGGCAGGAGTTGGCCCCTTCATCTTGAGGGCAACCCCGAAGGCGGCAATCTGCGCGGCGGTGGCGTGGTCGGACATGATCTCGTCCATCGCCCAGGCCGTATCGGCACTCGATAGATCGACCCACGACGTCAATGCCCCCAGGATGCTCTTCCAGGTCCTGCTCGACTCGTCGTTGATCGGTGCGGTCATCTTTTCCCGTGCCTTCCTGAACTGACGGCCAAATCTTCGGCACCGGTGTGGCCCGACCGAACCTATTACGTGGTTGCGACACGTCATAGGTTCGCAATGTGGCGAAAGCTTAGTCAGCGACACTGCCTGCGCCGGAAGCAGGCTGCAGGGCGTCCCAGCCCAGCACGATTCCGCCTCGGCGTTGTGCGAGGCCAGCCATCCGAGAACGCTCCTGCGAGCAGTGCAGCGCGTCCAGCACTTGAACGCGTTGCAGGATTACCGGAATGCCTCCATCGACGGCGGGCTGGTATCCGGTGATCTCGGGCGAGTCCACCGTCATCGATCCGGGGGCCCGCTCGTACCCGCCCTGGGCAGCGATCGCCACTGCGTCGTCGATCATGTCCGGCGGCAGGACCAGGTGGTGCCGGAGGACTGTCTCTTCGTCCTCCATCCATGAATTCTGTTGTGCGCCACGTTCCAACGCCGCAGAACATGGCTCGGCGTCGTCGAAGGACGACGCCACGACGAGCAAATCGGTCCTGGCGGGATCGAGTGGGATCGACCGAGCGCGTGAAAACAACCGTCGGAACCAACCCGTCTTACCGTTCGTCGACATGAGGCAACCCTTCCACGGCGCCCTTACCCGAGTGTGACTGGTGCCGCCGACCAGCGCCTCGACTGGGGAAAGACCCTGTGCCGATGCTCGCGACGCGCCAACACAGGACCCGGATATGCAATCGGTACTACGGGCAGTCATACTTCTCCTTGTGACGAGCGCTGTAGGGACTCAGGGATCGGCAATCACCCAACGCGTGCACTCGCTGAACCGTCCTAATATGGTCAGCGTCGGCACCATAGTGTGGTTGTCGAGCGAACTAATGTTTTTCGCTGGACTTTTTGCGATGTACTTCGTCGCGAGGGCGCAGGCAGACGGCATCTGGCCACCGGAACCGACCGAGCTGAACCTCGGTCTCGCGGTACCGGTGACAACCGTGCTGATTGCGTCCTCCTTCACCTGCCAGTTAGGCGTATTCGCCGCTGAGCGCGGTGACGTCTTCGGACTGCGACGCTGGTACATCATCACGTTGGTTATGGGGACGTTGTTCGTCGCCGGCCAGGGGTACGAGTACTACCACCTGGTGGAAGAGGGCACCACGATCTCTTCGAGCGTCTATGGGTCGGTCTTCTACATCACGACCGGGTTCCACGGTCTCCACGTGATCGGCGGACTCATCGCCTTCGTCTTCCTGATCACGCGAACGCTGGTCAGTAAGTTCACGCCCGCTCAGGCAACAGCTGCGATCGTCGTGTCGTACTACTGGCACTTCGTAGACATCGTCTGGATTGCGCTGTTCGCGACCATCTACTTCATCCGCTGATGAATATCGGCAAAGCAAGTGTTTCGACTTCGTCGACAACAATGAACGTCAGGAATCAGCCCCAGGCGTTCAGTCCGTCCCGACACGACAAGGGATAGAAGATGAGCTCATCTCCCCCAGCATCACCCGGCGACAACACAAATATTCCGTCAGCCGGTTCTCCTTCAGCAGTGAAGAGTCGGCGGCAGCGCAAGGTTCGCCGCCGTGTGACAGGCGCAGTAGTACTTATGATGGGTCTCATCAGCGCGGGATTTCTTGCGTCGGCTCTGACCCCCACCCCGCAGGTGGCGACAGCCGATCAGGATTCAGCCGCATTGATCCGTGAAGGTAAGCAGTTGTACGACACTTCGTGTGTCACCTGCCACGGTGTGAACCTGCAGGGTGTGCAAGACCGCGGGCCCAGCTTGATCGGTGTCGGTGAAGCCGCTGTCTACTTCCAGGTCTCGACGGGTCGGATGCCCGCGGTCCGCAACGAAGCGCAGGCTGAACGCAAACCGGCGAAGTTCGACGACAAGCAGATCGACGCACTGGGTGCGTATGTCCAGGCCAACGGTGGGGGCCCAACCGTGCTCCTCGACAGCAACGGTGAGGTCGCGCAGTCTTCGCTTACCGGCGGTGACATTGCCCGCGGCAGTGAGCTCTTCCGTCTCAACTGCGCCTCATGCCACAACTTCACCGGCCAAGGTGGCGCATTGTCCTCGGGCAAGTACGCACCTTCGCTCGGACCTGCTTCCGAGCAGGAGATCTACACGGCTATGGTCACGGGCCCGCAGAACATGCCCAAGTTCTCGGACCGTCAACTGACGCAAGAAGAAAAGGTCGACATCATCTCTTACGTGAAGTCAGCGCAAGAGACGACTGCACCGGGCGGCTGGGGACTCGGCGGCTTCGGCCCCGGTACCGAAGCCCTTGCAATCTGGATCATCGGAATCGGTGCCGTTGTCGGCGCAACGTTGTGGATCGGAGCGAGGTCATGAGTGACGGTGATTCCGGACGCGCGGACGCCGGGCAAACCGGTGGGAACGATGTGGATGTGAACAGAAAGTATTCCGACGACGAACTCGCCGGAATGACGCGTGACCAGCTGGTGAAGCTGGGCACCAATCTCGACCACGTCGATGTTGCCTTCCGCAGAGACCGTTGGGCAGTCCAAGGCACACGTGCTGAAAAGCGCGCCGAACGTAATGTTGCGTTCTGGTTCGCTCTTTCAGGCGTCTCGGCTGTCGCATTCATCGCGATCTACCTGTTCTGGCCTTGGGAATATGCCGGAATCGGTGAAGAGAGCTACTGGAAGTACACCCTCTACACCCCGCTGATCGGCCTGACCATGGGTCTCGCCATCCTCGGTGTCGGTGTCGGCGCCGTCCAGTTCACCAAGAAGTTCATTCCCGAAGAGGTATCCATTCAGGATCGCCACGACGGATCTTCTTCCGAGGTGGATCGACAGACCGTCGTCGCACAGCTGAGCGATTCGCTCGACACATCGACCATCGGACGACGCAAGGTGATCAAGCGCTCGCTGTTCTTCGGCGGCGGCGCGCTCGGAATCATGGCCATTCTGCCCCTTGGTGGCCTGGTCAAGAACCCGTGGGCCGAGGGTGACAAATCTCCCCTATGGGTCTCCGGCTGGACTCCGCGCTACCCTGGAGAAACGATCTACCTTCGGCGCGATACCGGTCGTCCCCATGACGTCGTTCTGGTCCGCCCAGAGGATATGGATGCCGGAGCCATGGAAACAGTATTTCCATTCCGCGAGGCCGACCGCGACGACGATCACGCCTTGCTCACATCACTTCGTGGAATTCGCAACGCGACCATGCTTATCCGTCTCCGCTCCGAGGACACGGCCAAGGTCACCAAGCGCAAGAACCAGGAAAGCTTCAACTACGGCGACTACTTCGCCTACTCGAAGATCTGTACCCACCTGGGTTGCCCGACGTCGCTGTACGAGCAGCAGACCAACCGAATTCTGTGCCCGTGCCACCAGTCGCAGTTCGACGCCCTCGAGTACGCCAAGCCGATCTTCGGACCGGCTGCTCGCGCTCTGCCGCAGCTGCCTATCACCGTTAACGAAGAAGGTTTCTTAGTAGCGACCGGGGATTACATCGAAGCCCTCGGACCCGCCTTCTGGGAGCGTAGACCGGAGACTGATTCATGAGTCCTTCACTGCAAGCCCTCGCTGCCAAGCAGGCCGACGACGTCGACAGTCGTTACCACCTGGCGCCTGGCATACGTCGACAGATCAACAAAGTCTTTCCGACTCACTGGTCATTCCTTCTCGGCGAGATCGCGCTCTACAGCTTCGTAATTCTGTTGATCTCAGGCACGTTCTTGACGTTGTTCTTCGACCCGTCGATGAGTGAGGTCGAATACAACGGCATCTACGAACCGCTCCGAGGCGTCACGATGTCTCGGGCATACGAAACAGCGTTGAACATCTCGTTCGAGGTCCGCGGCGGTTTGTTCATGCGGCAGATCCACCACTGGGCAGCACTGATGTTCGCTGCCTCGATCATCGTTCACATGATGCGTATCTTCTTCACCGGTGCGTTCCGCAGGCCACGTGAAGCCAACTGGGTCATCGGCTGCTTGCTTCTCATCTTGGCGATGTTCGAGGGCTTCTTCGGCTACACGCTTCCCGACGACCTGCTGTCCGGCACCGGCCTTCGTGCTGCGTTCTCCGGTATTTCGATGAGTGTTCCTGTCATCGGAACGTGGTTGCACTGGTTGGTGTTCGACGGTGACTTCCCCGGCACGATCATTATTCCGCGCCTGTACGTCGCGCACGTTCTGTTGCTCCCCGCTATCATCTTGGCGCTGATCGCAGCACACCTCGCTCTTGTCTGGTACCAGAAGCACACGCAGTTCCCCGGACCCGGCCGCACCGAGACCAACGTCGTCGGCGTCCGTATCTTGCCGGTCTTCGCCGTCAAGTCCGGTGCATTCTTCGCCGTAACGTTCGGCATCCTTGCACTCATGGGTGGCCTCATACAGGTGAACCCGGTCTGGAATATCGGACCGTACAACCCATCTCAGGTCTCTGCCGGCTCCCAGCCCGACTTCTACATGATGTGGACCGACGGCTTGGCACGACTGTGGCCAGCTTGGGACATCTACATTGCGGGTCGCTACACGATCCCCGCAGTCTTCGCTGTCGCGCTGATCATGGGTCTTGTCTTCACTGTGATGATCATGTACCCGTGGATCGAGAAGCGTCTCACCGGAGATCGGGCACACCACAACCTGCTTCAGCGTCCGCGCGACGTACCGGTCCGAACTGCGATCGGCGCGATGGTCTTGGCGTTCTACCTAGTTCTGACCATCTCGTGCGTCAACGACATCATCGCCTACAAGTTCGACATCTCGCTCAACGCGATGACGTGGATCGGTCGAATTGGAATGCTGATTCTGCCTCCGATCGCGTACTTCGTTGCGTACCGGTTCTGCATCGGTCTGCAGCGCAGTGACCGCACTGTTCTCGATCACGGCATCGAGACGGGCATCATCAAGCGTCTACCGCACGGTCAGTACGTCGAGGTCCACCAGCCACTCGGGCCGGTCGACAGCCACGGACACCCGATCCCGCTCGAATATCAGGGTGCAGCAATTCCGAAGAAGATGAACAAGCTCGGCTCTGCTGGAAAGCCTGGATCAGGTTCGCTGTTCCGACCAGATCCGGTTGCCGAGAGCAAGGCTCTGGAAGAGGCTCTCCACCATGGCGAGGTCGAGCAGCTCAACATGTTGAAGAACTATCAGCTCCAGCTCAATGGTCATTCGAACGGCAACGGTCATTCGAACGGCAACGGTAACGGCTCCGCGAAACATGCTGTCGATCGTGAAGACAGTGAGAGCGAGACCTAGACGTTCTCGATGAACATGAAAAGGGCGGCACCCATCGGGTGCCGCCCTTTTTCGCGTCGAAAGCCGGCGACGCATGTGGTGTCCAGTCCCGATGTCCGCCCAGGCTCACGTCGGACGCACCCTCCCCTCCCCCACCGGGCGCGGGTCCACCTGTGCGTCGTCCGGCAGTAGGTCGATTCATCTGTCGACGACCAAAAAATAGCGATTGAGCATCATGTTGTCGTCGACTCACACCTGACAGTCGTGGGAAGAGAAGAGACTTCGGTCAGCGGTGGATCCTTCTGGGCGGTTCCGAAATCACCGTTCGCCGAGTATGTAGTTGGGCAGCTCGTTCCAGGTGGTGTCTGCGCGAGAACACATCACAGCACGAAGCTGTCGGTATCCGGGCTCTGGCCGCGACTACGCGAGAGCGCCCACTGGCTGCTCGAGCTCGTTCTCCGGCAGATGGATGGGGGTCGTGCTGCGATAGTGACCGGGCACCGAGAGTGCAACACCAGCGAGAATCTATGCCAGCAGCACCCATTCGTGCCACGACGAGGCGTCCGGGAAGTAGTTGACCTCGCGTACCAGCCTCGCTGCGGCCCCAGCGTACGAAGTATTGCCCGATCGCGTGCACGGCCTCGGCACGCGAGACGTATTGGGTGGGCTCGACCGGCAGCGCTACCGACTGAGGAAACTGGCCGCCCACCACTCCGACGGGGAGGTCGTGGACTTAGGGCGTAGCAACCCACCAGAGGAAAGCGAGTGCTATGAGCGTCGCGATCGCTCTGGCGAGGACACCAATTACATCCGCGACGACGGGACGGGAGCGCGGTGCGGCTCCGGTCTGCTGTATCGACAGGGAAACTCCCAAACAGAATAGACATTTTTTATGAATGTCGGCGGTAGTCGCGCTCTGAGACCGTGCATTGGTGGCTGTCCGGGCTCGAGAACGACCCACTTCTAGACGGTGCCACGCTCCATATCTGGGGTGAAGCGGCATCGGACCCGGACACATGCTCCATTGCCGAGGTCTGGATGGCGGCGATCAAGGCCCCCCCCTTCGCCGTGGCCGCCGAACGGTAGCCGGTGACATCGGGCAACGACCCGTCCTCGGCTCGTGGTCGTGTGTGTGTACCGACCGGCGATATTCGCCGCTCCACGCTCAGTTTTCAGCACAGGTCATCTGCAGGTCGATACAAAGCAAGGCGCTGACCGCCCCGATTGGGACGATCAGCGCCTTGGCTGGGGTCTAGAGACCGACTACATACAGGTCAGTGCTTTTCGGCTCCGATGTGGTATTCGAATACCAATCCGGCCGCAGCGGCCAGAACCAGTACGATACCCAACGCCATGAGCCACGGCATGAAGAACGCAAAGCCGACTGCGGTGAC
>JBBPZN010000032.1:0-17487 GCA_038198705.1 Mycobacteriales bacterium
AGACGGCGCAGCCGTACACACAGATCCTTCGGGTGGCGCTCTCCGCCAACAGGTTTCGATCTTGGTGGACAACATGCTGGCGGCTCGCGCCGGCACCGAACTGTCGTCGTACGACGGGTACACCGTCGCCCCGGTGACGGTCGACGCACATCGCCTCATTGCAGGGGAATTCGATCGAACGGGTGCGGTGTCCTCATCGCTTCCCTCGTTTCTCGATCCGCTCACTCCCCGTCGCAGCGCGTGGGCATTCGATCGGTACGTGCTACCTCGGGTCTACTGGTATTCGATCTTGAAAGGGCGCCTCTGACCTGGCACGAAGAGCGGAAGAATCACTCAGCTCTCGGCGGTCGTCCGGACCGCGACGGGGCCTGGTTTAATCGACCGGTAAGCGTCCACCTTCGGACCGCTTCTGAGCGAGGAGTGCCCATGCCGGTCGACGAGAGCCAGGCAGCGCGGTTCGACATTGCGCGTCACCACAAGGGGTCGACGCTCGTCCTCACGGTGTCCGGCGAACTGGACATGCGGACCGCACCCGCCCTCGATGAGGCCATCTCAGAAAGTGCACTCACGGCGCCGACCGCGCTTGTAGTGGATTTGGCCGAGGTGACATTCGTTGCTTCGGCCGCGATGACTGTGCTCACTGTTGCTCAGAACAAGCTCGGCGAAACATTGCAGTTCGCCGTGGTTGCCGACGGTCCGGCCACCAGTCGGCCGATCCGGCTGATGGGCTTGGATCAGGTCTTCTCTCTCTACGAAGACCTGCCGACTGCGCTGGCAGCACTCGACTCACCGAGCTGAGCATCGGGTCCGGCGGGCACACCGAGCGCCAGTACCGCGGCGTCGTCCTCGAGGCCCGCCCCGAAGCTGTCCAGTAGTGCGCGGATGTCATCGATGACCGCCTCGGCGGTCGTCGGAGAATGTGACCGCGCGAAGTCGAGTAGCGCTCCGGTGTCGTCGTAACGTTCACGACCGGGCCCGACACGCGCTTCTGTCAATCCATCGGTGTAGAGCACGAGAGTGTCTCCCGGCCGCAGGGACAGTCGCGTCGAGACGAACCTGGCATCGGGAAGTATGCCGACCAATTGGCCACCTGTCGTCTCCACGTAACTCGCACTGCCGTCGGCGCGAAGAAGTAGTGCCGGAGGATGCCCGCCGCCGGCCAACTCCACTTCGAAACCGTCGTCGGCGATCGTGAGGACCCCGAATATCACGGTGCAAAACTGCGGATCGGTTGCGTGGAACTCCTGTTCGAGCACGGTATCGAGGTTGTGTAACACGGCAATTGGGTCCCGGTCGTACACCGCAGCTGCACGGAGCGTGTATCTCGTCAACGACGTCACCGCCGCCGCACCCGCACCCTTTCCGCAGACGTCGCCGAGAAAGAACCCCCATTGGTCGGCCGCGAGCGGGAAGAGGTCGTAGAAGTCACCACCTACATCCTCCGTCGACGCGTAGTGGTAGGAGGCTCGCGCGTCCAATCCCGCGGGTGGAGACAACGAGGACGGCAGTAGCGATCGCTGTAATGTCTTGGCCAACAGTTCGACTCGCGCCCTACTGTCGTCTGCACGCTTACGGGCCTCGAGCAGTTCACGCTCATAAGCCCGCCGATGGCGAGCATCGAGAGCGGTGATTCGAATCAACACCGGTTCACCGCTATCGTCGGTCTTGACGTTCGCGGTCAAGAACACCGGCAACCGGTCACCGTCCGCGGTGACGAGATCTACTGTGACGCCGTCGATGTGACCGTTCATGTGCAGGATCGGCGCGAAATGAGTCTCGTAGTGAATGCGACCGCCTGCAGTGAGCAGTCGGGTGAACGACGTCCCGATCATCGAGTCCTGTTTATGGCCCAGCCAGGTGGCAATTGTCGAATTCAGCTTCGCGATGGTGCCGTCCGGCCACAATGAGAGGTACCCGCACGGCGCGTTCTCGTACAGATCGAGCAGGTTTTCTTCGAGGGCGTCGCTGGTAGAGGGTCCCTTCGACGCGCTCACGACCGCGCCGCGAACCCGGCTATTGCGGCGGCCGTCAGTTCGGGGGCACTGACTTGCGGGCAGTGTCCGCTGACGTCGAGTGTCTGCAACGCGCTGCCGACGATATTCTCGTGCACGTATCGGCCGACCTCAGCTGGGGCGAGCGTGTCGCGCGCACAGTCGACCACCAGAGTCGGCACGGTTACGCGCTTCAGGTCGGCGCGATTGTCCGAAAGAAACGTCGCCATCGCGAACACTTTGGCAGCCGCCGGGTCCGTTCGGCAGAAACTATCGGTCAGCTGCTCCTCGAGTTCGGGTCGATCCGGTGTACCCATGATGGTCGGAGCCATGACCGCTGACCAACCCAGATAGTTGCTGTCGAGCGAGTCGAGCAACTCGTCGATGTCGGCCCTGGTGAACCCACCTCGGTAATCGCCATCGTCGATATAGCAAGGCGACGGCGTCAACAAAACCAACTTCGAGAATCGTTCGGGCGCCTCGGCGACAGCCAGTACCCCGATCATCGACGCTACCGAGTGACCGACGAACACGACATCACGTAGATCGAGTTCCTCGACGATGTCGAGTACGTCGCGGGCATATTGTTCGAGGTCAGCGTACTTGGCGGCGTCCCATGCGTCCGGGTTCGATCCGCCCGCACCCACGTGATCGAACAGCACTACCTTGAAGGAATCCACTAGGCGATCGGTGACCGAACCCCACAAATTTTGATCGCAACCGAAGCCGTGCGAGAGCATCACTACCGGACCGTCGGCAGCTCCGACGATCCTCACATTGTTCTTCGCGCGCACGTTCACCAGCACATTCTGACACTGGGCCGCACAGCCATCGAGCGCACCCTGGTTCTCGAACGAAACACGGCGATCACTGCCGAAAATTCACCGCGCAATCTCGACGTTCACCGCCGCTGCGTCACTCGGCCCGCCAGTTCGGCGACGCTGATATTCCAGTCCTGCGAGAGCCTGCTGAGTAGGTCGAACGCCTGGACCGCATCGATGCCTTATCTCTCCATGATCATGCCCTTCGCCTGGCCGATGAGGTCACGCGAGGCCAGGGCGGACTGCATCTGATCCTCGTGTTGAGCAGCGATCAGTGCAACGGCAGCGTGCGTGGCCAACAACAAGCCGAGCTCCTCGCTTGCAGAATCGAACCCGTTGGTTCTCTCGGAGTACATCTTGAGGGCTCCCAAATTGTCGGGCCCGGTGTAGAGCTGGAATGCCAGCATCGAACGCACACCCATTTCCTATGCCGCAGAGGCGAACTGCGGCCATCGATGTTCCGATCTCATGTCTTCGACGTGGACCGTCCGCTGCTCCCACACGGCGTCCAGGCATGGCCCCTACCCACATTGCTGTTGCAGGGCGTCGAGTCGACGCGGTAGCTCACCTGTCGCGGCCCTCGACTCGACCGTGCGGCGTCCGATGACCAGCGTTATTCCGGCGTGATCGGCACCTGGGACCATCCCGACCGCCATGGTGGTGATCGAGACCAGCGTGTCTTCGATACTTGCGTAGTTCTGCTGAAGGACACGCGCCATTCCCGACATCCCTCGACTCAACGCTCCGTCGAGCGCCCGCCGATCAGGTGACTTCAAACTCATCGTCCCCACCCATCGCCAGAATGTGCTTTGACCCGCCTATCTTTTCCCGACCCTACTTCGTTCTCGACGCCGATCCGGTCGACCCGGCAATTGCAAGGGACAGATGGACGCTCTTCGCCCGTGGAGCGAAGACGCGTGGGTGGTCGTAGTTTGGTTACGGACCATTCTGGCTACTTACACGTGAAATGCCTATCGAAAGGGATAGATCATGAGCAAGAACCACAGCGAATCCAGCTCGACAGCCGACAACCTCGGCAAGGACAACACGATTCCAAATACCGAAGATGGAATAGCAGTCGGACACTCTTCCGAGTCCTCGTTCGAACCAGAGGAAGATACCGACGAAGATTGATCTTGTTTGCCGTAGCGCGACCCGCCGGGAGGTCAGTTCGACTGAACTACTAAGTCATGCCACCCGACAGCGGCGAACGGAGCATTCGTCGCGATTCGGCCGACAATGCCCGCATGCGCGAAATCCTTGGCCGTGGACACCGCTTCGAGGACACTTGCGCCTTTGACAAGCTCAGCGGTGATGGCGGCTGCGAAGACGCATCCCGCACCGGATACCCGCTCGTTCCCGATCTTCGGCGCCCGAAAGAAGGTGATGTCGTGACCGTCGTAGAGCACGTCCACAGCGTCGTCACCGGGCAGACCGGTGCCACCTTTGACGACAACATATCGAGGACCGAGGTCGGCAATTCTCCTTGCCGCCTCGGCTAGGTCTTCAGCCGTCTCGATAGCGTCCATCCCGGCGAGCGTTCGGGCTTCGAACAGGTTGGGAGTGACAACAGTGGCCAGCGGCAGTATGTCGGTACGCAGCGCGGTGTCCGTGTCGAGGGCAGCGCCCGGTTCCTGCCCCTTACAGATCAGAACCGGATCGACGACGACGTGACGCCAGGGCTGTCTGCCCAGGGACTTCGCGACGGTCGCAACGGTCTCCGGCGTGCCGAGCATGCCAATTTTGACGACGTCGAGGTTGTGTGCCGAGGTTGCTGCTTCGATCTGATCAGCTATGACCGAGCCGGTAATCGGAACGAATCGGTGTCCCCACCCCGAAGCCGGATCGAACGAGACGATGCAAGTAATGGCCCCGACGCCGTAGACACCGAGCTTTTCGAAAGTCTTGAGGTCGGCCTGCAGCCCCGCGCCACCCGTGGCTTCGGACCCTGCAATGACAAATGCGCGTGTCGACATGTACTTCTTTCTTTTCGTGGCCGAATTATTCACCAGCGTAATTTGCTTCTACCGGAAGCGATCAACGCTGGGCGGTGATTGCGGTGGTTGCCGCGACGATGCGCGCTCGACCGGCTTCGATGTCGATCGGGTCGCTGTCACTGCCGCTGTAGGCGCGGTTCAGAGCCGCCAGCTGCCGCAGAACAGTTTCTCGGATGTCGGAATGCACTGTGGCAGTCCCGATGCGCTGACCCAACTCCGCAGCTGCAGTCACTGCAAGCGGATTACCGAGACCGTAGTGGCGCATGGCGTCGAAGACTTGGTCGATCAAATCCGTCACTGTCGGGCGAGTCAGGACAGCTCGATAATTCCCCGCACCGTCGATGCGTCCGAGAAGTGGTGTCGGTCGTGTGCTGAGCGGAACCAGTCCAACGGCGAGTTCGGCGAGCGCGTTTCGGGCAGTGTAGGGGTCGTTGGTGCTCGGCGACATTGCCCGCACCGCCATCTCCGTCAGCTGCTGTACAGCAAACTGGATGTCTTGATTCGGGGTACGGGTGTCCCCTAGATTGAGTGCTGCCCTGACAGCATCGTCGACATCGGAATCCACGTCGCCACTCTTGGTGGCGATCGGCTCCCCCACAATCAGGTGGTCTCCGGGCCCGATGCGCAGTTCGATGACGCAGTCACCAGCACGAGCCGCTGAAACCAGTGCTTGCTCGTCTACGCCGACGACGAACCCCGACGATTGCGCAAGCACAACCGCCGAAGGTGAAGGTAAAGAACGCGCAGCAACCGCATTGTCGGGCGAAGTCTCCGGGTACAACGCATCGACCACCGCGACCAACTCACCGCGAACCCGTGCGGAGAGCGTGGAGACCTGGATCGAATTCGCAATATGGTGAATGAAATACACCAATACCGCGACGTCGAGCACCGCAAGTAGGACCGCGACATTGACGGCGATATCGGGAACGAAGGAAATCCCGTCGTTCGACTCCGAACGGATCGAACGCAACACCATCAACGCGTACAGGAATGTGGCTCCGAAAATTCCGAGTACGAACTGGTTCCCTCTGTCGGACATGAAATTTCGCACGAGTCGCGGACCATAGGTGGAGCTTGCGGTCGCAAGCACCGAGATCGTAATAGAAAATGACGTCGCAGCCACAGCCAGCATCGAGCCACCGATGGCACCGAGGATATCGCGGCTTCCACTGGCTCCGACCCGGTAGAGCAGAAAACCCCACGCGCCGAAATCGGTACCGTCGAGACGGCGGTCGAGCATGATCAAAAGTTGCGCCAGAACGAGGGCCACGATACCGAGAAGCGCGGGAAGAAACCAGAACGATTCACGCGCCCGGAGGAGCCTGGCACGCAGAACGCTCACCACGGACTTACACCGGAAAAGCTAGAGAAACTCACTCGCAACTCCTTCGATTCTCGTACTTTCGACCCCTGACACGGCCGCCCGGACCCACTCACAATATGTCGGCACACTTTCAGAGCAATTCACTGAATCGTTCGATGTCGCGGACTTTTCCCGAGACGATGATGGTATCCCCCGCAGTGACGATCGTGTCAGCGGCAGCGTAGGTGAAACCCTCGCCGGACCGTTTGATCGCCACCACTGTCACCTTGTGTTTGGTACGAACAGCACTGTCACCCAATTGAATTCCGATGACGAATTTCGGTGGCGACGTCTTGGCCATGGCAAATTCGTCGTCGAACTCGATGTAGTCCATCATTCGTCCACGAACGAGGTGCGCTACCCGCTTGCCCATGTCGTGTTCGGGTCGCACCACGTGGTGGACACCGATCTGCGTCAAGATCTTTGCGTGCGCGTTGGTGGTGGCTTTGGCCCAGATGTTGGTGACCGACAAATTGATCAGGGCCGACGCGGTGAGCAGACTCGCTTCGAGTTTCGAACCGATGGCCACGACCGCGCGGTCGAACTCGTGCACCGAGAGCTGCCGGAGCGCCTGCTCGTCGGTGGTGTCGGCAACGGCTGCGTGAGTCAGGCGATCCGACATACGCTGTACGAGTGTTTCGTCGGAGTCGATTCCGAGGACTTCGGTACCTTGCGACATGAGCTCGAGTGCAAGGGAATTGCCGAATCGACCGAGCCCGAGGACGACGACCACGTTGGAGGAAGGTTTCTTAACCAATGAACGGCCTTTCTTCGGGGAGAGTGTAGCGACGCCCACGATCACGCGCCGCAAGTGCACTGACCAAGGTGATCGATCCGATACGGCCGACGTACATGAGCAGAATCAGGATCAACTGCCCCCAGGGTGGAAGCTGGCCGGTGATCCCGGTCGACAGTCCGACAGTCGCCGAAGCCGAGACGACCTCGAACAACAGCGCGTCGAGGCCGAAAGGTGTGCCTGCCAAGAGGACCACGGTCGGAACCACCACAAGTGCGATACCGAACAATGCGACGGTCAGAGCCTGCCGCTGCACCCGTGTATTGATCTGTCGATCGAAGGCCGTCACTGTCCGATCTCCACGGATTTCGGCGATGATGACGAACAACAGCACTGCGAACGTGGTGACCTTGATTCCGCCGGCCGTGCCGCCGCTTCCGCCGCCGATGAACATCAGCACATCGGTGACAAGGAGAGTCGCCTGGTCGGCCTCTGCCCAGTCGATGCTGTTCAAGCCCGCAGATCTCGACATGATTCCTTGGAAACTGCCGACCAGTACTTTGTCAGCGACTCCGAAGGGTGCGAGGGTCCGAGACCATTCGAGTACCAGTACCAGCGCGGGTCCGACGATCAGAAGAACTCCGGTGACCGACAGTGTCAGTCGAGAATGCAAAGACCAACGACGCGGCAACTGTGACGGTCGGCGACGAACCTGCCGAATCACCTCGAAGAGCACCGGGAACCCCAACCCTCCCAGCACGACGGCGACAATCAGGGGTATACAAATCCAAGGGTCGGTGGCGAAGCCGATGATATTGCCCTCGAAGAGGACGAACCCAGCATTGTTGAACGCCGAGATCGAATGAAAAACGCCCAGCCACACCGCTCGCAGCGGCGGCTCGTCGTATCCCAACCAGAAACGTAGTGCGAGACCTGATGCTATGACGGCTTCGATGACGAAACTGGTGCGTACGACTCCGGTCACGACACTGCGAATGTCGGTCAGTCCCGTTGCTCGCAATTCCACGGCCGTGTTGAGCCGACTCCGCAGACCGATTCGATCGGCGAGAATCAACCCCACCAACGAGGCCATGGTCATGATGCCGAGCCCGCCCAGTTGGATCAGCGCCAGAATGATGCCTTGCCCGAAACCCGACCACTGCGTCGGTGTATCCACCACGACGAGACCGGTAAGGCACATCGCCGACGTCGCGGTGAACAATGCCTGCAGTGGACTTGCGCCCGATCCTGGCTGGCTGGCCCAAGGGATGCTGAGAAGACCCGTCCCGACCGCGATAGCAACCGCAAATCCCAGTGAAACGAAACGAACCGGAGTCAACTTCGCGGCGTCTATGAACCATCGACGCTTCTCAGGGGGATCGTCGGCGGGGGGCGTCACGCACCAGAGCCTAGCCACGCCGTGGTGACTATCGACCACGACGAGGCTAGGACGGTCTACTTCGCGTCGACTTGCGGCTGAGTTGCGGAGTCAGGTCCGGTGCGAAGGCCGGGCGAACTCGAGCGGGGGATCGTAAATGTCGCGGCAACACAACCGATTGCGACGACGAAGCATCCGAGCGTGTACCAGAGATTGCCGATCGGATCGCCGTTGGCAGTGACACCGTCGACGGCGGCGAAGTAGTCCGGCAGCGCGCTCGCCCACAGGACTGCCATCACGCCCAGGTACACGAGGCTGTAGACGCGGACGAAGCCGTTCGAATACGCCGGCTCGCGAGGTGGCCCAACCCGCAATGCGCGCCACTGGCGGATGAGGATGGGGATCGCCACGAGCGCCAGAATTACAAGCTCGGCCGCGTAAAGAATGCCCCGAACGGTATCGCTACCCATCCCGAAGACCGTCGCCGGAAGTGGCAGGACGAACGTGCCGACCGATGCCAGCAATCCGATTACCACGGTGCGCCACACCAATTCGAGACCGGTGAAGTATCGACCCTGATCGACGTGACGGCCGACGAAGAACTGGGCGCACAGCGCCAGCGACATCGGCCACAGCGCGGCGAACACCACGACACTCGGTATCGGGACGGCATCGAACATGGGCTGGTTGATCGGGTTGTCGGTCGACCATTCCCACCACCGCAACTGGGGGCCGAGGTGATCGAAGATCTCGTAGAACGCGTGGTGGACGAATCCGACACACACAGCACCGAGGATCACGCCATATTTTCGGAACACGCCGAGCATCCGGACGATTTCGAAAGCGAGCGTCGCCATCAGCGGATAGATGGCGACGATGTAGAGCGGGAGTCGTCCCCACAAGAATTCGACGGTGAACAGGTTGTGCGCGAACATCGTGTCGACATGTTCCTCGATCCCGAACGCTGCCGGAAAATACAGCGGCGGTTCGATGATGAACAGGAAGGCCGTCGCACCGAACCACACGACCAGGTTGGTGGGGTCACCGTGACGACGTAGTCGCACGATCGCGTAGACGAGCGCGAGCACCGACCCGAGCACGATCATCACCTCGAGCACCGGCAGAGTCCAGTTCTCCAACCCGAACGGACTGCGAAGCTCGAACAGTCCACCGGCTTCCGCGCAGGAGAATCCCAATGCCGTGGAGAGCTGATCGAAGGTAGGTGAACAGGAGCCTGCCATCAGTTGGCCCCCGATCCGACCGACTGGTCGGACGACGCTGCGCTGTACCAGCGTGTGCAGTCGTAACCCTCGTCGTAGCGTTTGAACCACTCGTCTGCGAGCGCCGGGAGTTTCTCGTGTTCAGGCTTGTGCCGGGGCATTTGACTCCGGGCGGCCCCTGCGAGGGCAGTGAGCTGTTCCCGCAGGGGCAGGCCGTCGAACGCTCGCGGCATCGTCCCCTTGCTCAGGTAGGGAACGAAGAGGGTGAGCACTTTCTGCTTCGCGCGGTGGGAGGCGAACATCGACAACGAGTCGACCTGCCGATCCTTGAGCGGGACATGCTGGTTGAACCCCGCGCAGGCAATCCGAATCACCTTCATCACGTGAGCGAAAATCGACGGCGCCATCCGCACGCGATAGCTCTCGTTGCCCACGAGGGCATCGAAGATGATGAGCGCAGAACTGCGGTGCTCGACTTCCTCTACGAAGTGCCACAGGAACAGTGACGCAACACGGTCGTCGCCCGGTGCGAACAAGGTGGCTTCGTTGTCGAGCATCAGCTTGAACACCGGGGTGAACGTCGCCTCGAGGTCCGCGGTGTAGGCGAGTCGGTAGTTCAACGAGGTCGCCTCGGTAAGTACGTCGTACTCACCGAGTACTGCATCGAGCGTGTTCTGCAGTCCGGGATACCGCCTGATCAGGGCCTTCACGTGCTGTCGATGAGCGGTCGAGTGATGACCTTCCTGACGCATGAACGCCGTGGCTTCTTCCGCGACCACAGGGTCGGTCATCAACGGCTTGGACTGGATGATCGCTTTCACGATCATCTTTTCGAAACCAATTGCCAGGAACGACACCGCGTTCGCCATGCTCGACCACGCAGGGTTCTCCGGATTCCACACGAATGGGACGTCCGCGTCCTCGAATCCGAAATCCATCTTCCGGGGATGAAGGTCGGTCATGTACGACACCTCTCTCTTGCTGACGTAGGGCTGAGGTCCTTCACGATGCTGCGACGAGACCCCACTGACAAACGAACATACATTAGGGTGTCGCTACGTATGTTGAATTGCACGGTTGTCCATCGATCCGCCGGTCAGTCCTGGCGCGGGATGGCACAGCTACTGCGGCATTCGCGATACGCTCGGCAATCCGGCAACGAAGTGTGTTCGACAAACCGACCTCGTTCGGGCCCTGACGGAGAAGCGAGGACAAACCGAAGTGGCACGTAGGCGCGGGTGGGGTGGAACACCTCCCGAGAGCGACGACGAAGCTGTGCGGCGGATCGTCGCTGCTGCCGTCGAACTCATCAGCGCCACTGGCGGCGAGGTGACCATCGCCGACGTTGCGGAGTCCCTCAATGTCATCCGACAAACTATCTACCGGTACTTCCCCAGCGCCGATGCCCTCTTCCGGGCCGCGGCCATAGCCTCCGTCGGCGCCTTCCTCGATCGCCTCACCGATCATGTGCGTGGCATCGACGATCCGGCCGAAGCAGTGATCGAAGCCGTCATGTTCGCACTCGGCGACGTACCCAGAACCCCCCACCTGGCCATCATGCTGTCGGGTGCGCACTCCCACACCGAAGGCATCGCCTCGGACGAGGCCATGGCTTTCGGGATGACCATGATCAGACGCTTCGACGTCGACTGGGAACACCACGGTTACGACGAGCAGGCCCTCCGCGGACTCGTCGAACATCAACTCCGAATCATGCAGTCGTTCTTCATCTCTCCAGTAAACCCACCCCGCAACGAGCAAGACCTGCGGCGCTACCTACAACGCTGGCTGGGTCCCGTCGTCATGCCCGTCGAACCTGCGTAGATACTCCGAGGTGACGGGGTCTGCAGGAAAGAACGACTCGATGGCGAGCTCGGATAAGGTGATGTCCAATGCGGTTCCGAAGGTGGCGATGATCGCCAGAAACGACAGATCGATATCTCCGACACGAAGTTTCATCGGCACGTACACGGCACCTGGGTCGGTGAACACGTGATCGCCATCCGATTCGTCGCCAGGATAAGTGAGGAGCTCCTCGTGCAGCGCGAGCATCTCGGCGTCGGCTCGGGCATGGGCGCTACGCAGAAGTGCAGCGAGAACTGCGGCGCGCCACTGGCCGAGGTTGGTGATGTGCGGCGCCATTCCGTCGGGGTGCAGGGTGAGCCGCAGCGCGTTGAGCGGTTGATCGGCAAGCAGGGCCGGGGAGACGACCTGAGTGAGGACAGCGACCGCGGCATTCGCGTCGAGGATGTTCCAGGTTCGGTCCACTGCCACCGCGGGATAGGGCAGGTGTGCTTCGAGAACCTCACGCACTGCGATACGAGCCGGCTCCATCTGCGGTGAGGTCAAGTCGTTCTCGGGATACACCGGCGCGAATCCAGCGGCAAGCAGAAGCCGGTTGCGCTCGCGCAGAGGCACATCGAGGTGCACACACATCCGCAGTACCATCTCACGGCTGGGTTGGGATCGGCCGGTCTCGACGAAGCTCAGATGCCGGGTCGACACCTCGGCCTTACTGGACAGCTCGAGCTGGCTCACTCGTCGATGAGATCGCCACTGCCGCAGCAGAGCGCCGAACGTGACCGGAGCAGTAGTGGTCGTCATCGGGCCAGTCTGACAACGGATCGACGTAAACACCATGACCTCGTAGGTAATCGACTCCGCTCATTGCGGGAGGCACGGTTGTCGTCATGGTCGTCGGACCGGCCGCCGACCCGACATCCTCGAGGAGTAAGACATGAACCAGACCCGCACCCTCCTTCGACTCGACGCCGTGGCATCGGGCGGCCTCGGACTCGTACTGGTCGCTCTCGCGGAGGTACTGGAAAGCCCACTGGGACTGGACGTGACGCTGTCCGTTGTGGTCGGCCTCGGCCTGCTGGCATGGGCAGGCTTTGTCACCTGGGTCTCGGCCCATCCGAGTCCGTCCATGGTGCTGGAGGTCGTCGCCCTCAACCTGGGCTGGGTTGCCGCGAGCATCACCTTCGCCATCGGCGGTTGGGGCGGTCTTACCGGCTGGGGTGTGCTGTTCGTTCTGGCCCAGGCACTCGCCGTGGCGGCACTGACTGCGCTCCAAGCCGCGACCCGACGGGAATTGCGAACGCCTGCGCCGGCCTGACGCCTAGAGCGCAGGCGCCATAAGAGAAAACAACTTACGCGACGGCAGGCTTCACCAGAGGCCTGCCGTCACCCTACGGAGAAGCTGCGTCAGCTCTTGTTCAACTCCTCGGCGAGCATCACGATGATGCCGCTGGGTCCGCGGACATAAGTGAGCTTGTAGACGTCCCCGTATCTCGCAACCCCGCGCAGCGGGTAGCAGCCGTGCCTCGCAGAGATCTCGAGGGCCGCGTCGAGATCGTCGACCGAGAAGGCGACGCGATGCATGCCGATCTCGTTCGGGAGGGTGGGTTCCGTCTCGATCGCTTCGGGGTGGATGTACTCGAAAAGCTCGAGCCGACCGTTGCCGTCCGGGGTCGCGAGCATCGCAATCTTGGCGTGATTGCCGTCGAGACCCACCGCCGTATCCGTCCACTCCCCACTGACCGTGTCACGGCCGAAGACGGTCAGCCCGAGATCGGTGAAGAATTCGATCGTCGCTTCGAGGTCGCGGACTGCGATACCAACATTCTCGAGTTTGATGACCATGAGTTTCACGGTACCCATCAGGGGCAGCGTTATCAGGCTCGTGAGCGATGAATTCGCAGTTCCCGACGGGTCCGTTTCGTACACGCAAGTTTCGACAAGCAGCACTATGTCCGACGCTATCGACAAGGGGAAGTACCTGACGGACATGAGGTCAACGGTTGACACGAACGGCGTCGCTCTGGGAACCCCCCGACCCAACCCTGACGGGGTCGTGAATTGGCCCGGCCTAACCGATCGAGAGGTCCGCCTGCTATCCGTCCCGCGTGTGGACGTGGTGGGTTTACGACGTATGGAGGGCGGGAGCGAGGGTGGTGTGCCAGGCTTCGCGCAGTTGGTTTTCGAACAGTGCCCAGGTGTGGGCGCCTTCGGTGCGCATCGACACGGTCGCCGGTATCTGCGCCGTGCGTAGCGCGTCGACGAAGATGTTCGTGCAGTAGTTCACGAGTGCTTCGACGGCCATACCGCCGAACGGCGGAATCGCTCCGGGCGGGATGCGGTCTACTGGACCTGGGTTGCCTTGTGAGGCGGAGACATAGAGTGCGGTGCCGCGTAAGCGTTCGACGTTCACTGCTGGGTCGTGTTCTCGCCAGCCTGGACTGCCGGGCGGGCCCCACATGTTGAACGGATTGTTCAGCCCGCTGGCGATCATCGCTGATATTCCTGCGGTTGCGAGGGGATGTGAGGGTGCGGGACAGCCGCTGAAGGAGGCAGCGGCGTCGAACACCTCTGGTGCTTGGATTGCCAGGTCCAGTGCCGGTCCGCCGGACATCGACAACCCGGCGATCGCGCGGTGGCCGTTACTGCCGTAGGCGGAGTCGATCGCTGCGGGGAGTTCTCGGGTGAGATAGGTCTGCCACCGGTTCGGTCCGAGGACCGGATCAGGTGTCTGCCAGTCGGTGTAGAAACTGAACCGGCCGCCGGTCGGTAACACCACGGTCACGTTCTTGTCGGCGAAGAACTGCTCAACGGTGGAGTTGTTGAGCCATCCGACGCCGTCTTCGTTGCCGAGGGCACCGTTGAGCAGAATCAAGGACGGCGACGGGCCACCGGAAGCTGGACGGAGTACTTCATTGGTGATGGTGCGGTTCATCGACGGAGAGAACACTTCCAGTACTTCACGGGTTCCGGATACCGGGTCCGCTGCCGCAGGTGTTACCACGCCGACAGCGGCGTGCATGGTGATGAGCGTCGACACGATCACGGTGTTCACCACTACACGCCGCGGGAACAACTTCTGTCTCTTGGGCCACATCTGCACCAGCTGAGCATGTCAGATGTGGTAACTGTCGACGCCTACGGACATGTCACAAAAACATACCGTTTTGTTCGTGTCGCGCGATCGATCGCGGCTGGTGACATTTTACGGTGGCATGCATGACCTTGTTCGCACACCGACCACCAGCATCACGCCCCGACCCGGGATACGAATTCGATGCTGCGGTGACTATCGGGGCCAGCAATGACCGCCGGTTCGGGTGGTGGTGGCTGGCGGGGTCGTTGATCGCCGCCAGTGTTGCCATCGTGGCGCATGGATTGTTTCTGGGGTGGTGGGGTCCGTTCGGGTTGTTCGGCAACGGTGTCGACACGATCGTCTATCGCCACGGCGGCGATATGGTTCAGCGCGGTGGCCCGTTGTACGAGTTCGCGCTGTTCGATGTGGGATTGCCTTTCACCTATCCCCCGTTCGCAGCACTGGTGTTCATCCCGTTGGCATGGATGACCGCCGGCGGGGCTGTAACTGTTGTTCAGGTGGCCAACCTGCTGCTGGTGTACGCCGCGGTGGTTGCGAGTTGGCGGATCCTCGGCTATCGGGGGTCCCGAATGTGGGTGGTCAGCATCGGGGTGGCGGTTGCGGTGACATGGTTCGAACCCGTCCGGATGACGATCTGGCTCGGCCAGATCAACCTCCTGCTGTTGGTCCTGGTGCTGTTCGATCTCGGCCGCGGTGAGGGAAGTCGTCTGCGGGGTGTAGGAGTTGGGATCGCTGCAGGCCTCAAACTCACCCCGGCGTTCTTCGTCCTGTATCTGCTCTCGCTGCGGCAGTGGCGCGCCGCAGCCACCGCTACCGTGGCGTTCGTGGCTACGGCAGCAGCGGGCCTAGTGGTCATACCGTCGGATACCCGGCAGTTCTGGATGTCGGCGATGAGCGATTCGGAGCGGATCGGATCTCTCGCGTCGCCGGCGAATCAGTCGCTGCACGGCGCGTTGGCGCGCGCATGGCCCGGGCACACTCCGCCGCTGTGGGTGTGGTTGTTAGGTGCAGTCTTGGTCGCTGCTGCCGGGTTGCTGGCTGCTGGGCGTGCCCACCGGGGCGGGAACAGGTTGCTGGCCTTGACAATCTGCGGGGTGACGACACCGATGGTGTCCCCGTTCGCATGGGGGCATCATTGGGTGTGGTGCATCCCGTTGACCGTGCTTGCTCTCGACTACGCGCATCGACGCCATACCTGGCGGGCTTGGGTTGTCCCCGTGGCGGTGAGTGTTCCGGTTATGGCGTGGTTTTTCACCGACTATCGCGGCATCAAAGCAATCGGGATATTCATGCTCGCAGGCCCGCAGTGGTTCGAAACCGCAGTGCAACTGGTGTACCCGGCCCTGTTCCTCGCCTTGATCGTCACCACGGCGGTGGCCTATCGCCGCTCGGGCGATCTTCAGGATCGGCCGCATCTCGTAGCCTTCCCAGAGGAAGAAACATGGACCGCCGATACAAACGAAGTCGCGGTACCTCAGGTCCGGTGACGTCGAACAACACCGCGCGTCCGCGGGAACACGGCTTTTCTAGAAGTCGTACGTCATCGAGAATTCGTACCAGTCCCCACCGAGGCCGGTGTAGTCGAGTTCGCTGTTCGGACTTGCTCGAGGCGGCTGACCTGGCGAGTAGATCCACCCAGAGGTGTAACTGAAGAACACGGTGTCGGCGTCCACGAAGTAGATCTCAGTGTCGTCGGGGTACCGGGTGATTCTCGAAAAGTCGAACGCGTCGATCGAATGGTTGTCGACGCTTACTGGTCCGGTGGTGGGAAGGGTTGCGACGAACGCGTCGAACTTCGGTTGTGATCGTTCGAACGAGGGCCCTGGAAGCGTCAGTGCCAGAACGAGTCCCATCACGACGATGGCCGGTGCGGCGACGACCATCGAGGACCATGGTTGCTTCGACCGCAGGAACTTCACCGTTTTCCAGACCCAGACGAAGCCCACGACAAGGAGGGACAGGGCCGTCGCCGCGAGGATGACGAAATTGAGTAGGTTGAAAATTCGCCCGGCCACCGGCCAGAGGTTCATCGACCCGAACACGGCTGCCGCGCACAGGAAGAGAGTGGTGACGGCTAGGCATATGCCCGGCGGCCGCACCTGCTTTACCGGCTTCGATGCGGGCTCGGGGATCGTCACAGCCAGGTCCCCGCGTGGAATGCATCCATCATGTCCTGCTCGATCTCGAATCGGCGGTCTCGGTCGTCTTTCCACGAATCGAAGAGTCGTTTGGTGGTTCCGATCAACTCGATGCCGGGTACGTCCGGTTGATTCGATGGCTCAGGGATAGGCCAGCCGCATATCGAGTTCGCCGCGAGAACAGTCTGTCCGACGGCGATCATGTGCCGACGGACCCTGTCATCCAGCTCGGCGCCCGCAACATATAGGCCGCACCCATTGCAGCCAGTACAAGCCCGAGAATCAACATGCACAACCGTATACCCCGCCAATAAAGACGAGGCATCGTACGACTGTTCGATCCTAGGACTGACTTTGCAGCGTGGAATTGTGCAGGACGGTCACTATCAGGCTCGGCAGACCGTTGACCAGAAGGAGGATCGCCACTGCTAGTCCTATGCCCAACCATGGCTCACCAAGCCAAAAGTAATTCCCGACCCGAATGGCACCGACCAGGCTCAGTATCCATCCGAAAGTTTGGGCTCGTCGCGCCCGGCGGGCGGGTCTGACCGGATTGGAGCCGTACACGGTCGGCAGTCTTCGGCCATAGTTCTCGCGAGACGCGATCCGCGCAGCCTCCACCTGGAACAGAACCGCAAGCGAAACGGCACACAGTGCGAGCAACATGCTTCTGCCTCCTACCCCTGCGATTCACCTCGATGAGAGTCTCCCAGGCTCGATGCGATACGCCAACACCTGCCAGAAGTGCTCCGAAGAACTCCAGGTCCCGCGCCATAATGTACGCATGGCAGATTCGACAAGTGGGCACCGGTGGTCGGTGGTGTTCGACGCAAGCCGCTTCAGCGAGTTCTTCGACGGCCCGACCTAGGGTCGGGGTTCAGTAGGAACTGCGACAGTGAAGTCTCTCCGTACAGTCGACCGAGCTTGGTCGTCAGCAGGCCGA
>JBBPZN010000033.1:0-21492 GCA_038198705.1 Mycobacteriales bacterium
AAACAGCGCGTCGCCGTCCTTCCACTCGTTGGTCTGCTTGTCGAAGATGCGAGGTGTGGAAGCGACGGTGAAGTTTGCCACCGCGGCCCCCGACGGGGTGAAACGCAGGTCGGGGTCGTCGGTGATGTTCCCGATGACGGTGATGACGGTTTCGCCTGCCATGAGCAGCCTCCCTGTTAGGTCAGTTCACACGTAGGTCCGTGGAACGGGGAACGACCGGGGGAATCGGTCTGGGGTGCGCCGACCGGCTGACGATCAGCGCCCTTCCATCAGTGGACTTCAGCCATCAGTGGACTTCGGGTCGCATAACCTTCGTGCGCATCACGGACTCGTTGAGTCCGAGCTGGCGGTCGAGTTCCTTGACAGTCGCAGGCTCGGCGTTGATGTTCACAACAGCGTAGATGCCCTCGGCGTGCTTCAGGATCTCGTAGGCCAGACGACGCTTGCCCCAGACATCGACCTTGTCGACGCTGCCGCCGTCCTTGCGAACGACGTTGAGGAACGTATCGAGAGACGGAGCGACAGTGCGCTCGTCAAGGTTGGGGTCGAGAATGACCATCAATTCGTAATGACGCATAAGACCTCATCACCTCCTGTGGACTAGTGAAAACGGCCACGGACTATCCGTGGCAGGAGGGTCGTTGCGTCAGCAACCCTTGGAGGGTACACGGATATACCCTGACCTGCGAAATCAAACGACGGTGCCAGAGCACTGTCGGCGGCGACATAGGCTTGTCTCCATGCGATCAGGGCAACGCACGTCGATGGCGACCATGGTCGCAGTGGTGGCGCTGTGTGCCGTGACCCTGGCGCTCGGCTACTTCAACAAGGCCCGCTGCGCAGTCGCTCCGTTCCTCGACAACGGTCGCAGTACCGCGTTCGACACGGTCAAGGACAGTTGGGTCTGCTATTCCGACATCCAATTCTTATGGCTCGGACGCGATATCGACAATCACGTCTTTCCCTATCTCAGCGGTGCCATCACGCCCAACGGAATTCTCACCGGCGGAACCGTCGAATATCCAGTCTTGAGCGGTCTTTTGATGTGGCTCGGTGCGATCCCATCACATACCGATGCAGAATTTTTGCTCTATTCGAGTGCGCTGCTTGCACCGTTCGGCCTGTTGACAGCGTGGATGCTCGGGCGTCTCGCAGGCAAACCTGCGCTGTTGTGGTCGGCGGGTCCTCCGCTGGTGCTCTACGCATTCCACAACTGGGAACTGCCGGTGGTCGCAACGGCCGTCGGCGCCGTATTCGTCATGGCGCTCCGAATTCCGTTGCGCACCAGAGGGGTACTGGCCGCAATTCTTCTCGCGATCGGATTTTGTCTCAAGCTGTACCCGGGTGCATTCGTGCTGCCACTACTGCTCTACGTCGCCTACGGCGGGAACGGTGGTCGCGAACAGCCCCACACGGTTCGAGGTCGGTTCGACATTCAGGGCGCGATCGGCGTTGCCTCGGCGGCGATCGGCACCGTCGTCGCAATCAACCTTCCCTTCGCCGTACTGGGCTACGAGGGTTGGCGGGCCTCGTTCGCCTTCCAAACTCTCCGCCAAGCCGATCTCACCACCAATTCGATTTGGTATTGGGGAGTACGTCACCTCTATATCAACGATTCCATGACGCCGGAGGACTATCTGCGCGCCGAAGCGTCGTTCCAGGACACCGTCGATGTGTTGTCACCGCTGCTTGTTTTCGCAGCATTCGGGTTGGCACTGTGGCTCGGTCTGCGGAGGATGAAGGTCGAACACACCTACCCCTGGATCGCCGTCAGTGGGTCGATGCTGTGCGGGTTCCTACTCCTGCACAAGGTGCACTCGCCGCAGTACACCCTCTGGCTTGTGCCGTTCTTCGTTCTTCTCCGCGTGCCATGGGCCCTGGTCGGTGCATATTTGGTGGCAGACCTGTCGATGGGCATCGGGGTGTTCAAGTACTTCGGAGCGCTAGCCGGGGGGTCGGACAGCACGACGGAGAAATTTTTCGTCGAGGTGGGCGTATGGGGACGTGCAGTGTTGCTCGTCGTCTTCTTCTTCGTCTTCCTCCGTGCTCGGTTACGAAGCCCCGGGCTGACCCAGCCGGCCGAGACCTACACCGACGGCGACGACGTCGGCCGCGGCGGATCCGACACGGAGACCTCGAAGACCGACACGCGGAGCAACGCGTCGACCCGGTAACAAACCGACTCCTTGTTCCGACTAGTCGGTAGGCAGCCGAAGTAGTTGTCGTGAGCGGAGGCGGAGCATGACGCAAGGCTCGGGGGGATCGATGCCGACCGATGGCAGTGTTCGACGCAGGATCGGTTTGGTCGAGGATCACGAGTCGGTTGCGCTGGGCCTTCGATCCATCCTCGCCGACCAGTCGGATCTGGATCTGATAGCTGTCGCCGCCACTGTCGACGAACTTCTGGTGTCGGGTCCGACACTGGACCTCGTCGTCCTCGATCTTCGTCTCGGTGACGGGTCTTCACCACGGTCGAATGTCGAGAAGTTGCACGCCGCAGGTGCACAGGTGCTGGTGTATACCGGTGCCGAGAATCCATTTCTCGTTCGGTCCGCCGCGAGGGCGGGAGTTCTGGGCGTCGTCCGCAAGTCCGAGCCGGCCGCAGCCATCGTTTCTGCTATACGACGTGCCGCCGCGGGGGGCCAAGTCGTCACCACAGATTGGGCTGCGGCTATCGACGGCGACCCGCAGCTGCCCGATGTCGGCCTGAGTCCACGTCAGCGCGAAGTACTGGCGTTGTATGCGTCGGGAGAGAAGGCCGGCCGCGTCGCGCGTCTGGCCGGGCTCTCGGAGCAGACCGTCAACGACTACCTGGTTCGGATCAGGAACAAGTATGCCCAGGCGGGGCGCCCTGCACCGACGAAAACCGACCTCTACAAGCGCGCTGTCGAAGACGGATGGCTTCCGATGCCGGAAGTTCCGCCGGTGAGCTGAGGACCTATCGGGGGGGATTGCCAGGTCGTCGAGGATTCGTTGCCCCTAGTTTTGAGGGCAGACAACCTGCCCGCCACCTGTGAAACTCGAGTCAACGGTCAGTAAAGGCCACAACCGCACCAGTACGGGGAGAACGCGATGTCTACAGGTTTCGATGCCACAGCTATCTGCACGTCCGGGCTCTCGGCACCGATCGTCGAGCGTCCTTCACGCCCACAGATCAGCCTCGCACCGCCGGTCCAGGATCGTCCGGTCGCCGGAATATCGGGCTCGTTCCTGCCCAAACCGATGTTGACCGGACGCGAGATCCAGGTGCTTACGGGTTGGATCCGCTGCGACTCCAAAACCGAGGTGGCCAAGTCACTGTTTTTGTCATTGGGCACCGTCAACACACACCTGACGCGTATTCGGGCGAAATACGCGGCGGTCGGCCGCCCGGCCTCGACCAAAGCATCACTGGTGGCACGGGCTCTGCAAGACGGGATGATCGATATCGCGGAGCTGTAGGTACTACCGCGCCGACCGACGTATTGATTGTGTACAGATTTCGATACACCCCTTCTCAGATGCCGGTTGCGCGCGCAGTATCGACGAGGGCGGTCGGGCGCTCGGCATGGGGGAAGAACGTCTCTGGTGCTGGATTTCTTACTGCAGGAGGTACACGTTGTCGAGTTCGCCACGTCCACCCACGATTGCGCGGGATACAGGAGCGAAGTCTGCACGCTATTCGGTGTCGACCAGTGAACTCGATGGGTACCTGTATCGCAGACCCGCACTCAGCGCCCGCGAAGTCGAAGTCATGCTTGCGTGGTTCTCATCGGATTCGAAAGCCGACGCCGCATCTACGGTCCGCATTTCTGTCGGCACCGTCAACACGCACCTCACTCGCATTCGCCACAAGTACGCGGTGGTGGGCAGGCCTGCACCGACGAAGGCCGCCCTGTTCGCTCGCGCGTTACAGGACGGCCACACCAAGCTCAACCATTGGTGACGGAGGGATTTCCCCTACTCGTTACACCGTGAGTTTCGTGTCCTCACCCTGTTCGACCAGCTTCTTGTTCCGCCTGATACTGCTGATCAGCGCAGCGCCGATGAACAGAATGCCGACGAAGCCGGTGATCAGCTCGTTGATCTCCACTCCGATCGACACCAGCAGAATGATCGCCAGTGCGCCGATGGCCCAGTGCGCACCGTGCTCGAGATACACGTAATCGGACAGCGTGCCCTTGCGGACCAGGAACACAGTGATGGATCGGACGAACATCGCGCCGATGAAGCCGAGGCCGAGCGCGATGATGATCGGGTCCGCGGTGATCGCGAAAGCGCCGATGACACCGTCGAACGAGAACGACGCGTCGAGGACCTCGAGGTAGAGGAACAGGAAGAACCCGGCCTTGCCGGTCGCCTTGGCCAGCTCGCTCGGACCACTCGATGCCTCTTCGCCCTCTTCGTCGGTATGGAACAACTCACCCAAACCGTTGACGGCGATGTAGGTGATCATGCCGAGCACGCCGGCGACCATGACCGTGGAAATCTTGTCGTCGTCGGCGAGGAACTCCGCGCTGAGCACCAGCAGCAGACCTGCCACGACGACGGCGAGCTGATCGAGCTTGCCGATCTTGGCCAACGGCTTCTCGAGCCAGCTGAGCCAGGTGATCTCGCGGTTTTCGAAGATGAATCCGAGGAACAGCATCAGCAGGAACATGCCACCGAACGCAGCAATCTGAGGGTGCGCGTCGGTGAGGAGGGTCTCGTAGCTGGGACTGCCGTCGGGGAAGTTCGCAGCACCGTTCTCTGGTGGATCGAGTGCAAGTTGAATCGCTGCGACGGGTCCGAGACCGGACGCGGCCCAGACGATGACGAGCGGGAAGAGCAACCGCATACCGAACACCGCGATGACAATGCCGATGGTCAAGAATATCTTTTGCCAGAATTCACTCATGCGACGAAGCACGGTGGCATTGATGACCGCGTTGTCGAACGACAGCGACACCTCGAGGACACCAAGAATCAAGACGAGAATCATCGCCTCGAGACCGCCGTAGAGGAAGGCGACGATCACCGAAACAATCGTGACTCCGATGGACCATCCGAATATCCGTAGAACCACTGTCGGTGGCCTTTCTCTTGGCGGCAATAAAAACAAATAGGGGAGAACCCCGATACATCATGAATGATGCGGCGGGATTTTCCCCTATCGAAGTACGACGTATGAACCCTAGACGTTCACGCCGAAGTCACGAGCGATTCCGGCGAGGCCGGAGGCGTAGCCCTGGCCCACGGCACGGAACTTCCACTCGGCACCGTTGCGGTAAAGCTCTCCGAAAACCATGGCGGTCTCGGTGGAGGCGTCCTCGCTGAGGTCGTAGCGAGCGAGTTCGGAGTTGTCGGCCTGGTTCAGTACGCGAATGAACGCGTTGCGCACCTGCCCGAACGACTGCGAACGCGCGTCGGCGTCGTAGATCGAGACGGGGAAGGTGATCGTTTCGATCTCCGGCGGCACAGCGGCAAGATCGACCTTGATCTGCTCGTCGTCGCCCTCGCCCTCACCTGTGGTGTTGTCGCCGGTGTGCTCGATCGAACCGTCGGGGGACTTGAGGTTGTTGAAGAACACGAAGTGTCCGTCGCTCAGTGCCTTCTTCGTCGAGTTCAGCGCGATGGCGCTGGCGTCGAGGTCGAAGTCCGTTCCGGTCGTCGTTCGAATGTCCCAACCGAGTCCGACCGTGACCGCGGTCAGGTTCGGAGCTGCCTTGGTGAGTGAAACATTGCCGCCCTTGCTGAGGCTGACGCCCATGTCTGTCCTTTCGTGTGGATTCCGCTACTTGCTTTCCACCGTAGTGGTCATCTGTCCGATTTGTGAGGACCTCGCGGTCACGCCGCAGGCCCGATCCTGTTTGTCACAGTGCACTACGGCAACGTGCACACCACGGCGGGAAGTTCCCGTCAGTACTATCGAGCGGGTGACAAGTCGCTGGCCTGGGGCCTTCCGCCGCGGAGGTGGATCGGAGTCTGCTGCGCGCGCAGCACAGGAGAGCGCCGTCGCTGCCTTCCTCGACATGGACAAACGACAGTCCATCGCATCCACGGGTGTCGACGCAATCCGAGCTCTGACTCCCGCACGCGACATCACGTCGGTATGGAACAAGACCGAGAAGAAGTGTTTCGAAGCCGGCGCCGCCTACTTGACGGCGGTGGATCAGTTCGATGGCATCACCACTCCTGCGGCACAGAATGCATTCGACGAGGCGACGCGTGCGCTGGGCGAGGCCTGCCACGCTGTCGACGAGTTCTACCAAGCGCACCGAATCGACCTGGAACAAGCTCGTTCCACACTCGCCGCTACCCCGCGCCTGGCTCAGGATGCCAAGACTCTTGCCGAGAAGGCCCAGTTGACCGTCGCTGCCGCCGATGACAGCTTTACCGACTACCCGTCGATACGAGCGGCATGGCAGACACTCGACGCCGGCATGGCCACCCTCGACCGCGCCACCGCGGCGAATGACGCTCTGGGCGTCCGAACTGCCGCCGCCGCAGTACGTGACGCCGCGGCAGCGCTGGAGGCTGCAGTCGAAGCCGCTCCGGCCCGGGTGAAGGAAGCACGCTCGGCTCTCTCGTCGGTCCGCACCCGACTCGAGGCTGTCCGCACGCGCTTCGAACGCCTCGCGCCTGCCTTCTCGACGTTGCTTCGCGAGTTCAATGTCGCCAGCTCCGCCGACCTCTCGGCCAACGAACACATGAGCGTCCGATACATCGAGCAGGCCTCGGAAGACCTCGCCGCCGCCCGGGCGGCCGCCGACGCGAGCAACCCCGAGCAGGCTCTCGACTACATCGCACAGGCTCGCGCTCGCCTTGCCGACGCCGAGGCCCTCGTCGACGCCGTCACCGATCGGGTCGAACTGCTGCGTGCGGTGAAGGCAAACCCACGGGAGAAGGAACGGGCGGTACGTTTCACGTTACGAGACGCACAACAGTTGGCCGTGAACCGCGGCCTGGTTGCCGAGTGGGGATCGGTGTTGGATGCTCAGCTGGCTCGAATCGAGAGAGCGAGCACTGCACTATCCGGCACTCACCCCGATTACTGGTCCTACCTGCAAGATCTGAATACTATTTCGGGCTTCATTTCCGGGGTTGTCGACAGGATGCGAGGCTCGGCTCGTTGATTGCCGAACTCCAGAATTCATTTGCTCACGAACGCTAAGGAAGCCCGGTGCAACACTTTCGACATCTCGACCCCGCAGTGCACGACGCACTGTTCTTCCGGCCACCCCAGAACATTGCCGTCGACGCGGACATCGTCAGTGTCGCAACGGCACTCGGCGCGACGCTGTACATGCCGGCGACACGGACCGACCTGACCGCGACGTTGACAAAACGCAGCCGCATGGGCGTCTGCTCATTGGTCATCGACCTCGAAGATGCCGTCGCCGATCACCATCTCGAAGAGGCGCTCGCCAATACCGTGAGGACACTCGACGAGCTGGCCGCGGCCGAGGACCTCACGGCGTTGGTGTTCGTCCGGGCCCGTACTCCGGAGCACATTCGCAGAATCTGTTCCGAGATCGCTCACGGCGCCACCGCCCTCGCTGGATTCGTGGTGCCCAAGTTCACGGCAGCCAACGGCGCCTCCTTCCTCGACGCTATCGCCGCGGGTTCGAGTGAGCACGGCAAGCGACTGTTCGCGATGCCAATTCTCGAATCTGCCGAGGTCGTATTCCGAGAGACTCGCGACACCGAACTGATCGCGGTACGCGAACTGCTTGTGGCGCACAGTGACCGAGTACTCGCGGTACGCATCGGCGCCACCGACATGTGCGGCATGTTCGGTATCCGCCGTGACCGAGACCTGACCATCTACGACGTCCGAGTCGTCGCCGACGTCATCAGCGCCATCGTCAACCACCTCGGACGCAACAACGGAACCGGATTCGTCATCACCGGACCGGTATGGGAATACTTCGCCGATCACGAACGCATGTTCCGTCCCATGCTCAGACAGACCCCGTTCGTCGAACCCGGGGCAGTGCGATTTCGGCAACAGCTCGTCAGCAGTGACCTCGACGCTCTCCTTCGCGAAGTCACATTGGACCGCGCCAACGGAATTCAAGGAAAAACGGTGATTCACCCATCTCACGTTCCAGCCGTACATGCACTGTCCGCAGTCACCCACGAGGAGTACCACGATGCGCTCGACATCTTGGAATCCGATGCCGGAGGCGTCCGAGCTTCGGGCTACGGTAACAAGATGAACGAGCTTGGACCACATCGCAACTGGGCGAGCCAAACATTGCTGCGTGCCGATGCTTTCGGCGTCACCAACGAAAAGATCACATTCGTGGACGTACTCACCGCTCTGACGGACCGATGAACAACCCGACCGACGGAATCAGAGTCACCGGCACCGGCACGTCCTCGGAGTGGTCGGTAGAGCAACTCGTCCGCCCCGGCCTGCGCCGAAACCCCAGGCGTGCACATCTGTTGGTATCGGAGGTACTCGGTAAGCACATACCGGTCGACCCCGAACTCGTAACCGCCGCAGCGGACCAACTGGGAACACTCGTACTCGACGCGGTCGGCGGATCGGACGTCGTCGTGCTTGGGTTCGCCGAAACAGCAACAGGTTTGGGCCATGGCGTCGCAGCGCGACTCAACGCGTATTCCTACCTGCATTCGACGCGTCGCGATGTGCCGGGTCTCGAGGTGTACGGCGAGTTCCAAGAAGGCCATTCACACGCGACGGATCACAAACTGCTGCCGACGTCCGCGGACGTCCTGGCCGTTCCGCTTCCCCTCGTATTGGTCGACGACGAGATATCCACCGGTAAAACGGCACTCGAGGCAATCCTCTCCGTCCACGCCGTCACTCCGCGTGCACATTACGTGATCGCCTCGCTCGTCGACATGCGAAGCGAGGAGCATATTCTCGCGACCGAAGCGGTCGCGACCGAACTCGGCGTCACCATCGTCAGCGTCAGCCTCGCGCAGGGCAGCGTCGAACTTGCCGACGGACTCGTCGGTGATGTGACCGGACTACCGGACCCGACGTTCAATCCTGCCGCGGAGACCGCGGGCACCGTGACCCGCCTCGATGTGGAGTGGCCCGCAACCGTTCCCGACGGCGGCCGTCACGGCTTCCTTTCCTTCGACACTCCGGCCTTCGAGAATGCGATCGCTCACGCTGCCGCGCGCGTCGAGACCGTCGTGCCCGCCGGCAGGCCAGTAGTGGTCCTCGGCCACGAGGAATTGATGTATCTGCCGCTTCGCCTCGCGTTGATCCTTCGCGCGGGTGGTCATCCGGCATTGTTCCAAACCACTACTCGGTCACCGGCTTACGTACTCGATACACCGAACTATCCGTTGCGGCGTGGCTTTCAGTTTCTGGCGCCGGAGAACGGCGAACCCGAGGCTCGGTACGTCTACAACGCCGACGGCCCGGAGAATGCGTTGCTGATTCTGGTGGTCGACGAGCCTGCGGACACCGACCGTCTGTTCGGCGAAGGGGGTGCCGCTCGCACGCTCGCCGCGTCGGGCGCCGATGTCCTCGTCGTCGTCATCACCGGTGCCGATCCGGTGGCCCTCGCGGTGTCGCGCCGCGCGGTGCCCTTGACCGGCCCAGCATTCGGTTCCTACGCACCTGGCGAGGTGACGTGGCTGCTCAAAGACCTCTCGGGTATGGAACTCGAGGCCGATGTCGGTGAGCGAGAGAAGCGAATTCAGGCCGGCACAGCGCACTACGCCGAATCGCTGCCCGTAGAGTTTCAGCCCGATCTCGCGTACCGCGAATTGTTCGAAGAAGTTTTGCAGGACAGCGCTTCTCGTCTTGCAGTCGCAGTCGGTACCGTCACCGAACTCGTTCTGGCCGAGCGCGGGCACGACATCGTTCTCGCATCGTTGGCTCGGGCCGGCACACCGATCGGGATACTGATGCGCCGCTGGGCACACCACGCGCACGGACTCGAACTGCCGCACTATGCCCTCTCGATCGTCCGTGACCGTGGAATCGACACTGTCGCACTGAAATACCTCGCGGACAATCATGATCCCCGGTCGGTCGTCTTCGTAGACGGCTGGACGGGAAAAGGAGCCATCGCAAGCGAATTGACCGCTGCGCTGGAAGTATTCGAGGGCGCAGAATTCAACAGCGACCTCGCAGTTCTGGCCGACCCTGGCCACTGCGCGCGGACCTACGGCACGCGCGATGATTTCCTCATCGCATCTGCCTGCCTCAATTCGACGGTCTCAGGTCTCGTTTCCCGGACGGTCCTCAACCGCGACCTGATCGACGACGGTGAATTCCACGGTGCCAAGTACTACGCCGACCTTGCACCGGACGACGTGTCCAATCACCTGCTCGACACCGTGTCAGCACAATTCGACTCGGTACGCGAGGACGTTGCCCGCTCGGTCACCGCAGTATCGAACTCCGATCGCACCCCGACATGGACCGGATGGGCTTCGGTGGAGAAGGTCCGCGAAGAGTTCGGGATCTCGCATGTCAATTTCGTCAAACCCGGCGTAGGAGAAACCACGCGAGTACTTCTCCGTCGAGTTCCATGGCGGATTCTCGTGCGCGAGCTCGATGCCCCCGAGCACCGACACATCCGAATGTTGGCTGCCGCCAGAGATGTTCCGGTGATCGAGGTACCGGACCTGGCATATTCGTGCATGGGCCTGATCAAGGATGTCACATGAACACCCTCATAGCCGTCGACCTGGACCGCACGATGATTTTCTCCGCGGCCGCGCTGGGGTTCGAGGTCGACGACACCGTGATCTGCGTCGAAATGTTCGAGAGAGCGCCACTGTCCTACATGACCACCACCGCCGCCGAGTCGCTGCGCACCCTCTCCACCGATGCCGTCGTGGTGCCGACGACGACACGCACGATCGAGCAATTTCAGCGAATCTCACTGCCCGGCGCGCCGTGGCGGTTCTCGATCACGAGCAACGGCGGCAACATCCTCGTCGACGGTGAACCCGACCGTGCGTGGCGTGCCAATTTCTCGGACATCGATCTGGGTGGGGTGCGCGAGGAACTAACACGTCGAACCAGCGACGACTGGGTCCTCAAGCGTCGGACTGCGGACGATCTCTTCTGCTACCTCGTCGTCGAACCATCGGCGGTTCCGCCCGAATTTCTCGCGGAATGGTCTTCGTGGTGTGCCGCGCGTGGATGGAACGTCTCGCAACAGGGACGCAAGATTTACACGATGCCCGACGTCGTCTGCAAGAGTCGCGCCGTCGCCGAAGTTCTCACCCGCTGCATCGACGACGGCATTCTCGACGACGGTGCCCTTACGCTGGCTGCGGGGGACGGCGCACTCGATGCAGAGATGCTCATCGCCGCCGACCGGTCCATCAGGCCCCGGCACGGCGAGTTGGAGGCGAAAAACTTTCGGCACGACGGGTTGGTGGTCACGACGGCGGCGGGTGGGCTCGCGGGCGAGGAGATCCTCACCTGGTTGCATGCCGAGACGGCTCGAGAAGTCGATGGAACCATCCGTGCGTCCGCTGCGTCGAACAAGGCAAGGGGTTGACGCACACACGGGGGTACAGGCATGGGCTGGGGAAGAACGGGCTCGAAGGGTCGGCCCTGGACGGGCGCGGATGGTCTTGTATCCGCGGAATCGGTTTCTACGCCGACGCATGATCCGGAGCACCAGGCATGAGCGGTGATCCTTCGGAAGAATTGCAGCAGACCCTGCGCACACTCGGGACCATCAGCGGGTTCGGGGACATGTCGGCGCAGGAGTTCGGCGATCTGACGCGCACCGTCATCTACCAAGAGCGGGACAGTTACGCGTACGGCGGAGGCTACGAGCCCAAGGCGGTGTTCGACGACGACCCGTTCGAGGCAATGTCGCATGGAGAGATCTTCGGCAAAGTCGAGCAGTTCCAACCTGAGCGGGCCGAGGAGTCCTCCAACAACTGGCGAGCGATCGGAGCCCATGCAGCCGAGGGCGCCGATCAGTTTGCTCAGGCAATGGCCGCGGTGAACAGCACCAGCTGGCAGGGCCCGTCAGCCACCGCCGCAGTCGACGGTGTTCACGCGTACACGAAGTCGACCGCAGAGTTGAAAACGACTGCACATCTTGTGGCGAACAAGCTGCTCGAGGCATATACGGGGCTTCAGCAAACCAAGGCGAGCGTTCCGCCTCCGCTGGCTACCGGCCCGTTCGAGAAAGTGCTCGATGCCGTTCCGGGCTTCATCGTGCCCGGTGCGTTGAAGCAGGCCCAACACGCACGTGAAGAGGCGGAAGAAGCTGTGCGCCAGGTCATGCGCAGCGTGTACATGCCGGTCGTACATCAATCCGACGACCAAGTTCCGATTCTGCCGACCGCGCTCGATCCGGTCATCGACGGCGGCGCAGGCGATGCCGCCAGGCACCAACCGGGCACCAAGGGCCCCGGCTTCAACGCGCAACCTTTTCCTCGAGCGGACGCATCGGCCACTGGGCCCGAATCCGGCAATGGTGCTTCGGGGCAGACCGGTTCACCTGTCTCCGACGGCGGTGCTCCTCGGTCTCCTGCATCGGATGCTCGGGACACCGGGACAGAGGCGTCGAGTTGGGCGCCCGGTGAGGCACCACAGTCGCCGCAGCCGCTCACCGGTCCGGCCGGTGCGCAGCAAGGGCCGAATGCCCCCTCCGGCTCATCACCAGCGGGGTCCTCACCCGGTGGCTCGGTGCTCGGCAGTCCACTCGGTGGTTCCGGCGGTTCAGGTCCCGGCGGTTCAGGTGCCGGGGGCTCGGGTCCCCGGAGCGGTGGTTCAGGCGGTACCGGTTCTCGGTTCGGCGGGGGCTCCGGCGGTTCTGGCTCGGGTGGTTCGGGCTCGAGGGGTTCGGGCTCGGGGTCGGGCATCGGGGGGTTGAGTCGCCCCGGAGTCGGCGGCTCGGTTCTCGGAGCTCCTGGCCAGGGCGGTGCTGCGGCTGGGGGCCAGGGATCGACCGGAGGATCGGGTGCGGCCGCAGGCCGTGCCGGTGCCCCTGGAATGGGCGGAATGTCGCCTGGCGCAGGTCGCGGTGGGCAGGGGGGTGCAGACGACGTCCACAAGACGCCCGGCTACTTGGTCGATGCCGTCAATGGAGACGAATTGATCGGCACGCTCCCACTTGTCGTTCCACCGGTGCTCGGCGGGTGAACGAGCGCGAGTGGAGCATGACCGGCCTCGAATTTCGGGTCATGATGGAACAGTTCGGGCGCGATCGATTGCCGTTCCCACTGCAAATTCGTGCACCCGCACGCTCGGCCGCCGAATATCACCGTCAATGCCACGAGGCGTCCATCGGCATCGCGACGAAGATGGACGAGGATTTGCGCGAGGCCGGACGGATCCTTCTCGACCCGCGGCTTCGCATCGAAGTCGTCGGCCATACGAGGAGTACGAGTGCAGCCGACGGTTCCGCCGACGTCAAGATCCGTGGCCATGCCGCGATCGGACACGACAGTGCGGCGGTGCTGATCCAACAACCCGGACTCGATGACTCCTGCGGGGGCCCGGTGACGGTTCGCTTGGTCGCCTCGTATCGAGCCGTGGATGGAGTGCTCGGCGCACTACCCGAATCCACGAAGGGCACCAACCCGCGCATCGACATCCCTCGGCCTTCTCCGATCGGCCGATCGACTGCGAACTCCGTCGTGTTCGACAGCGCCACCGGGTCGACCTCCAGGGAGCACTTCGACCGTCTTCTCGGCCGACGTCGAACCAGCGCAGGCGAAATCCTCGTCTGCCCTGGCAAGACCACCGACAATCGAGTGGAAAAGAACTTGGCTGGTTTTCACTGGGTGGACAACGCCGATGACGGTCGATACCTGGTCCGGTCCGGTTCCACTGTCAGCGTCATTCCCGCCGCCTATTCCGACGTGGCCGCGGAAGTCCGAAGGTTCGCCGCAGCGTTGGCAGCCGAGACCTGAAGCCGGTGCTGGGTACCGGTGCTGGAACTTCGTCCACAGCATTCGGACATTTCGACCCAGTACATTGGTGGGCGCACTTCACGACCCGCTCTCATCGAAAAGGACACACATTGTCTGCTCCAGCCGGTCAGCCCTTGGCGAAGGGACAAAACGGTCCGATCACCGTGAACAACGTGGTCGTATCCGTGCAGCTCAGCGCTCCTGCCGACCTGTCGGCACTCCTGGTAACCGGGAACGGCAAAGTCCGCACCGACGCGGACTTCGTCTTCTTCAATCAGCCGACCGGACCTGGTGTTTCTCTGGCCCCCGGCACCGCCGGGCAACCCGGACAGTTATCGATCGCGCTGACCGAGATTCCCGCCGATATCGAACAGATCCGCGCAGTCATCACCCTCGACGACGCGTCGAGCAGCTTCGGCCGAGGCACACCGCCGACCGCTCGCATCGCCGACGCGCAGGGCAACGCGTTGTACGAGTACGTCGTCGACGGCCTGAGCAGCGAGTCCATCGTCATCGCAGTCGAGGTGTACCGACGCTCGGGCACCTGGAAAGTCCGGGCGGTGGGACAGGGCTACTCCGGTGGTTTCGCTGCACTCGTCACCGACCACGGTGTGTCCGTCGACGACGCTCCCGCCGCGCAACCGGCGACCCCGACTCCTCCTCCCGCACCCACAACACCCACACCACCGCCCGCACCGACACCGTCCGGCCCATCCGAGGTCAGTTTGACGAAGGCCCGTCCGGTCAGCCCGACCAAGGGGCAGAAGGTCACCCTGCGCAAGGACGGTGGCGTCGCGCTTACGAAGATCCGGATGGGTCTGGGATGGGACCCGGTGGCGGCGCCCAAGAAGACCGGTTTCTTCGGCGGTGGCGGACGCAGCGGGGACATCGATCTGGACGCGTCGGCGATCATGTTCGCCGGGCGCAACGTGGCAGACGTCGTGTATTACGGCCAGCTGAAGGCCAAGGATGGGTCGATCCTGCATCAGGGCGACAACCTGACCGGCGCCGGCGAGGGCGACGACGAGGTAGTGAACGTAGACCTCACGCGTGTTCCCGCGAATGTGACCGCGATCGTGTTCACGGTGACCTCGTACCGAGGGCAAACTTTCGAGCAGGTCGAGAACGCATTCTGCCGTCTCGTCGACGACACCAACAACACCGAGCTCGCCCGCTTCACGCTCCAGGGCGGGATGCCGTTCACCGGCCTGGTCATGGCAAAGGTCTACCGCGAGGGTGGTAACTGGAAGCTTCAGGCCATCGGTGACGGCATCGTCGCCAAGCACGCAGGCGAAGCAGTTCCGCATCTCGGCAAGTACATCTAGTCCACTCGCATGGGCACGGAAACCGCCTGCGGTGCGGTGGTTTTCGTGACCCGATGCGCATCCGGCGCATGGTCGAGCACTCCGCCCACTGGATCGTCCACCCCGCCCAGTCTCACGAGATCCTCGTCCGGGCGATAGATCTGCCGAACTATCAACGCACATAGTGCGATCACCGCAATGTCACGCACGACGACGGCCGCGGTGAACCACTGCTCCGGGACACCCTTGTCAGCGACGCCGAGGTAGTAGTACATCCGGGGGAACCAGACGAAGGCGTCGATCACCATCCACGCCAACAACAATCTTCGATGCGGTAGTGCGAGCACAGCCAGTGGCACGAGCCACAATGAGTACTGCGGACTCCACACCTTGTTGGTCAGCAGGAACCCGGCGACGACGAGGAAGCTCAGCTGTGCCAATCGGGGTCGCATCGGAGCATTCATCGCGATGTAGGCAATACCGGCACACACGGCAACGAACAGCACCATCGTGACGGCGTTGAGGAACAGCGGTTTGTCACCCGGATACAAGGTTCCGTCGAATCCACTCCACCCGGTGAACGAAGAGATGACGTTGTAGATCGAATCCGGGTCGGCCGCGCGCATGGAGTTTAGCCGGAAGAACTCCGACCAACCGCTCGGAAACATAAGTGCAATAGGAAGATTGACGGCCAGCCACGCTGCGAGTGCAGAGGAGGCGGTCAGGGACCACTCGCGCATCTTCCCGGCGCGCCAACACAACACGAGGAGCGGGCCGAGGAGAAGCAGGGGGTACAACTTGGTCGCGCCGCCGAGACCGAGCAGGACACCGGCCAGTACGGGTCGCTTCTTACCCCAAGCCAAGATTCCTACGGCAGCGAAAGCTGTTGCCAGCGCGTCGAAATTGGTGAAACCGTGCACGATGACCAGCGGTGAGCCTGCCACGAGCGCCGCATCCCAGATACGCCGACCGGCCGACATCGCTGTCGCCCAGACGGTGACCAACCATGCAAGGGCCAACCCGATCGCGACGACGTTGAAGTAGATCACCACCGAGAGCGCCTGCGGCAGCCAGGAAATCGAACTCCACGCCTTGGCAACGACCATCGAGCCGTACTGATACATCCCCGACAGGACCGGATACTCCATGTAGCGAATCTGAGTGGTTCCGTCCGCCGCCACTTCTTCCCATGACTTCTTGTACGGGAAGGCGCCTTGGTCCAAGCGCTCTGCGCCGTACAGCGGAACGGTGTCGGAATAGCACATTGCAACGTACTGACGGCTGCCACTCCAGTCGAGACCCAACGATCCCTCTGGTCCGTTGGGTGCCTGTTGGATACAGCCGGCCTTGGCGAACCAACCGAAGCTCAGGAACAGCACGGCGAGGAGCAACACCACCCGAAGCGGCGTCAGAAATCGCTGGCGGCCGATCAGTGCATGCTTGCCCGCCGACCCACCGATGACCGCAGCGAACTCTGCGGTCATCGGGTCGTTCGCACCCGGGAGGTCTCGGGCCACGTTCGAGGATCGGTCAGGTGCCAACGGTCCCGGGCTCGCGACGACTTTCCCCGCTCCGGGTTCGAAGGCTCCAGGTTCGAAGGCTCCGGGTTCGATGGCTCTGTCGTCGCTCACCCGGTCACGCTACCGAGCCGGAGCAGGTTCGAGCTCTTCTTCGGGCGTCTGTGGTGTGGCGGGTTCGGGCGACTGCGACTGCGCCGGCGCCGGTGCGAGGCCCGGTAGCGGAATCGTCACCCCTGGAAGGATCTCGACCTGACGCGGTGTGATCACGACGGGTGGCAAAATCTCCGTCGGGATCGGCAACGTGATCGGTGGTGGTGGCGTCGCCACTGCTGCGCGGGGTGTCGTGGTCGGGGCTGCGGGAGCCGAGTACTGCGGCACCCCAGCCTGACCGGCGATCGGCTCGGGCGTCGGGAAGTTCTCGTTGGACGTTCCTTCCAACGAGTCGTCCATCGTGTCCTTCCAGATGTCCGACGGGAGTCCAGAACCGTAGATCGATCCGCCGTAGCTGTTCTGCAGCGGAAGTCCCTGTTCAGTTCCCACCCACACTGCCGTCGACAGCGAAGGTGTGTAACCGACCATCCAGGCATCCTTGTTCTCGCCGGTATCGCCGAGCTGTGCAGTGCCCGTCTTCGCCGCGGATTGACGACCGCCGGCCAGGTTGTGGCCCTTGGAGTATCCGGCGATCGGCCGCATCGCAGCCGTGACGTTGTCCGCAACAGCTGCGGAGGTGACCTGCTCTCCTGCCTCGGCGCCCCGATCCAGCAGGACCGTCCCGTCGGCCGTGACGACGCGCTGCACGAAGTGCGGCGCGTGGTAGACACCCGACGCGGCGAGCGTCGCATAGGCGGATGCCATGTCGATCACTCGAGACTGGTACTGACCGAGCACGATTCCGTTGTTGGGTCCGACACCGTTCGGCTCGGTCAACGTGGGACCGACGCCCGGGATCTCCTCGGGGATTCCGAGCTTGTGTGCCATGTCTGCAATCGCCTGCGAACCGTTGTCCATCGACAACTGCAAGCGATAGAAGCTCGTGTTGAGCGAGCGTTTGAGCGCCTCAGCGATCGTGCAGGTTCCGCAGGATTCACCCTCGACATTGCTGATGGGGATGCCGTTGACGGTAAGCGGTGAGCTGTCGAACATCTGCGAAAGCGGAATGCCTTGATCCAGTGCCGCCGCAAGGCCGAAGACCTTGAACGAGGACCCCGTCTGCAGGCCCGACTGGGCAAAGTCGAATCCGCCACCGTCCGAGCCACCGTAGTAGGACTTGACCGCACCCGTGCGAGGATCGACCGAAACCGACGCCGCGCGCAGCTCGGAGGGCTCGCCCTCCATGTTCGAATCGACCGCGTCGATCACTGCGGCCTGCGCCACGGGATCGATAGTCGTGGTGATCTGCAACCCCTCGGTATTGAGGTCCTGTTCGCTGACGCCGGCCGCTGATAGTTCACGCAGAACCTGGGACTTGATCAGCCCGTTGGGGCCCGAGTCACTGTCGCCGGTATCGGCTTGTGAGGCGGGGACCCAACGTGGATACTGCATCGCTGCACGCTGCGCCTGATCCAGGTTTTCTTGCGAAACCATACCGTCGAGCACGTAGTTCCACCGCGTCTGAGCACCGGTCGGATTGAACTCGGGGTCCAGGCCGGACGGCTGCTGAATGGTGGCCGCCAGCACGGCACCTTCTTCGACAGTCAACTGATCGACCGGCTTACCGAAATACGCCGTCGACGCGGCCGCGATGCCGTACGCACCTCGGCCGAAGTAGATCGTGTTCAGGTATGCCGCCAGGATGTCGTCCTTGGACCACTGACGAGCCATCTTCGAGGAGATGACGAGCTCGCGCATCTTTCGCGTCAAGGTGCGTTCGGATCCGACAAGGGCATTCTTGACGTACTGCTGGGTGATGGTCGAGCCACCACCTGCACTGTCGCGTCCGAGAACGTTGTCACGCAATGCGCGTCCGAACCCGGTGACCGAGAAGCCGGGATTGGAATAGAAGTCCCTGTCCTCCGCTGATAACACTGCGTTACGCACATGCAGCGGTACCTGCTCGATCGAGACATCGGTGCGATTGCCTTCTGGGGGCACGAACTTACCGAGCACACTCGAACCATCGGACGCCAGGATGGTGGCGACCTGGTTGGTCGGGATGTCGCCCGGACGTGGGACGTCCTCGACTGTGTAGGCGACCATGAACGTCAGAATGGGAATGATCATCCCCAACGCGATCAGCGCATACAGCGTTCGACGGGCGACCCGCCACTTGGACTTCTTCTTCGTGTTCGCGGCAGAGCCTCTCTCGGGCGGTTCGGGCGGTTCATTGCCCGAAGGACGTGGGGGCAGGTCGTCCGGCGATCCGGTCGGCGGAAGCCCACCGGCGCCTCGTGCAATGGGCGGGCCCGTTTCAGGGCCGCGATTGGGCAGCGGAGGGCGCCTTGGAGGTGGACCAGCCGGGCCATTGCCTGTAGCTGGACGGCTCGTAGCTGGACCGCCCGTAGCTGGACCGCTCGTCGGTCGGCCTGCTTGCGACGGCCCGCCCGGTACGGGTCGCCCGGTCTGCGGCGGGGGCCCCTGTGGTCGAAGTGGCGGACCCTGTCGGTCTCCTGCGGGTGGACCCTGCGGCCGACCTGGAGGCGGACCCTGAGGTGGACCCAGTGGCCGGCCCTGCGCGTCACGTCGAACACCGGGAGGCGGACCCAGTGGGCGACCCTGCGCGTCACGTCGAACACCGGGAGGCGGACCCATGGGTGGACGACCGGGAGGCGGGCTGCCGGGGGCGTTGTCGCGGCCGCCGGGTGTGTTGTCGCGGCCGCCAGGCGTGTTGTCGCTGCCACCAGGCGTGTTGTCGTAGGGGGAACTCACGTACAGGTCTCCAGTGGTTGCGGCTGGCACATCCGTATGCCGACCGGGGTTGTCAGCGACGCGACGTTTGTCACTCGCTCGCTGTTCGACGGTTCGGTTCGCGAGATCCCGATCGGGGCCGTCGTGGTTGCTTCGGGGCGGGAACTGCACCTAGTACATAGGACTGAACCAGGTGATTCCAACTGCAAGAACGGCAGACTTCGACGACGTGGACCGAGAACTCCTCCTGCGTCGCCGCGAGGCGACCGAGTTCTTCCGCTGTGCGCGCCGAACCCGAGAGTGTCCCCAGCTTTTCGCCGAACACCCACGAGACGAGGGTGAGCTGCTCCTTGCGGCAGATCGGGCATGCGACGTCGCTACCGCGGCCGTGGAACTTGGCCGCGCGCAGTAGATAGGGATCGGCGTCGCACACCGCAGCCACGCCGGTCCTGCCCGAATACACCTCAGCGAGCAGTGACCGTCGCTGAAGGGCGTAGTCCACCACCTGTCGCTGAAGTCGCACGAGGACCAGAGTACGTGCGGCGCCGAACATGCGAACCGGGCATCCCGACTCTTATGTCGCAACGACGCGCCCTCTCTCGACCGAATCGACCCCGCCCACGACGCTTCACCTGTGCCGAAGCGTTCACCAGTGGCGATGCGCACAAGTCTCGCGGGCGACCTTCGAACTGCATTTCGGCCAACCGGAGGTACGGATATGTCCACGCATATATCGGCTCGATACATTCTGTGTATATGCTTGGGAATCGCATCAGCACATTGCGGTACAGACATCAGAGGAGGAGGGTCGCATGCTCGAGCTCGCAATCCTCGGTTTGCTCCTCGAAGCACCGATGCACGGATACGAACTCCGCAAGCGTCTGACCGGACTCCTCGGTGCATTTCGAGCCTTCTCGTACGGCTCGTTGTATCCAGCCTTACGCCGCCTGCAGGCGGACGGGTTGATTGCCGAGGATGCGGGGCCGGACACCCTCGTGAAACGTCGGGCACGGCGTGTGTACGAGCTCACTCCGCAAGGTAAGAAGCGCTTTGCAGAGTTGGTTGCCGACACCGGACCACAGAACTACACCGACGACGGATTCGGCGTTCACCTCGCTTTCTTCAGTCGCACTCCGGCAGAAGCCCGGGTGCGCATCCTCGAAGGCAGGCGACGTCAGGTCGAGGAGCGCCGTGAAGGACTCCGCGACGCCGTGGGGCGAGCCAACGGGACGCTCGACCGGTACACCAGTCAGCTTCACCAGCTCGGCCTCGAATCGAGCGATCGCGAAGTGCGGTGGCTCAACGAAGTAATCGCAGCCGAGCAGGCGGGCCCGTCCGTCACCTCCACCACGAATCCGAACAATGTTTCCAAGACAGAAGGAGAACCCGACCATGGGTGAGAACAGCAACGCCATCCGCGTGGCCATTGTGGGTGTGGGCAACTGCGCCTCATCCCTGGTCCAGGGCGTGGAGTACTACAGGAATGCCGACGAGAACACCACCGTTCCCGGCCTCATGCACGTCAAGTTCGGCAAGTACCACGTCCGCGACGTCGAGTTCGTCGCCGCGTTCGACGTGGACGCCAAGAAGGTCGGTTTCGATCTCTCCGACGCGATCTTCTCCAGCGAGAACAACACGATCAAGATCGCCGACGTGCCGCCGAAGAACGTTCAGGTACTGCGCGGACCGACCCTCGACGGACTCGGCAAGTACTACCGCGAGACCATCACCGAGGCCGACGGCGAATCCGTCGATGTCGCACAGGCACTGCGTGACGCCAAGGTAGACGTCCTAGTCTCCTACCTCCCCGTCGGATCCGAAGAGGCCGACAAGTTCTACGCACAAGCCTCCATCGACGCGGGTGTTGCCTTCGTCAACGCGCTGCCCGTCTTCATCGCCAGCGACCCCGTCTGGGCCAAGAAGTTCGAGGATGCCGGCGTCCCCATCGTCGGCGACGACATCAAGAGCCAGGTCGGCGC
>JBBPZN010000034.1:0-27282 GCA_038198705.1 Mycobacteriales bacterium
AGGTCGCGCCGTGCCGGTGCGGGCTGCGCACCCCGCGCGGCGCCACCATTCCCGAGTAGGCCGCCGAGAGCAGGTACGACGCACGGCGGTCTGCCCCAGCGAGCAATACTTCCTGCCCGGACACATCGATCACCGAACCCGCGCCTGTGCGTCGAGCATGGAAGATGCCGGCCATCGTGGCCTCACCCGCCGAGCGCCCGATCGTGTAGTGCTCGAGCAGACCCGGCTTACGCAGCGGAGCGCGGTCGGCCGCGCCCGTCGCGTTCATCGGGCCGCCGGCTGCCTGCAGCACGAGCCCGGTGGCCTCGCGGTCCCGGTTGGGCCCGGTCTGGCCGAAAGCACTGATACGGGTGATCACCAGCCGCGGGTTCCGCGCACGCAGCACGTCGGGGCCGATACCGAGGCTCTCGAGATGCCCGGGGCGGAAGGACTCGACGAGCGCGTCGGCGCTCTCGACGAGCTTGAGCAGGACCTCCACATCGGCGGGGTCGTGTAGATCGAGTGCCATGGACTGCTTGTTGGTGTTCAAGTGCAGAAACAGCGCGCTGGCCTCGAGATCTGGAACGTCACCGGGGAAGGGACCCCAGCGACGAGTCAGGCTGCCTTCGCCGGGCCGTTCGATCTTGATGACCTCCGCGCCGAAGTCCGCGAACAGCTTCGTCGCGTACTCACCCGCCACCCACCGAGACAGGTCGATGACACGGAGTCCTGAAAGTGCTTGCGGCTCAATGGACAAGGCCGATCTCCTCCTCTAGCCAGCGCGCGGCCACGTCTGCCGTACCGCCGCGGATCTCCGATACTTTGGCCCGCTCGGACCACAGATGCAGGTCCGTCTCTCGGACGTACCCCATTCCGCCGTGGACCTGGTGCGCGTTGAGCGTTGCCCACTTGTAGGCCTCGCTGGCGTGCATCTTCGCAATCGCGACCTTCCGGCCGGTATGTTCGCCGCGTGCGAGCCACCAGACTGCCGAATCTGCGGACAGTCGCGAAGCCTCGAGTGCGATGTGAATGTCGGCCACGATGTGCTGGACCGCCTGGAAGATGCCGATCGGCTTGCCGAACTGCTCGCGGGTGCGCACGTAATCCACGGTCCGCTCCAGCACAGCAGCTCCGCCACCGGACATTTCCGTGCACTGCAAAGCGGTGACCACGTCGGCCACCCACCGCACCTCCCCCAATGCCAGGTCGCCGCCGAGCGCCAGCCCGCCGCCGTCGAGAACTCGCTCGTCCGGAACGAAAAGCCCGTCGAGCTCGACGCGGTACTGGTGCTCACCTGCGATGGTCGGCTGCCAGGTGCTCGTCCATCCCTGGCCGCCGGGCTCGACGAGCAAGCCGAGCACTCGGTTCGGCTCCGCGAACACCGTGGCGGTGGCCGTCACGAGCAGGAGTTCGGCCAGCTCTGCGTTCTCCACGAACGGCAGGAGTCCGCTGAGCGTCCAGCCTCCGTCTGCGCGCGTCGCCGTCAGGGTGGGACTCACATTGTGGGCGTCGGCGGCGTCCCAGAGGGCAACCCCGGCCCGCAGCTCGCCCGCCGCAAGACGCGGAAGGTACTGCTCGCGCATCTCCTGACCGGCCAGTCGATCCAGCGCGATGCCGAACGCCAGCGTGCTGTAGACGATGGACGGGCACAGTGCCCGCCCGGCCTCGGAGTAGAAGATGCCGAGCTCGTTGAGCGTGGCACCTGCCCCGCCGAGCTCTTCTTCGAGCGCCAAACCGAACACGCCCATCTCGGTCAGTGCGCGCCAGAGCGAGTCCGGGAACACTGTCCCGGCCGATTCGGAACCGGCAGCTTTCCACTTACGTACCAGCTCGGGCGTGCACTCCTTGACGAACAGCGAACGGAGAACCGACCGCAATTCCGACTGCTCCTCCGTGGGAACGAGTCTCATGACTTTCTCCTCTTGATCTTGTCTACGCAGCTCATGGTCATCGTCCGCCGCGCGGCAAGCCGTGCCCACGCTGGGCGATGACATCTCTGAGCACTTCGTTGGCGCCTGCACCGAAGCGCAGCAGCGGTGCGGCGCGGTAGAGCCGTTCGAACTTTCCGTCGAGCGGGGCACCCTCGGTTCCGATCGCGAGCACACCCGCCATGCCGAGTACCTGGGTACCGACGTCGGCGATGCGCTGGCGCAGCTCACTCGAGTAGATCTTCTCGACGCTGACCAGCACCGACGGGATGATGCCGTCCTCGAGCAGGGACGAGGCTTCGAAGCCCATCAGACGGGCCGCCTCCACCTCGGCGTCGAGCTGTGCGATCTTGCGACGTAGCGCCGGGTCGTCGATCGGGCGAAGGCCGTCCGCGCGCTCGTCCTTGGCCAGGCCGATAAGCTCGTCCACCGAGCGACGCAGGTCGCCGACGTTGGTCAGCGCGCCGCGCTCGAGGTCCAGCGCGCCGATGATGTAGCGCCAGCCCTGGTTGACCTCGCCGATCAGGTTGGTCACCGGCACCCGGACGTTGTCGAAGAACGTCTCGTTGGTGCGATAATCCGACCACGCCATGATCGGACGGATGGTGATGCCGGGTGCGTCGATGGGCACGATGATCACCGAGATGCCCTTGTGCTTGGGCACGTCCTTATCGGTGCGCACGCATAGCCACTCGTGGCTCACCCGCTGCGCCATGCTGTTCCAGATCTTGGATCCGTTGATCACCCACTCGTCACCGTCGAGCACCGCGGTAGTCCGCAGGCTGGCGAGGTCGGTACCGGCGTCGGGCTCGGAATAGCCGACCGCACAGGTCATCTCACCGCGGGCGATCGGCGGCAGGAACTCTTCCCGGTTGCGAGCGGTGCCATTTCGCATGATCATCGGTGCTACCGAGGTGACAGTGAGGTCCGGCCCGGGTACACCCCAGTACTCGAACTCGCTGACCAGAAGATGCTGGTACACCGCACCCAGCCCCAGGCCGCCGAACTCCGTGGGCCAGTTGAGCCCGAACCAGCCCTTGTCGCCGATCTTCTTACGGAATGCGGTGACCTCGCCGCCGCGGAACTCGATGTCGTGCTCTGCCATTTCGGCGCGCAGTGCGGGGGTGACATTCTCGCCGAGGAACGCGCGCACCTCCTCGAGCCAGCGCTTCTGGTCTACGTCTAACTGGAAATCCATGCCTCACAGCTTTCGATAGGGTGAAAAATCAAGAAGTTCATACAACACTGGCTGACGTGACGAATTCGCTGACGTTACGAACGATGGCGTCCCAGCAGCGGTTGGACGTGTCATCGGTCATTGCCGCACTGTGCGGTGTGATCACCACGCCCGGAGCGGTCCAGAGTGGATGCCCGGACGGCAGTGGTTCCGGGTCGGTGACGTCGAGGATGGCGTGGAATCGTTGCTCCTCGAGCGCGGCGAGCAGGGCATCGGTGTCGACGAGCGGTCCTCGGCCAGCGTTGACCAGCACACTCCCAGGGCGCATTGCCGCCAGGAACGACGCGTCGACCACGTGGTGAGTGTCCGCTGTCAGTGGCAGCGCCAGGACGACGACATCCTGCTCGGGCAGCATCGCCCGCGCTTGCACGAGATCGACGACGCCCTCTCGTGCGGTGCGAGCGGCCAACGTCACGTCGGCGCCGAAGGGCACCGTTCGCTGTTGGACGTTCAGCCCGATGTCGCCGGCTCCGAGTACGAGTACTCGCTTACCGGCAAGTGTGCCGGTGGGGTGCCGTTGCCACGACTGCGCACTCTGCTGCGCGCGGTAACCCACCAGGTCGCGGTAGTGGTTGAGCAGTTGCGCCACAACCCATTCCGCGACCGGACCGCCATGTACCCGATCAGCTCCGGAAACCACCACTCCCGCAGGGACGATGCCGGTCCATCCATCTCGTCCGGCGCTGAACAGCTGAACCATCCGCAGGTTCGGCAGATCGGTGTGCATCTGCGCTGCATACTCCGGTGCGACTCCGCGGCTGACCAGGACCTGGGCCCGGTCGGCCCCGGCCGGGCGCGGACTCGACAAGTCCCAGAGAATCGGTTCGATTCCGGGCAGGCCATCGAAGGCTTCGATCCCCCGCTGATCCGGCACCAGTACTACGACTGCGCTCGGGGGCGCAGTCGTCACTCCGACACCGAGGCAATCTTTCCCAGCAGTTCGGGCTCGGTCCGCAACGCCGCACGAACTGCTGCCTCCCAGAAACCGTGGTAGCCGTTTCCGTCGCTACGAGCCTGGTTGTTGACCCACCAGTCGGGCAGCGAGGTCTTCGCTGGTCCACCCGCGACGCGGGTCAGCCACGCATTCTTGCAGCGAATCTCGAGACTCACCGCGCGAAGGTAGATCGCACGGGCGGTGCTGCCGAGAACGAAGACTCCGTGGCCGCCGAGGAGTGCGACATCCGCATCGCCGACGCCCTGGATCGCAGCCGCGGCGGCGGTCATGTTGTCCACTCCGCCGTCGTACTCGTCGACGAGGACGAGCTCGCCTCCGCCCAGGCTCGAACTCTGATCGTGCATCGGCGGGATCTCTTTGAGATCGGCCCAGACGGTCCCGTACTCCGAGTGGTTGTGCAGCGCGAACGTGACGTCCGGGCGCGCCTTGTGCAGGGCGAGGTGCAGCGGGATTCCCAGCGGTACCGGCCAGTTGCCCTCGATCGGATTTCCGTCGAGATCGATGCGGAGTACATCCTCGGGACCGAACTCTTCCCAGGTCAGCAACCATGGGTTGCAGAGCAGAGTCCCATCGCCGACCGCGTAGGTGATGTGTCCCGCGAGGTGGTCACAGTAGCCTTCGGCCCACAGGGCGCGGGCAAGCATGACGATCTCTTCTGCGGGGGTGAGTTCGGGCATCAGACGATCCGCGGTCGGGATGAATCCCATCGATGGCTCCTTTTCGATTCGCGTCGAATCTCGTTCGCTCCGGCTGCGGCCGGCCCCAGGGCCAGTCACGAACAATGGGTTCGATAGTCGACGTTATGGTTTGAAACACTGTGGTATCGTTTAGTGATACTTCGTATCACTTTTGAGTCAAGGATAGGTGGGATTCAAATCACAGTCAAGACGATCCGCAGTCTGAGCCGAGGCCTCGAGATTCTCGAGGCGATCGCGGCCCACCAGCCGATCGGCCTCACCGCCCTGTGTACGGCGACGGGCGAAGACAAAAGCGCACTTCAGCGGACACTTGTCACGCTGCACGAGGCCGGCTGGATCCAACCGGCACTTGGTTCTTCACCGCAGTGGGAACTCGGCGCGAGACCGATCGTCGTCTCCGGGCGGGCCCGTCAGTCGTCATCTCTTCAGGGTCGGGCTCGCCAGCTCCTCGGCCCACTGCGTGATGCGACCGGCGAGACGGTCCATCTTGCCCTGCTCACCAACACCAATCTCGTCGTGGCCGACGTCGCAGAGGGCATCCAGGTGGTTCGGACCGCCCTGCCGGTCGGGCAGTTGCACCCGTTCGAAACGAGCTCCGCCGGCCGGGCTATCTTCGCCCACTTGAACCCGGCGCAACGTACGGCGCGTGCCCAAGCACCCGAAAAGTTGATGACCTCGGCAGAATACGAGCAGATTCGTGAGCGTGGCTGGGCCTCGAGCGCAGGCGCCGTTCTCGAAGGGTCGAACAGCATCGGGTCAGCAATACTCGATGCCGCGGGAACGCCGATGGGTGCGATAGTGATCAGCGGCCCCGCATCCCGTCTCACCCCGGACAGATGCGCCGAGTTGGGCGTGTCACTGACAGAGACGATTCACGCGCTGTCCCACCACCACTGAACTCGCGCTGACCGCTTCTCCCACTCGACCCGCTGAAAAGTGCACCCCGAGAACAATCAGATTGCTCCGAACCCGGAACCCGTTGCGCTCGGATGGGCTCGCATGCACGCCGGTGAGTTGGGGGCCGACCTTACCGAGCTGTTTGCCTGAGTCGCTTTCGGTGCCGCACAATCAGTTTCACTGCGGTAGCAGTCACGGTTCAGGCGTCGTTGGCGCAGCGGAAACCGAGGTTGGCCGAGGCCGAGTCCGGGGTGTTCGACGCGCGCGCGGCCACCCGGTAGCGGTTGCAATACGAGTCGTGGCACAGGAACGATCCACCACGCATGACGCGATTCTCGCCGGCGTCTGGGCCAGCGGGGTTCTGCACGGGTGAGCGCTGGTAGTAAGCGGGGTCGAAGAAGTCGGCGCACCACTCCCACACGTTCAGGCTGAACTGCACCGATGCCCACTCGAGTGGAAGGAAATTTTTTTTCGTGGCCAGAAGCTCGACTCGCAGGCTCACCGCGATATGGCCTCGCTGTGGGGGCGGCCAGAGGTCCACCCCTTCCTTCCCAAGGCCGATCATCCCGAGGTCGTCCTGCTCCAACGTGGCGAGCACGATATTCCAGTAGAAAATGTGTGGCACAGCGACGTCTCTTTCATGAAGACCCCTGCGATGGGATCCATTCTCAAAGCAGTCGAGGTACCGAAAACCGGTGGCGCCACCCTCTGGGCTGATATGGCCGTTGCTTACGACGGGTTGCCTGATGGTGTGAAGGAGCGAATCGAGGGCAAGACGGCCGTCCATCGACACCAGTTCGGACGAGGTCTGGCACCGGCGGAAAGAGCTGAGAGGGATCGGGAGAACCCGCCCCAGGAGCACCCTGTCGTTCGCACACATCCAGAGACCGGACAGAAGCTGATCTACGTCAACAAGGTGTTCACTTCCCACATCGTGGGGATGGACCGTGACGAAAGCGACAAGTTGCTGGAGATCTTGATGCGCGAGGCGACTCACCCCGAGTACCAGTGCCGCTTTCACTGGGAGCCCGGCTCCGTCGCATTCTGGGACAACCGTGCGACGCAGCACTACGCGTGCGGTGACTACTACCCCGATCCCCGCACGATGCAGCGCGTGACGATTACCGGTGATGTCCCGTTCTAACCCACATCGTGTGACTCGACTACATCACCTGTTCGTCACCTTGTGCGCACCTTCGGGTGCGCACAAAGCCGTTCGAGCTACTGTCCCTGCGCTTTCGCGATCAGTGCATCCTCGGCGCGCACTTGGTCCAGGTTGACCACCCGAGTCGGCAGGATCGTCGAATACAGCCAGTCAGTGGCAACCCGGACTCTCGACGCGGCGGTCGGCAGCGCATACAGGTGATAGCTGCGGGCGACGAACTTTGCGACCGGCCCCTTCAGCGGTATCCCCAAAGGCTTTGCTACACCGTCGAATCCGCCCAAATCCGCAACGAGTCCTAGATCCTTGTGGAAATACGGCTTCGATTCTCCAACGCCGAGGCTTGCCGCCACATTCTTCGCAACCTGCACCCCCTGCCGCTGCGCATGTTGAGCGGTCGGCGGTGTGGGTTTCGACGCGTCCAACGCGAGATCGGGCACCGCAGCCGCGTCGCCGATGGCCCAGACGTTCGGCACTCCCGGCACTGTCATGTCGGGTTCCACGACGAGGCGACCCTTCTCCGTCGGCAGGTCCAGCTTGGCGATCAGCGGACTCGGGGCGACTCCCGCGCCCCACACGAGAGTCCTCGACGGCACGACGGTCCCGTCGGTCAGCGTCACCGAGGTCGCGGTGGCCGACGCTACCGACACCTCCAGCCGAATCTCGACCCCCCGTGCGGTCAACACGTCCATTGCTTCCTTGCCGAGCTTCTCCCCCAGCTCCGGCAGGACCGCAGGTGCCAAGTCGACGAGAAGCCAACGGACATCACTCGGGTCGATGCTCGCCCAGCGGGTGGCTATTCCTTTGACCCAGTTCTGCATCTGTGCAACGAATTCCGTGCCCGTGTAACCCGCGCCGACAGCGACGACGGTGAGCCGCTCGATCCGCTCTGCGCGACCGGCCGGAGTATCGGGCAACGAATCGGCGGCATCGAGCTGCGCGAGGACATGGTTGCGGATGAACGTTGCCTCGCTCAATGTCTTGAGCCCGTGCGCGTTCTCGGCGACACCCGGTATGTCGAATTGTCTGGTGACCGATCCTGGCGCGAGAATCAGCTTGTCCCACTCTATTTCGGTGATCCCGTCCCTGCCCTCGACTCTCAGCGTGCGTTCGCCGAAGTCGATCGAGGAGACATGACCAAGCACGGTGCGAGTGCGTCGCAACGTCTGTCTGATGGAGACGGCGATGTCACGCGGGTCCAGCACGCCCGTCGCGACCTCGGGAAGGAGTGGGCTGTACAGGAGATAGTCGGTCGGTGCGACGAGCGTCAGGCTCACTCGTTCGGGTTCGAGAAGTTTCTGTAAACGCCTCAATGCGTGAAATCCACCGAACCCGCCTCCGACGACGACAATCCTCGCGGGAGCCAGGGGCAGCGGCGTTTTCGTTCGGGAGCCACGACCGAATGTGCGCATGAACGTCACCTTACTGCGGGTCAGAGTCGGGCGTCGGGAGACCGCGTCAGTTTCGGATCGGTGACGATGGATCCGGCAAGGGCGTCGTCGATCTTCCCCAACACCTCCGCGTCCAGGACGACTTCGGAGGCTTTGACGTTCTCCGCGATCTGTTCCGGCCGCGAGGCCCCGACCAATGCCGCGGCCACATTGTCGTTCGCCAAGACCCAGGCGACGGCGAGCTGAGCCATGGTGATCCCGAGGTCTGCGGCGATGGGCGCGAGTTTCTGCACCCGTGTGAGCGTCTCGTCTTCGAGGTAGCGGGAGATCATCTTGTCGCCGCCCTTGTCGTCGGTCGCTCGCGAGCCCTCCGGAAGCGGCTGCCCGGGCAAGTATTTGCCGGTGAGCACGCCCTGCGCGATCGGTGACCAGACGATCTGCGAGATACCGAGCTTCTTCGACGTCGGGACCACGTCTTTCTCGATGACCCGCCACAGTGCCGAGTACTGCGGCTGATTGGAGACGATGGAAAATCCGTTTGCCCTGGCCAACGACTGGCCTCGACGCAACTGATCGGCGTCCCACTCGGAGACACCGATGTACAGCGCCTTGCCCTGACGAACGATGTCGCCGAACGCAGCGATGGTCTCCTCGAGCGGGGTCTCGACGTCGTACCGATGTGCTTGATAGAGGTCGACGTAGTCGGTGCCCAGCCTGCGCACCGACGCGTCGATGCCTTCGAAGATGTGCTTGCGTGACAATCCGGTGTCGTTGGGCCCTTTCGGTCCAACCGGGAAGTAGACCTTGGTGAAGATCTCGAGCGATTCCCGACGTACCCCTTTCAGCGCCTCCCCGAGTACCGATTCCGCAGCGCCGTTGGCGTAGACGTCGGCGGTGTCGAAGGTGGTGATGCCCGCGTCGAGAGCCGCGTGTACGCACTTGGTGGCGACGTCGTTCTCCACTTGCGAACCGTGTGTCAGCCAGTTTCCGTAGGTAATTTCGGAAACTTTGAATCCGCTGTTGCCCAGAAATCTGTATGCCATGAGAAAAACGCTACCCGCGAACCCGGTGTTGTACCGGAAGAAGCCAGTTTGTGCAGAAGCCCCCGAGAGCTCGTATGCCTTCGATACCGTGACGGGGAGGGTGCACCGAGTGGAGAACACCGTGGAACTGGTTCGTGAACAGATCGCACAGTCGTGGAGCCGAGCCCGGCTCAGCGGCCTCGACCCGTCGGACACGTTGGAAGACTTCAGCGTCTCCGAAGTGGACCGACGCTCACGCTTGCTCTCCGCTGCCGACCCTGTCCTCGACCGTATGGACAGTGTCCTGCGCGGCAGTCGATATTGCGTCATCCTCGCCGATCGCGACGCCAAGCTCGTCGACATCAGATTCGGTACCGACGCCGTCCGCACTCTGGTGGAGTCGACGGGCACGGTGGTGGGTCGGACTTTCACCGAGAACACCTCGGGAACCAATTCGATCGCGACGGTGCACGAGCTCAGGAAGCCGGTATCGGTGCGCGGCGAAGAGCATTACATGGAATCGATGAAGATGTTCAGCTGCTATGGATATCCGATCGTCCACCCCGTCACCCGCCGGATCGAGGGCGTACTCGACATCACCTTCCTCGAGCCGGACGACAATCCGTTACTCGAGCCCATGCTCGGGAATGCTGTCTCGGATATCGAGGACCGGTTGTTCGCGGAAACCCGGTGGAGCGAACAGCTCCTCTTCGGAGCGTTCCAGCGCACCTCGGCACGCAGACGCGGAGCCCCGGCTATCGCGATAGCCGACGAAATATTTCTGGAGAACACCAGCGCGGGAACACTTCTCGATGCTGTCGATCACGCCGCCTTGCGGGCACTGACCGACGATCCGATGCACCGCCAAGGCGTCGTCCGATCGATGACGTTGAATTCGGGGGTACGTGCCACCGTGCGATGGGAACGTCCGGCTTCCGGTGCGGGCATCGTGATCGAGATCGATCCGCTGCGCGAAGGATCATGCATCCGACCGGCGGCACCGTTGATCCGCGCCGAAAAGGAGCGAGGATCCACCGTCGGTGTCAGCGGCGAACCCGGCTCCGGGCGAACTACGGTGCTGTCCGAGCTTGCCGGTGATGCGAAGTTCTTCGACGCCATAGATCTCGTGACGAGTGATCCGCACGAGTGGATGACGCTCGTGGGTGCCACACTCGCTGATCCCGCCGGTGCGGTGGTGATCGAGCATGTCCATCTGCTCACGCCGATGATCGCGCGAAGTCTCTACGTGCAGCTGCAGCGCGCGAGTGCGTGGTTTGCGTTGTCTTGGACTCCCACTGCCGCGGTGTCCGCTGAGCACCGTCAACTCCTCACCGCGTGTAGTTCGACGATCGAACTGTCACCACTACGCACGCGTAAGCACGAGATTCCAGGCTTCGTGCGCGTCTTCCTCGCGCAGGTGCCCGGCGGATACGACCGCCGCATCACGGCAGCTGCGATGACTGCGCTGATGGGTTACGACTGGCCTGGCAATCTGACCGAACTGCGAAGCGAGGTAACCGAGGTCGCCGCCACCCGTTCGGTCGGCGACATCACGGCGCGGGATCTGATCAGGCCGAAACCGGGAGCGCCTATCGCTGGCCTGGGGGCTCTCGATGCCGCGATGCGCGAGGCAATCGTTCGTGAGCTCGAACGCCACGGCGGCAACAAGCGCACCACCGCAGAGCAACTGGGAATCAGCCGGACCACGCTGTACAAGCGGATGAAGAACCTCGGCATTGTGGGCTGAAAAAGGTTGTCCAATATCTGAACACTCACCGGGCGTGATCCAGGTCACGATGATATACGAGCGCCATCTACCGGTAGGAGATTTTCGTGAAGATCACAGCAGCTGTTCTGTTCGAGGCCCATAAGCCGTTCGAGATCATCGAACTCGACATGGACGGCCCAGGACCCGGCGAGGTACTCATCAAGTACGTCGCCGCCGGACTGTGCCATTCGGATCTGCACCTCCTCGACGGCGACCTTCCCCCACGTTTCCCGATCGTCGGCGGCCACGAAGGCTCCGGCATCATCGAAGAAGTCGGGCCCGGCGTCACCAAGGTCAAGCCCGGCGATCACGTCGTGTGCTCGTTCATCCCGAACTGCGGCACCTGCCGCTACTGTTCGACCGGCCGACAAAGCCTGTGCGATATGGGCGCAACCATTCTCGAAGGCAGCATGACCGACGGCACTTTCCGCCGCCGCGACAGCAAGGGCACCGAGTTCGGCGCCATGTGCATGCTCGGCACCTTCGCCGATCGCGCCACCATTTCCCAGCACTCGGTCGTCAAGGTCGACGACTGGCTGCCGTTGGAAGTCGCCGTGCTCGTCGGCTGCGGTGTCCCCTCCGGCTGGGGAACCGCCGTCTACGCCGGCGGGGTACGAGCGGGTGATTCGGTCATCATCTACGGCATCGGTGGCCTCGGGATCAACGCCGTGCAAGGCGCCGTCCACTCCGGCGCGAAGCACGTCATCGTCGTCGACCCGCTCGAATTCAAACGCAACCAAGCACTGAAATTCGGTGCCACACATGCTTTCGCGGACTACGCATCAGCGCAGGAGAAGCTCACCGAGCTCACCTGGGGACAGGGCGCCGATCAAGCGCTGATCCTCGTCGGAACCGTCGACGAAGAGGTCGTCCAGGCTGCGACCGCCGCAATCGGCAAGGGCGGAACCGTCGTCATCACCGGTCTTGCAGATCCTTCGGCCCTCACCGTGCATGTGTCGGGTACCGATCTGACGCTCAACGAGAAGACGATCAAGGGCACCTTGTTCGGTTCGGCGAACCCGCAGTACGACATCGTTCGACTACTGCGTCTCTACGACGCTGGACAGCTGAAACTGGACGAGTTGATCACCACGACATACAGCCTCGAGCAGGTCAACGAGGGCTACCAGGACCTACGCGACGGCAAGAACATGCGAGGTGTCATCCACTTCTAGGCGCCCGAAGCACATGAGCGGAAATACGTCCCCTGGGACGTATTTCCGCTGACGTGCGTCATCACTCGGATGCGGTTCACCTGTATTTGCGCAACTCCATCTTCGCGATCGACATCTTGTGGACCTCGTCGGGACCGTCGGCGAGTCGCAGGGCACGAATGTGGGCGTACATCATGGCGAGTGGGAAGTCATCGCTGACGCCGCCCCCGCCGTGGACCTGGATGGCGCGGTCGATGATCTTCAGAGCCATCTCGGGCGCAGCAACCTTGATGGCTGCGATCTCGGTACGCGCTTCCTTGTTGCCGACCGTGTCCATCAGGTATGCGGCCTTCAAAGTCAGTAGTCGCGTCATCTCGATATCGATGCGCGCCTCGGCTATCCAGTCCTGAATGTTGGCTCGCGTCGCAATCGGCTTTCCGAACGTGACTCGCGATACCGCACGGCGACAGAGCAATTCGAGTGCACGCTCGGCCACGCCGATGGTGCGCATCGCGTGGTGGATGCGACCGGGTCCGAGACGCGCCTGGCTGATGGCGAATCCTTCACCCGGGCCTTTCAACACGTCCTTCGACGGCACTCGAACATTCTCGAAGAGCACCTCGGCGTGACCTTCTCGGTCGATGTACCCGAAGACCGGGAGATTGCGGACCACGGTGACGCCGGGAGCATCGATCGGGACGACCAACATCGACTGCTGACGGTGGGTGGCCGCAGCCGGATCGGTCTTGCCCATGACGATGAGCACCTTGCAGTTCTTGTGCATCGCGTTGGACGTCCACCACTTGCGGCCGTTGAGGATGTAGTCGTCGCCGTCTTCCACCATGCTCATCTCGATGTTGGTGGCATCGGAACTGGCAACTGCCGGCTCGGTCATGGCGAATGCGGACCGAATTGTGCCGTCCAGCAAGGGTTTCAGATACTTCTCTTTGTGCTCATCGGTCCCGAAAAGCGTGAACACCTCCATGTTGCCGGTATCGGGGGCATTGCAGTTGCACGCCTCCGGTGCAAGCAGACTTCGACCCATGATCTCGGCGAGCGGTGCATATTCGAGGTTGGTCAGCCCTGGCCCCCATTCGGGGTGCGGGTGAAAGAGATTCCAGAGCCCCCGTGACCGGGCTTCCTTCTTGAGGTCCTCGATGATCTGAGGTTGACCGTGTGGATCGCCGAGTTCCCGCATCTGTTCGCTGTACACGGCCTCGGCCGGGTAGATGTGCGAGTCCATGAACTCGAGCAGGTCGGTTTCGTACTTCTTGGCCCGGTCGGTAGTTTCGAAGAACGACACGTGTTTCCCCTCAGTTGTTTTCGCCCACTAGGGCGGCTTGGTAGCGTCGCATTCCGCGAAGCCACCGGTCGTAATCGGATCCTTTGTTGCGGTACATGTCCAACACGTTGGCGTGCGGGAGAATCAGGAATTGTTCGGCGTCCATCGCAGCGAGCACGATTTCGGCGACATCAGCCGGCTCGAGGACGTCACCGGCGGCCAACACCGCCTTGGTCGCAGCGGCACCCACAGCACTTCCGGACTCCTGCCCCTCGTACAGCAACTTGGTGTTGACGCCCATGGGGCACAGGCAGCTGACTCTGATACCACGATCGCCGTAGGTAACATTGAGCCACTCCGAGAAGCCCACGGCCGCATGTTTGGTGACCGAGTATGTGGCAGAACCGATTTGAGTGAGCAACCCTGCAGCCGAAGCAGTACTGACGAAGTATCCCTCACCGCGTTCGATCCAGGTGGGCACCAGCAGCTGCGCGGCTCTGATATGCGCACGAAGATTGACGTCGATGGACAGATCCCAGTCGGCCTCGCTGGCGTCCAATCCCGGGGCGCCGCCGATCCCGGCATTCGCGAAATAAAGGTCTACCGGTCCGAAAGCATCCTCGGCGAGCGCAATGAGTGCAGTGATGTCCTCGACGACGGATGCATCCCCGCCAAGGGACACCGCCGCGCCCGGACTTGTCTGCTCGATACGGGAGACAACCTCCGAAGCAGCCGTTGCATTCAGATCGGATACGACGACGCGGGCACCTTCGGCGACCAGTCGCTCGGCGAGCGCTCCGCCGATTCCTCCGCCGCCACCGGTGACGATCGCGACCGTGTCTGTAACCTTCATCACCCAGGTATAGCACGCCCCTCTCGCGCATTGCCTCGAAGGAATAGCGGTCACGTCCTATCAGTTGGACCGCTACGTGACCCAACCCGCAGTGAGCAACCTCGACCTCGACCTCGACGCAGCAGGACTCTTCACCCCCATCGAGGTGAAGTCCTTGAAGTTGCGCAACCGTTTTGCGATGGCACCGATGACACGCTCGTTCTCCCCAGGCGGAGTACCCCGCGAAAACGTCGCCGAGTACTACCGCAAGCGAGCCGCAGGTGGGACCTCGCTGATCATCACCGAGGGCACGCTGATCCCCGACCCGGCCGCGGGCCCGGACTCCCGAGTCCCCCACATCCACGGCGACGAAAGCCTCGGGGGCTGGAAGGGCGTCGTCGACGCAGTACACGCCGAGGGCAGCGCGATCATCCCTCAGCTTTGGCATCTCGGTGTCGAACGAGGCGCGAGCCCGAGGTTCAACCCCGACGTCGTCACCGTCAGCCCGTCCGGAATTGCTCTCGACGGCTCGCCGGTCGGCCGAGCGTTCACCGCCGCCGATCTGGAAGAGCAGAAGCAGTTCTGGGTCGATGCCGCGGTGAATGCCAAGAAGACCGGATTCGACGGCGTCGAACTGCACGGTGCGCACGGGTACCTTCTCGACGAGTTCCTGTGGGAGCAGACCAACACTCGCGAAGACGGATACGGCGGTTCACTGGAGGCCCGTACCCGATTCCCTGCCGAGGTGGTCGCAGCCATTCGCGCTGCCGTCGGACCGGAGTTTGCGATCGTCTACCGCTTCTCGCAGTGGAAATCGGGCCACTACGACGCCCGCCTGGCCCAGACTCCCCAACAACTCGAACGTATCCTCGCTCCGCTGGTCGACGCGGGTGTCGATGTCCTGCACCCCTCGACGCGACGTCACTGGGAGCCCGCCTTCCCTGAGCTGTCCGGGGTGGAAGGTGAACGTGGACTTGCCGGTTGGACGAAGTCGATCACCGGATTGCCGACCATCACAGTCGGCTCGGTCGGCCTCGACCAGGTATTCACCGGGGCGTGGGGCAAAGATTCCACCGCAGCAACAACCAGTCTCGACCCACTGCTCGCGCAGTTCGCGCGCGGAGAGTTCGACATCGTCGCCGTCGGCCGGGCATTGCTGTCCGACCCAGAATGGGTCAACAAGGTTCAGCAGGGACGTCTCGACGACCGCATCCCGTTCGCCCGCGAGCACATCACCTCGCTGAACTGATTGCGGCCCGGCGAGGCGATATCAGCTAAGCGAAGCGTCGCCGCATGCCCGCGAGAAGTTCCTTCACCGCGGCGCTCGGCCTGTCCGACCACACCAGAGCGAGAACAGCGTCGATGGTGAGGCCGGAGATCGGTACCGGAACCACCTGATCGGCGACATCGGTCGCCATCGATCGACTCAGTATCCCGACGCCCATGCCGCGCGCGGCCAGGTCCGCGACTGCGGCGGGGGCGCTGGCCGCGAACGCAATGTTCGCGACGATTCCCTGTTCTGCGCAGGCGACGTCGAAGACCGCTCTGATTCCGGTCCCCGGGGGCAGGCAGACGATGCGATGAGCGCATATCTGGCTCAGACTTATTGCGCTTTCGGACGCGAGTGGGTGATGAGCGGGAACGCACGCCGCGAGGCCTTCGGCGATGATGATCATCGAATTCAGCCCTTCGGGTGGCACCGAGGCAGTACCGACGAGGGCCAGATCGAGCGCACCCGATCGTATTTCTGCGATCAGATCGTCCGAATTGCCCTCGGCCAGTGAGATATCGACACCAGGATATTCGGAGTGGAAGTCGGCCAACGCGTCGAACATCGGGGTGACGGTGCACGCGGTGACCATGCCGACGCAGACACGGCCCCGAACCAGCGAGTGGATTTCGTCGATGGAAACCTGAAGGTCTGCAGCAGACTTCAAGGCCGCCCGGGCATGCTCGATAGCCGCCTTACCGGCGACCGTAAGCGTAGCGACACGGCTGCTTCGGTCTATCAGTTGTGTCGCTACCTCGCGTTCGAGTGCACGAATCTGGGCACTGATGCCGGATTGACTGACCTTCACCCGTTCCGCCGCACGGGTGAAATTCGCCTCTTCCGCTACTGCAACGAAGTATTCCAACTGACGAAGCTCCATAACCGCTAATTCTAGTTTCGATACTTACAATTTGTTGGACTTCTAGTTCATACGGCCGGAAGCTGTGAACATGACATCAGAGAGAGCACTCACCCCAGAAGACATCACTCGACTGTTCGTCGAGCGATCCAACGCAGGCGATCCCGACGGTGTCGCCGCGCTGTATGCCGAGGACGCCGTGATGGCATACCCCACCGGACGGACAACCGTCGGCCGCACCGCGATCAAAGAACTGTGGGCATCGGTTCTTGCACACGGTCCGCACTTCGAAGCGGAGGACGGCCTCCCGACGCTCCTCCACGGTGACATCGCGCTGACGTCCACAGCGCCGAAGGACGGCGCGGGCGCACGTGCTCAGGTCGTGCAGCGTCAGCCCGACGGGTCGTGGTTGCGCATCATCGATCAGCCCGAGTTCAACCCGACGACCTGAGCAAGACCAGCACGCGCACGCCATCTGGATGCGGCAGATCGTGCGGGACTCTGACAGAATCTCGTGCGTGATGACGCAGCGGGCACGCCGCATGATCGACGTGGTGGCGAAGCGACTCGGACGCAGCATCACCGCCCTCGACGACGAGGTTCGCGGTTTCGATTCGGCCCATCCGTGGTTCCTGAGCGCCGAGGAACGCGACAATCCAGATACCCGGATCGCAGCGTGGACCGAGGGCAATCGCGTCACGCCGCTGGTGCACGGGAAGACTTACTTCGCGCATCTAGCCGAGGCCTTGTCCAAAGCGGGGCGTGACGACCTGGTCTTCTTCACCGATTGGCGCGGCGATCCGGATCAGCTCCTCACCGACGACGGCGAGACAGTCGACGATGCGCTGTCCGGCGTCGCCGAGCGCGGCGGGATCGTCAAAGGCATGGTGTGGCGCTCACACATCGAGACTCTCGGGTTCACGGGACGTAAGAACCGCAAGCTCGCCGAGCGACTGGAAGAGTCGGGCGGCGAGGTCATCCTCGACCAGCGAGTTCTGATGCTGGGGAGCCACCATCAAAAGTTCGTCGTCATTCGCTACGTCAGCGAAGATCTTCAGGATGTCGCGTTCGTCGGGGGCATCGATCTCGCACGCGCCCGCCGGGACGATGCCGATCACTTCGGCGACCCCGTCAGTCGGCCTTTCCCCCCGGAGTACGGCGAGACTCCCGCGTGGCACGACATGCAGGTTCAGCTCGAGGGCCCCGCGGTCCGCGACGTCGAGGATGTGTTTCGAGAACGCTGGGAGGACCCAGCCGCACTGTCGCGGCTGCCCTGGCATGCTGTTCCGGACATTCTCCGGGGAGTGACGCGCGAGCCTTCGGAGCTCCCGGAGTCACCGGCCGGCCCCGAGCCGCTGGGCACGTGCTCGGTGCAGCTACTCCGGACGTACCCTCGTCGTCGACCGGCGTATCCGTTCGCCACCAAGGGTGAGCGCAGTGCTGCTCGTGCGTATGCGAAAGCCCTGCGTCGCGCTCGCCAGCTGGTGTATGTGGAGGATCAGTACCTGTGGTCCGTGGACGTAGCGCGCGTCTTCGCCGCCGCCCTACGTCGTTCACCCGACCTTCGACTCGTCATCGTCGTACCGAAGCATCTCGACGACGACAGCGCGATCACCATTCCGTCGGCGCTGCTCGGTCACTCCGCGGCGCTCGATGTCATTCGTGACGCGGGCGGCGAGAGAGTGTTGGTGCTGGATATCGAAAACGACCGCGGCATACCGGTGTACGTGCATTCGAAGGTCTGCATCATCGACGACGTGTGGGCGGCTGTGGGCTCGGACAACTTCAATCGCCGCTCGTGGACCCATGATTCGGAGTTGACGGCCGCAATCATCGACGAAGATGTCGACCGACGCGAGCCGGTCGACCCGGGTGGTCACGGCGATCATGCCCGGGTATTCGCACGGTCGCTACGCCTCGAGCTGATGCGCGAGCACCTCGCTCGTGCGCCTGGGGACGACTCGGATCTTCTCGATCCCGGCTCGTTCTTCGACGTTGTCCGTGCGAGTGCCGATCGTCTCGATGCCTGGCATCGCGCACCGGGGGCGACGCCACGGCCAGCAGGAAGGTTGCGCGCACACAATATCGACGTGCCACCGGAATGGCAGCAACGGCTCGCATCGCTGGCATACCGGTTGTTCGTCGACCCCGACGGTCGACCTTTCGGAATGCGACTGCGGAGACATTTCTGACAAGAAGCACAAAATGTGATTCGAGGTCAACGAGCCGTCATTGGGCGGCAATCATGTGCCCCGCCGAGTTGACTGCGCGGATGACAGCATCGAGCGTTGCGGTCAAGACAGAGCGATCGACTCCCGCAACCCAGCCGGACCCATCGACCGTGCGATATTCCACCATGGTCAGGGCGTCACTGTCGTTGCCGGCACGAACGCTGGTCTGTGTCAGGCTGAGGATCTCGATGTGGCGATTGTGAACGGTCAACGCTTCGATGAGCGCCTCGACCGGACCAACGCCTTCGTGTGTGCTGTTGCTCTGCCGCCCGTCGATCTCCAACGTGACACACGTTGTCGTCCGCTCGTGCTCATCGTGTGAATCGAAGCTGATCAGGGTGACGTCTGCGGCGTCCTTTCCGCCGACATAGACTTCGTGAAAGATGCGCCAAAGCTGGTCGGCTGAGAGTTCGGTGCCACTCAAATCCGTTCGGCGCTGCACGTGCCTGGCGAGGTCGATCTGGAGTCGCCGAGGGAGTTCGACGCCGAAGCCAGATTCGAGAAGGTAGGCGATCCCACCTTTGCCCGACTGCGAGTTCACGCGGATGACCGCATCGTAGGAACGCCCTATATCGGCGGGGTCGATAGGCAGGTAAGGCACACGCCACTCGACGGCGGTGGCCGGCAGGCCCTCCTTCATTGCCCGGGCATGATGCTCGACGAATCCCTTCTTGATTGCGTCTTGGTGCGTGCCACTGAACGCGGTGTGAACCAGGTCGCCGACGTAGGGATGTCGTGGGTGCACCTCGAGCTGATTGCAGTACTCGACGGTGCGGCGAATCTCGTCGATATCCGAGAAGTCGATCATCGGATCGATGCCCTGAGCGTGCAAGTTGAGTGCGAGAGTAGCGATGTCGACGTTCCCGGTGCGCTCGCCGTTGCCGAAAATGCAACCCTCGACCCGCTGCGCGCCAGCAAGCACGGCAAGTTCTGCACAGGCAATTCCGGTGCCGCGATCGTTATGCGGGTGCACAGACAAAATCACACAATCGCGACGTGCAATGTTTTGATGCATGTATTCGATCTGGTCTGCATACACGTTCGGTGTGGCCACCTCGACAGTTGCTGGAAGATTCAAGATGACGGGCCTCTCCCGCGTCGCGTCCCACAGCGTAGTGATGGCATCGCACACGTCGAGGACGTAATCAGGCTCGGTCAGGTTGAAGACTTCGGGCGAGAACTCGAACCGCACATTTGGAAGACCGCCGGCCAATTCGAGGACGTCGGCGGCACCTGCGAGAATCAGCGCTCGGACACTGTCCGAATCCCGGCCGAGCACGACATCGCGCCATATCGGCGCAGTGGCCGTGTACATGTGCACTACGACTTCGTTGGTAATCCCACGTATGGACTCGATTGTCCGCTCGATCAGGTCGCGACGTGCGGGGGTGAACACCACGATGGTGACATCGTCGGGTGCGAGATCGGTGTGAGCGAGGATGCGGACGAAGTCGAAATCGGTCTGCGACGCGGACGGGTACCCGACCTCGATTTCCCTGTAACCCATCGCAACCATCAGTTCGAAAAACCGCTTCTTACGTGCGGGATCCATAGGTTCGGGAAGTGACTGGTTACCGTCACGTAGATCCACCGGCACCCACAAGGGCGCCTCGGTCAACTTTCGGTCGGGCCAAGTCCGCTCGGTGAGGGGGACACCGACCTTGTCGAACACGTTGCGGTAACGGTGCGACGGCATCTGAGATCGACGTTGTCGGTTCCAAGCAGGCGCATCGAAGGAAACGGGACCGGCCGGGGTAGCAATTACAGGAAATACAGGCATCGATGAAACACACCTTCTCGTCGACGGTTGGAGTGCAGGCAAGCTGGTTTCGGGCCCCATGGAAGGGCTCCCGCTTTGTCAGGCCCCCGCCAAAGCCGCTGAGGAGTTGGCGACGAACTGCCTACATCTGGGCAACCTATCACAACTCCTCAGACAAGCTGAGGAGTATAGTCACGGTGATGAGCGAAGTGCGCCGAGTATCGCTGGCAGACCAAGCAGCCGAACTGCTGCTCGCTCGAATACGGTCGGGTGAGTGGCCGATAGGCGCCAAGCTGCCTGGTGAGACGACTTTGGCCCCTCAGCTCGGCGTCGGCCGATCCACGATGCGCGAAGCAATCCGGCAACTCGCTGGCCGCGGAGTACTGGTGACTCGCCAGGGGTCTGGCGTATTCGTCAGCGCTGTCGATGACGTCAGCGACGACTGGGACCTGATCCTGCGACGGGCACACATCAACGCAGTCCTAGAAGCCCGCCTCGCAATCGAAGGAGAGGCAGCCGAACTCGCGGCGACACGGCGAACACCCGCAGACCTCGACGCGATAGAAAGAGCGCTCCGTCGACGCTTCGAGCGGCGCTCTCAGACTCCGGAGTTGGTCGATTCGGACATGGCTTTCCATCGGAGTATCGTTATGGCTTCGCACAACGAAGTCCTACTAGGCCTTTTCGACCACATGGTTCCTCGGCTTCGGAACGCGATGATCGAAATGCTGCAGCTTGCAGGCGAGTTCGGCGACGACACTGACCACGACGCGCACGCGAAGGTCGTCGAGGCGATAACTGCGCGCGATGCGCACAGAGCACGCTCACTCACTCGCGGACACTTACAGGAACTGTCGAATACCTTGGGAAGCAGCGGCTCCTGAACTCTCACCGTTTGCACTGAAGCGAATCTGCCTTGCCTCACTTGCCAGATCGATGCACTACCGGCCGAGAGGCTGTACGGCATATTCGAAACCCGCAGGAACGACCCGAGCCGCTTTGCGGGATCGAACCCAGGAGCGCACCACCGGGCGAATCGGACCAGGTGCCTACGCGACCTTCTCCAAGCATGAGACCGTGGGGGGATGGAGAGTGCGTGGCAGCAAACTATGCCGGTGACGACCAGATGGTGAAAAAGACATTGACGTGCCTTTCGGCCCTGACGGTACTGTGCACGATGTTGGTGTTGCTGTACTGCGTACCTCAGCTGGTGGTCTCCGGTGTGATCGAACCGGGGCCGCTGTTCGAGCTGATGGTGGTGTTTCCGACGGTGGTCGGCGTAGTTGCTTCACTGATCGGAGCGGTCACGGGAGCCGTCGTACTTCCGCGCGTGGTGCGCGCCGGACAATACGCAGCCGCAGCCATGACTGCCGGGCAGATCATCACCTGCACAATCGCTTTCGCGATCGTCGTCTGGGCGGGCTACTTCGCCACGACAGGGTGGGAGTTGTTGATGCTGCCTCTCGCGCTGTTCGTCGGCCAGGCCATAGTCGCCGGGGGTCTTGTGGCGCGATTGCGGCAGGTGCGTCGTGCCGCATAGTCCATTCGTGAAAAAGGCACTCCACCAGAGTCGTTCGATACGCCGACCCACAATGACCGTTTGCGCAATCACGACAGTGATCGCAGTTGCCGCATGCACCGCCGCTCGCGGGCCCGCCCCTGTGCGAGAGAGCGCCGAAATCGTTGATTCAGCGATATGTCGGATGCCGGAAGATGCCACATTTCTGGGCCTGACACCTCCGCACGAACTGTCGCTGCAGGTACACCCCCGTGTGGGCGTCGTACCCGACGACTTCACACCGATCGCCGCTGTCACGTGCGATGAACTGCTCGCGCAGTCCGTCTCGGCCGAATTGAACACCACGTTTGTCGAGCACCGCTGGGAAGGAAACTTCGCAACGGCGGTTGAACGTCTTAACGCATCATCGGAAGGGCCGCGCCTCGATCAGGACAGTTGCCCGATTGCCGGCCTCGTTGCCTTACCGGACCTGTGGCTGATCGACGAACACGGCCGTGCTCTGCGACCGTCGTACCCAGTCGATGACTGCGGGTTCCAGCAGATCGGCGGACTCCGCGAAGTCGAAGCACTCGAGCTCACTGAACACATCACCCACACTGTGCAGTTGGCACCGGACCAGCTCAATCAGTGGATGGGCTGCGGCATCGAAGCAGCGATACCAGTCGTAGGTGACCGCACGGTCGAGCCCGGTCGATACACCCTCGGCAGCTCGGTATGCCGGTACATCACCGACACAGAGGGAGTCACCCGGTTTGCCGGCGCCGACCAGTTGATCTCGAGCCTCGAAGACGCGTTCGACCTCCTACCTACTGCCATTCCCTGCACGGGTAGCGCGACCTCCGTAGTCAACACGTCGATCTCGCTCTACGGCCCCAAATCCTCCACACCACAAACGGTGTACATCGAACTCGATGGCTGCCATCGCATCCTTATTACCGATCATCACCCGTTGACGGCAAACGACGCCGTCATTTTCCACTTTTCTTAGCCGACGGTTACTCGATACCTATCGGTATTTCGGTTTCGAACATATGCACTAACAGGGTGTGGATAAAACTGTGGATAACTCGAGGACCAAGGCCTTCAGGCTGTGGATGGCCTGTGGATAGATCTGACGCTCATCCCTCTTTCCCCAGCTAGAACCCGGTAAAACTGAATTACATTGCTGTGAGTAACTTTTGGTTGAAGCTCGAACCTAATCTGTGTATGTTGGGATTTTCAGCGAATTTTGCCGAACATCGAGGAAGTAGACGCATATGAAGAACATCGGGTTCTTGTCCTTCGGCCACTGGACGCCAATTCCCCAGTCGCAGACACGATCGGCCTCCGACGTCCTACTGCAATCCATCGATCTCGCAGTTGCTGCCGAGGAACTAGGTGCCGACGGTGCCTACTTCCGCGTCCACCACTTCGCCAACCAACTTTCCTCGCCGTTTCCGCTACTCGCCGCAGTCGGTGCCACAACGAGCAAGATCGAGATCGGCACCGGCGTCATCGACATGCGTTACGAGAACCCGTTTTACATGACAGAGGACGCCGGTTCCGCGGATCTCATCGCGGGCGGGCGGCTTCAGCTCGGGATCAGCCGGGGATCGCCCGAGCAGGTCATCGAGGGATACCGCCACTTCGGGCACACGCCGCCGGAGGGGTCCGACCACGCGGCGATGGCCCGCGCGCACACCCGACAGTTCCTCGAGCTACTGGAAGGCAAGGGATTCGCCGAACCGAATCCGTCGCCGATGTTTCCCAATCCTCCCGGATTGTTGCGCCTCGAGCCGCACTCCGAGGGCCTTCGCAATCGAATCTGGTGGGGAGCCGGCACCCGGCAGACCGCCGAATGGGCCGCCGAGCAGGGCATGAACCTGATGAGCTCGACGCTCCTCAGCGAAGACACCGGAGTCCCGTTCCATCAACTCCAGGCCGAGCAGATCATCAGATTCCGCAAAGCCTGGTCCGACGCAGGCCACCCACACGAACCCCGGGTCTCGGTCAGCCGCAGCATCTTTCCCATCGTCAGCGATCTCGACCGCGCCTACTTCGGCCGCGAAGGCACAGGCCAGGACCAGGCGGGTTACCTCGACGGCGGCAAAGCGCGCTTCGGCAAAACATATGCCGGAGAGCCCGATCGGCTCATCGCGGACCTGGCCGAGGACGAGGCCATCGCTGCCGCCGATACCCTGCTGCTGACCATCCCCAATCAACTGGGCGTCGACTACTGCGCCCACGTCCTCGACGCGCTACTCACCGAAGTTGCCCCAGCACTCGGGTGGCGGTAGCGCGCCGATTCGCAGTGGTTCTCGGCGGCGCCTTCGCCGTCAGGCGCGCAAGGATCGGCAGCAGACCAGCCGACGGTAGTAAGTCGGGTGCCGACAAAAGACCCCCGACACGCTGGTGCATGTCAGGGGCCTGCTGGTGGAGCCGCCTAAGAGAATCGAACTCTTGACCTTTTCATTACGAGTTATGATGTCCGCAGTACCGCTGACATTCTCTCAATACCGCTCCGACTCCAAACTAGCCCTTTGAACTGGGCTTTCGATAGATACACTAGCCTGTGAGATACCGCTTAGAACCGCTCGCGCTTTCTCGTCGTGCGGACTGGGTGCGGACTGGAACCAACCAACAACACGAAAGGCACCACATGACTGACCACGACGAACTGCAAGCACCTAGCGGGGTCGTAGAGCTGTCCCTGAACGAGTGCGCCTCACTCCTGCGAACGCCGGCCGAGGTTCTGCTGACCCTCACACCGCTGGACGATGACGTTCTCGCGGCACTGGAAGCCAACCCAGATGCACCGCTGCTGTCGTCGGAGAGCGTCGAATCCTGGCGGGAGCTACTGAGCTGAGCTATTGAGCTGACCCATCGAGGGCAGCGCGACCGCCACCCACTCGGATGATGGCGGGCCGCGGCCTCGCGATACGGATGTACCCGCCCCGGACACTATGCCGATTCTCGACCTTCCCGGCATGGAGGTCCGGGGCGGTCTCGTTCGCGTAGTTCGGGGCGTTGGCGTCGTTCACGACGCGGGGGCAGGCGAGCGCCGACGACGCCGGGGTGGCGGCTCACAGACCGGATCGGGGTCGGAGTACTGCTGACCTCCCTCGAAAAACACGCCTTGCCACCATTCGAGGTTCTGACTCGAGCCTCTAATGAACATCGCGGGTTCCAAAAATCTCTCCGGTATCGGCTCACTCGTGTACGCCTGCCAACAATCGACCCGAACACACACCACGCAATCCCATCCGACTGCCCGCAGTGCCGGGTCGCGGTCGGTCCGAACGGACACCGTCCGGGGTTCGAGCACGTGCCCTGATCGACACCGGGCCGGGATCACGAGCACCGCCCTAGTCATCGGCCCCCTTCTCCCAGTCTTCGAAGTCCGACCAACCCCAGCCGCGCACCGCGAAGCCGATAGAAATCCCTCGGCTTTCCGGGTGATCATCCGGCACCGTCGTGAGACCGCGAACTCGGAGCCAGTTCATGTACGCCTGCATATGGCGGTCCGCGGAAGCGATCGCCTGCCAATGCGCCCCCGGTTGCGGAAGTACTGATACCGCCGCCGCTTGTTCTCGCGTGAGTTCGTATGCGAGGACGAAGGCTTCGTCGTCGCTCGTCGCGTCGGGGATGAACGGGCCGAGTTCGTCGAGCCAGGTTTGCCATGCGGACGGCCTTAGCCGAGCCGGGACGTCCGCGAACGAGAGGGCGTTCCCGTCTGTAGTTTTCGCGTGGACTTGGTCTGTACGTCGCTTCACCATGTGATCACTTCGACTTTCTGCGCAAAGGTCGGCCTCGGCGTGCCGCTCCGGTGCCACCATAAGACCCACGGGTCGAGCCTGGTTGCACTCCCGCCGGGGCCGACCCGCTTACCGCCGCGTCGATCCGATGGGAGACGAGCACACACAACTTCGCCAGAGCGGTCCGCTGCTGCCTGATCTCCACGGCAGCTGGGTTCGTGCGGGTCGCACCCGAAGCGGTGGTCAGAATCGGCCCGTTGAGGTCGAGTTCACGCTGCAAACTCCTGATCAGATCTAGTGTGGCCGCTGCTTGGCCGACGAGCACCTGGTCATCGATCTCGAGGTCGAAGTCCGTGCCATCGACGCATTGCTCATAGAACGCGCGTAGCTCTGCCCCGGTCGTCAGAGAGCCAGCGGGAACAACCGGGGCCTTCCTCGCCGTCACGGGGTGGCGAGGAAGCCGTGCAGCGACGAGACATCGGACCAGTAGTCGCTGCGAGCAATGTCGGCTGGACCGGCGTTGGCGTACACAGCGGCCAGCGCGATTGCGGCCATCTCGCGGTGCTGCTCGCGAGTCGCAGCAACGATGGGGTACTTGGGTGTGATCGCAGGCATTGGGTGCTCGTTTCCGCTGGTAGGAGTGTTGCTGGAGACAATACCTATACCAGGTAGGGGTGTCTAAAACGTTTGCAGCGGTGCGCGAGAAGTGAATGGCGGCAACAGCTTTGGGGCTATTCGAACACCGTTCGAATGCTGCGTCATTCGTTTGAATGACTCTCGTGCCGCTGTGAGCGTCGGTTTCGAACACCTGTGCACCTACCCTGTGGTGATATAACCGCTGGTAGAGGCTCTGAGGGGGTCCAAATGGCCTCCTGGAAGCGGCTGGCGTTAGAGCACGCACGACCATTCGGGCAGTACCTTGCTGCCCTCCGCTCACGCGACGCCGCCACCGAAACGACCACAGGCTCACCGACCGAAGCCGATGAGCCTGTGACGATCTGAGAGCCGCTACCTCGCGCCCTGCCTACCTCGCGTCGTTCCTCGGCAGGTATCGACGCATCCCTCTCGCTGATGGGTCCGCTACCACGGTGGGCACCTTCGGCTGATTGGCTCGTTCGATCCGAGCCTTCCCACGGTCCGCTTCGGCCTCCCTGCGCGCTGCCTTCTCGGCCTCCCTGTGCGCCGCTCTCGCAACAGGGTCGCGCAGCATCTTCGTATGAGCGTTCGATGCCGAAGTACCGATGCTCGTGACCAGAGGCGTCTGTACCCGCTCTGCTGCCAGCCTGTCCACGATGGCCCGATCCTTGTGTGCTGGCTTGTCGGTGAGGTATCGAGCCATACCTCGTTCGCCTGTGTTCGCCTGTGTGCCCATGAATAACTCCTGCCTATCGGTGTGCTGGATGGTGCCGTGCAGATCAGTCGGTCAATGGCTGAGGCCGATCACCCTCTGGCTGGCTGACCCACCATTCGAGCACCGCGTCGGGTCCGTCGTACTCGCTGAACTCGACGCGGCCTTCGAACTGGCGGGACCAGAAATCCTCATACTCCGCTCGTCGTCCGATACCCGATGCAATCTTCATAGGGTCCTGCAGGTCCCCGAGCGTG
>JBBPZN010000035.1:0-50439 GCA_038198705.1 Mycobacteriales bacterium
GCGGCGAGGATGATGATGTTGCTGATGACGAAGCTCTTCTTCATCACCTGTACCGCGAATTCGCGCTTGGCGATCAAACGTATTGCCCGGGTGGAGGTCAGTTTTTCGCTCATGCCACTACCGCCTCTCGGAACAGATCACTGAGCGATGGTTTGTGGACGGAGAATTCGTGTACGGGGCCGGTGGCCAGTGCGGCATGCAGGACGTCCTGATCGGAGGCGCCCTGCTTCAGGCTGAGCACGAAGTGTCCGTCGCGGTGACTCAGGGTGGTGACTCCGGCAATGCCGTCGGCCCATCCCTCGGCGGCACCGGGTGCGTGCACCTGCAGCTGGGCGTCGCCGGATCCGCGTAGTTCGTCGACGGTTCCGACTGCCCGCATCGAGCCGGCGGCAATGATGCCGACCCGATCGCACAGTTGCTGTACCAGGTCGAGTTGATGGCTCGAGAAGATGACGGGCACTCCTGCGGCTGCTTTCTCGCGTAACACCTCGCTCATGACGTCGACCGCCACTGGATCCAATCCGGAGAACGGTTCGTCGAGAACGAGAACAGCGGGGTCGTGTACGAGGGCCGCGGCGAGCTGCACGCGTTGTTGATTGCCCAGGCTCAGTGCGTCGACGGTATCGCCGAGTCGTGAGGATATTCCGAGTCGCTCGGTCCAGCGCTGTACCGCATCCTGGGCAGCGGAAGACGAGAGGCCATGCAGCTCTGCCAGATACGCCAGCTGAGGGCCGACCTTCATCTTGGGGTAGAGCCCACGTTCCTCGGGCATGTAGCCGATGGTGCGGCGTACTTCGAGGTCGACGGGTTTTCCGCCGAGCAGGACCTGCCCGGAGTCGGCGGACAGTACGCCGAGCGCGATGCGCATGGTGGTGGTTTTGCCTGCGCCGTTACTGCCCACGAAGCCGAACAGTTCGCCGGGGCGGACGTCGAAGCTCAGTGCGTCGAGGGCGATCATGTCGCCGTATCGTTTGGAGATGGAGTCGATCGTGAGGGTACTCATGGTCCCTTTCGGTCAGAGGTCTTCTGGATCGGGGTCGGGGGTTATCCAGGCGAGAATCAAAGCGGGAGAGCAGATTCCGGCCAGCAATGCGGTCAGCGTCCAGAGTGCGCCCGCGTAGGCGAGGCGATCGTTCTCGATCCAGGTCGAGAGGAAGATCGAGACCATGATCGCCACTATCACCAGGCCCTGGGTCACCGTCAACCCGATCGAGCGAGCTTCGTTGCGCTGCTGGACTTCCCACTCGTCGAGTGCGCCCGCCGGGGCGTCACTGTGCCGGCCGGACACCGTTTGCAGCACCGTCCACAGGACGAGGAACGCCGCAGTGGCCGGCAGCCAGGCGAGGGGAGCCCACTGCCAGAACAGGGAAAGAATCGAGATCACCAGGAGCGTGCAGAGAACGGCGACAACGGCAACTCCGAGGATGCGTCGACGCCGCTGGGTGCGCCACGTCGGGAGCCAGTTGCGTGTCTTGGCATCGTTCTCGAGAAAGCGTCTGGTTCGAAATGCCTGGTAGCGGGTCAAGATGTCCGCGGCGTCGGGTGTGGTCATGGGTTTTTCTCCCTTCGATACAACTCTGCGGAGAGCGGTCCGAACTCTTCTCGCGAGAACACTGCTTCCACGGGTAGGTGGAAGACGTCGCACATTCGCAACGCGAGATCGAGACTCGGGTAGTGGTCACCACGTTCGAGGGCGCCCACCGTCTGCGGGTTCACTTCGACGAGTTCGGCAAGTTGCGCGCGGCTCATCTTTCGTTCTGCCCGCAGAACTCCCACCCGGTTGTAGATCGGGAGCGTGTTCCCACGCTTTATGGGGCTCATGTATCAAAGTGTTGTATAAACCCAACGATTCGTCAACCCTACATTTCTGACAACTTTCCGTCGGACATTACCCAGCGTCGAGTACTGCGCACCGTGGAGAGCATCCGTCGATCATGCGTGACCAGCAGCAATGTTCCTTCGAAGTTCTCCATCGCCCGCTCGAGCTGCTCGATCGCCGGGAGGTCCAGATGGTTCGTCGGCTCGTCGAGTACTAGGAGATTGACCCCTCGCGCCTGCAACAAGGCCAGGGCGGCACGGGTTCGTTCGCCTGGAGACAATGATCCTGCGGGCCTCAGTGCGTCGTCCCCGCGGAGACCGAATTTCGCCAACAGAGTGCGGACTTCAGCGTCCGGCCAATCGGGAACTGCGGCGCTCAACGAATCGGACACCGTCGCAACACCAGTGAAAAGCTCACGTGCCTGGTCGATTTCGCCGATCGCGACACCCGAACCCAGTGATGCGGTGCCCTCGTCCGGCACCAGCTTGCCCAGCAACACCGACAACAACGTCGTCTTACCCGACCCGTTCTCACCAGTGATCAGAATGCGATCACCCCACTCGATCTGCGTCGTCACCGGTCCGAAAGTGAACGCCGGCCGAGTAACCACGGCACCGCTCAGCACCGAAACGACGGTGCCGCTACGCGGAGCGGCCGCGATCTCCATCCGCAGTTCCCACTCCTTGCGCGGTTCCTCGACGACTTCGAGCCGCTCGATTCTGCGTTGGGTTTGCCGAGCCTTCGCCGCCTGCTTCTCGGTCGATTCGGCACGAGTCTTACGCGCGATCTTGTCGTTGTCGGGCGCTTTGCGACGAGCGTTGCGAACCCCGGACTCCATCCAGTTGCGCTGCATCTGGGCGCGAGACTCCAGCGAGGACTTGGTGTCGGCGAACTCGTCGTACTTCTCGCGCGCATGCTGCCGAGCGATCTCCCGCTCGGCCAGATACGACTGATAGCTGCCGTCGTAAACGTCGATTCGGTGCTGCGCTCGATCGAGCTCGACGATGCCGGTGACCGTGCGCTCGAGAAACTCACGATCGTGACTGACGACGACGATCGCTGCACGAGTGTCGACGACGAATCGTTCCAACTGTTCCAACCCGGCGAGGTCGAGATCGTTGGTCGGCTCGTCGAGAAGCAAGATGTCGTAACGCGCCAGCAGGATCGCTGCCAACCCGGCTCTGGCCGCCTGCCCGCCGGAGAGCGAGGTCATCAACACCTCTCCACCGGTGTCGAGACCCAACTCTGCCAAGACCTTCTCGGTGCGCTCGGCCAGATCGGCACCGCCGAGCGCAAGCCACCGCTCCAGCGCCGGGGTGTACAAATCCTCGCCATCGCCGGATCCGAGTGCTTCCGCGGCAGCATTCATCGACTCCTCGGCCAGCGTGACACCCGTCCGACGGCCAAGGAATTCGACAACCTTCTCACCAGGAACACGCTCGGGTTCCTGCGCGAGATAACCGACAGTGGCATCGGGCGGAGAAGTGTAGATATCGCCCTCGAAATCTGCGGTTCCGATGCCTGCCAACAGCGTCAACAAGGTGGACTTACCGGCCCCGTTGGCACCGACAAGTCCGATGACATCGCCTTCGGTGACGGTGAGGAAAAGGCCGGAGAAAAGCGTTCGGTCGCCGTGGAAAGCCGCAAGATCATCCACGCGCAAAGTTGCAGTCACTCTGCAAGTATCTCGTGAGTCGTTCCGCAGGCTCCACTCCCATATCCAATGGGTCGTTCCGCAGGCTCCACTCCCGTATCCCCGCCACTTGGGAACAGGCCCTCGGGAACAGACTCGCCCGATCACCCGTTGGCATTCGTATGACCTTTTCTTCCGAGACCAGTACCGTCCCGACCATCGTGCTCAATGACGGGCATGCAATTCCGCAACTCGGATTCGGTGTGTGGCAGGTTCCGGACGACGGCGCCCAAGCCGCAGTGGCCGAGGCTCTGAAGGTCGGTTACCGCAGCATCGACACCGCGAAGGTGTACGAAAACGAGACCGGCACCGGTAAGGCCGTCGCGGAGTCCGGAATCGCCCGCGACGAGCTGTTCATCACCACCAAGCTGTGGAACGACGACCAGGGATACGACTCGACGCTGAAGGCGTTCGACGCCAGTATGGCCCGGCTCGGGCTCGATTACCTGGACCTGTACCTCATTCATTGGCAGCAGCTCGACCGCAACAAGTACATCGATACGTTCAAGGCTTTCCAGAAGCTGAAGGCAGATGGCCGTATCGGCTCCATCGGCGTCTCGAACTTCACCATCCCGACGCTCGAGAGGCTGATCGAGGAGGTCGGGGAGACCCCGTCGGTGAACCAGGTCGAGGTTCATCCGCACTTCGTGCAGACCGAACTGCGCGCGTTCCATACCGAGAAGGGCATCGCTACCGAGGCGTGGAGTCCGTTGGGTTCCGGAACCGTCCTGGACGACCCGGCGCTCGCCTCGATCGCTGAGGCGCACGGGGTAACCCCAGCTCAGGTAGTGCTTCGTTGGCACATCCAGCACGGAAACGTGGTGATCCCCAAGTCGGTGACCCCGAAGCGGATCGCGAGCAACTTCGACGTGTTCGACTTCGCGCTGACCAACGACGAGCTGCAGCAGATCAATGCACTCGACTCCGTCGACGGACGTACCGGCCCTGATCCGGACAAGTTCAGCAGCTAGTTCGCCACTAGGGTGGCCCCATGGCCTTTCCGCTTGCACGCAAGACGATCGCCCTCACGGCCGAGCGCCGAGCAGAAGAGTTCGCGGTGATGCTCGAGCGTCGCGGTGCGGCCACGGTGCACGTACCCGCGATTCACGTGCTGCCGCTGCTCGACGATTCCGAGCTGCATGAGGTGACCGCGGGCATCATCGCGCAGCCACCGGAAATGGTGGTGATCAGCACGGCCGTCGGTTTTCGTGGGTGGCTCGACGCGGCTAGGGGGTGGAACACCGAAGACGAGCTTCTCCAAGCACTTCGGGCCTCGCGCATCATTGCGCGAGGCCCGAAGGCGCGGGGCGCGATCCGCGGTGTCGGCCTACGTGAGGAATGGTCGCCGACCACCGAAGCCTCACAGGAAGTGGCCGACCACCTCGAAGCCGAAGGTATTGCCGGTGTCGATGTCGCAGTTCAACTGCACGGCACCATCACCGAATGGGAACCGACGATTCATCTGAGCGAATCGCTCGCCCGACTCGGCGCGAGAGTGCGTCCCATTCCCGTCTACCGCTGGATCCGACCGGTCGATCAGCGCCCACTCGTGGACTTGGTGGGCAAGATTGCCGATCACGACGTCGACGCCGTCACCTTCACCAGTGCCCCCGCCGTCGCGTCGCTGCTGTCGACGGCGAAGGACAACGGGATGCTCGAGCAGTTCCTTGCGGCGCTGAAGGGCCCGGTCGCCGCGATCTGTGTCGGTCCGGTCACCTCCGCACCCCTCGACATACTCGGTGTCCCGACGCGAATGCCGGACCGGGCGCGGCTGGGCAGTCTCGCCAAGTTCGTCGTCGAGGAGTTGAGTGACCAGCCTCTCCGTCCCGCCTGATGGGACAGATGTTGGGCCCTGTCGAGTTGTGCGCATAACGTCACAGGCATGACTACGATCGAACCTCACGCGATCAGCGAAGCGGCTGACCGCCTTGCGACTGCGACTGCGACATCCACCCCGTGTTCACCCGTCCGGGACCTCATCGGCAGCGAGGACGTGGACGCGGCCTACCTGGTCCAGACGCGCAACATCGAGGCGCTTGTCGCGTCCGGCCGCACTGTCGTAGGACGAAAGATCGGTTTGACTTCGCCCGCTGTGCAGAAGCAGATGAGTGTCGATCAGCCTGATTTCGGTGTTCTTCTCGACGACATGGATTGCACTCAGGACGACGCGGTCGACTTCAGCCGGCTTCTTCAGCCGCGGATCGAAGCCGAGATCGCCTTCACTGTTTCGCGTGACATCGAGGTGCCTATCGATGCCGATACCGCTCCCGACTACGTCAGCAAAGTATTTGCGGCGTTCGAAATTGTCGACAGCCGAGTGGTCGACTGGGATATCAGTTTGGCCGATACCGTGGCAGACAACGCTTCTTCCGGTCTGTACGTTCTCGGAGATTCCCTCGACCGCAGTGACGCCCCGAATCTCGAAGAGGTCGAGATGACGCTGTTCGCCGATGGGGAGCAGGTCTCGACGGGTAAGGGATCCGACTGCCTCGGCAGCCCCTGGGCAGCATTTGCTTGGTTGGCGAACACCAGCTTGTCCTACGGATCACCGCTGCGCGCGGGAGAAGTCGTTCTGTCCGGTGCGCTCGGTCCGATGGTCTCGGTGACCGCAGGCTCGACCTACACTGCATCGATTACCGGAATCGGCGACGTCACAGCGGTATTCACTGCGTGACGTCACCGATTCGGGTGTGCGTCAGCCGGTGACGCGCGCGGCGTTTCCGGCGTCGACCGGAAGCACCGTGCCGCTGATATGTGCGCTTGCTTCGGCGGCGAAGAACAGTACGACGCGGGTGATCTCCTCCGCGTCGAGCCACGGCACCGGCTGTGCATGCAGGGTTTGGAAGATGGGGGCGACGTCGTCTGCGGTCGGCTTGTCGAGGTCCGGCCGCATCATCGCGTACAGGGAATCATTGTGAATCATGGGGGTTGAAATGTTCCCCGGTGCAATCGTATTCACAGTGATTCCGTGTGGTGCCAGATCCAGTGCGGCACTCTTGCTGAGTCCGATGACCCCCCACTTCGACGCTGCGTAGGCGGCCATATTGGTGTTTCCGGCGCGGCCCAGCATGGACGAGATCGTAATGATTCGCCCATATCCACGACTGATCATCCCGGGTGCGACAGCACCGACGGTGTTGAAGACTCCGGTCAGGTTGGAGCCGATCGTTTCTGCCCACTGAGCCTCGGACATCGACTGCACCGGCGCGGCGACCGATACGCCGGCATTCGCGACAGCGATATCGATGCGGCCCAATTCGGACTCGGCGCGCTCCACGAGGGAGTTCATCGCCTGTCGGTCGCTGGTGTCGAAGGTGGCGCTGATCGCCTTGCGTCCGGTTGCCTGCACAAGCCGGACCGTCTCGTCGAGATCCTCTTGCGTAGCAAGCGGATACCGCACGACGTCGCGGTCCTCGCAACGATCGCACAGCACGACGTCGGCGCCTTGTTCAGCGAAAGCGATTGCGTGAGAGCGTCCTTGGCCGCGTGCTGCGCCGGTGATCAGGGCGACTTTGCCGTCGAAGCGTTCCATATGTCGTTCTCCTCCTGGTTGGTTTCTACCTCGGTAAGCGATCGACGTCAGCGCAGTTTGTGGCTTCCGCCGTCGGCCATCAGAGTCTGTCCGGTCATGTACTTGGAATCTTCGGAGGCCAGGAATACTGCTACCGGAGCGATATCGGTTTCAGGGTCGCCGATTCGCTGTAGCGGGACTTTGGCGGCACTCTCTGCGGCGCGCTCCGGGTGGGCAGCCTGCCAGGCACGCACACCTTCGGTCGCGGCGAAGGGGCAGAGCACGTTGACTCTGATGCCGTCCGCAGCCCACTCGTTGGCGGCAACGCGGCTGAGCCCTCGAATTGCTTCTTTGGCTGCGGCATAGGAGGCCTGAGTGGGCATTCCGTCCAACCCGGAACCGGAGGCGAAGTTGATCACCGATCCGGAGGAGGCTTTCAGGTGGGGGTAGCAGGCCTGCATGAGGTGCACCGTGGGGTAGAAGCCGGTGTTGAACGACAGATCGAACATCTCACTCGTCGTATCGACAAGCAGTGCCTGCCGTGACGCGTGAGCGTTGTTGACCAGAACGTCGACGGATCCGAAGGCGGCGACAGCAGCGTCGCAGATCGTCTGTGCCGAGTCGGGAAGCGATATGTCGATGCACAGGAACTCGGCGTCCGGGCCCAGTTCGGCACTGAGTGCGGCTCCCTTTTCTTCGTCGATGTCGACGAAGAAAACTTTGGCACCTTCACGTACGAAGACGGTGGTGAGCGCGCGGCCGATTCCGCCTGCACCGCCCGTGATGATTGCTGTTTTCCCTTGAAGTCTCATCGGACGCCCATCGAATCGACGGCTGCCAACGCGGTCTTCTCGAGTTCTGCGACGCTGTATGCGGAGTAGGTCTCGTACTGGCCGCGACCGGAGAAGTACGGTGTCAGATTGTCCGACAACTCATCGATGGTGAATTTCGAACCTGTGGTTTGGAACGTGTTCTCGACCTTGGGCGCTGCCATCAGGGCCACCATTCTGCCGTAGACGACGAACACCTGTCCGGTGATTTCGTCCGAAGCTTCGCTGGCGAGGTAGTGGACGAGAGTGGCGACCCGGTCGGGGGAGAGCGGATCCTCGTTCGCTTCCGGATCGGTGTTCTCCCCGAATGCCTGTGCGGTCATCGCGGTCCGCGCACGAGGGCAGATTGCGTTCGCCCGGACGCCGTAGCGTGAGAGTCCCTGAGAAGTCGAGAGGGTGAGAGCGACGATCCCGGCCTTGGCTGCCGAGTAGTTCGGTTGGCCGGCGGAGCCGAAGAGGAAGGCCTCCGAAGAGGTGTTGATGACCCGACCGTAGATCGGGCCGCCGGTCTCTTTCGAGAGTGCTCGCCAATGAACTGCGGCGGCGTGGGAGGTGGCCGCGTGCCCTTTGAGGTGCACCCGGATGACGTCGTCCCAATCCGATTCCGTCAGGTTGAAGATCATCTTGTCGCGAATGATCCCGGCGTTGTTGACCAGAATGTCCATCGAACCGAAGGTTTCGTTCGCCGACTGCACGAGTCGTTCGCCCAGAGACCAGTCGGAGACGTCCCCGAGGACCGCGATCGCCTGGCCGCCCGCGGCGATGATTTCGTCGGCGACGGACTGCGCGTTGTCGCCGATGTCGTTGACGATCACCGCGGCACCCGCAGCCCCGAGAGCCATTGCTTCTGCACGGCCGAGTCCGGCACCTGCGCCGGTCACGATCGCTGTTCTTCCGGTCAATTCGAGTGCTGTGCTCACGAAATGCCTCCATTTCAAAATTAGAGTTAATTCTATTTCTAGCTCATACGGCCAGAATGCGCATGCTTTCGGTACGTTAATCGCTGCCGTCGTCGGCCCGAAACCATCGAGGTCAGTCCCGAACGCCCTTCGCCAGCAGTTCCCGAGCTTCCGCGCGGCCGTCGAGCAGGCGGTTAGTCCGGCGCGTCACCTTCCATTGTCCTTCGATCTTGGCCAATTCCCACCGGTTCGCGGAGATCCGAGCAACTCGGTAAGCGTCACCGTCGTGGAGGATCAACTGCGATTTGCACGTCACGACGGCCTGGTGTCCGTCCACGTGCACATGTCCGGGTTCGAGAAGGTGAGCGGAGCCGCCGAGGATGTAGTCCTGATGCGCGCGGGAGCGAACCATGGCCGAAATTTCGGCGTGGCCGTTCATCTCGCCGGTGTCGACGTCGTACACCCCGTCTTCGGTCCACAGACGTGCAACGGCCTCGACCGAGCCGCTGTCGATGGCCGGACCATAGGTGGCCAGCAACTTCGTGATCGCGAGCGTGTCCTCGAGGGCATTCACTCGATCGAGGAGGTTCTGCAGCAGCTGGTCGGTGTCCGTCATGGTGTTGCTCCGATCTGGTTCGAATGGAACTCCACGTCCAGCTCGTCGCCGATGTCGCGGAGGGTGGAGAGTTGGTCGCAGTAGTGGTCGGCGCCTGTTGCGTGGATGGCCGCGCTCACGATGGTGGCCCCAGCCCGACGTCGGCGCTCGAGCGAGTCGGCGACTGCGGCTCTGTTGCCGAGTGGGTCCACCGGTGCGCCTGCGCTCAATACCACTTCGAAATCGGCTCGCTGCTCACCCTTTGCGAGCATGCGTTCGAGGTCGCTGAGCGGTAAGCCGAACGGAACCCAGCCGTCGCCTTGGGTTCGGGCCCGTCGAAGTGAGCGGGGGGTCCGGCCACCGATCCACAAGGGCACGCGTGTCTGGATTGCATGGGGCTCGACCACGAAGTTTTCGAAATCGTAGTGAGTGCCGTGATACTCCGGATTCGAGTGCGACAGCGATGCTCGCAATGCTGCGAGTGCATCGTCTGCGCGAGCTCCGCGGCCTTCGAACTCGGCACCGAGCAGGTCGAATTCCTCCTGGAGACTGCCGACTCCGAGACCGAGTATCAGCCGGCCGCCGCTGACGACGTCGAGTGTGCCGTAGCGCTTGGCAATCGCGAGTGGGTGGTGGTAGCCGAGAACCAGAACCTGGGTGGCCAGCTTGATCCGGGCGGTGTGCGCGGCGAGGAACCCCAGTGTTGCCAGCGGATCCCAGTAGGTCGCCCCGCGCTCGACGGCAATATCTGCAGGTACGGCAACGTGCTCACTGCAGGTCAGGTGATGAAATCCGAGTTGGTCGGCGTGGCGCGCAACTCGGACCAGCTCCGCGATGCCGGCGCTCGCCTCCCAGTCCGCCGCATTGCTCGGATGTTGAACGACGATCGGGGACGTTATTCCAATATGCATCGGTGACGCTCCGAGGTTGGGCGGGATGGTTGCATACCCCATCTGTAGTACCTCTGGCCGCCGGTTGCGTCGGCAGCTCCCGTTCACCGGACTCGGGTTCCATCAGCGGGGAAGGCAGACCCTCTTTTCACTCAGGCTAACAACTGTTACCATTTCAAGAATTCATTTCAATTTTACCGGCAGGCTCACTGCCGATTGCGGAGGCACCGGATGAACTCGGTCAGTCCAGACAGCTCGACGCCCGGTGTTGCTGAGAAAAGAGATGTACCGCCTTCGATGGTGGAACGAATGACGTTGATCCTCGACGCCTTCGACGGCCGCGCTTCTCGACTCACCCTGGAAGAGGTGGCCTGCCGTACGCGGCTACCCAGGTCCACCGTGTATCGAATTCTCGACCAGCTGGAACGTCTGAACTGGGTGGACCACGCCAGTTTCGGTTATTGCCTCGGTCGCCGTTCGATCGGCCTCGGCGGAAGCGAGAACAACCACAGCCAGGTCAGAGCAGCAGCCGCACCCATCCTGCACAACTTGCATGTGCGCACCGGAATGGTCGTGCATCTCACCGTCCTCGACGGTGGCATGAGCGTGTACCTCGACAAGCTCGGCGGCCGCGGCGCGGCCACCATTCCGACCAGGGTCGGCGGACGTGTACCCGCCCACACCACCGCGAGCGGAAAAGCGATGCTGGCGTGGTTGGATCCGGAGGAAGTGGACCGGCTGCTCGGGGAACGTCTCGACCGTAGTACCGACACCACCATTTCCGACGTAGCTACCTTGCATCGTGAACTCAACCGCATACGGCAACGGCGCGGGCTGGCGTTCGAGCGAGGCGAAGCTGTCCGTGGGATCGGGTGTGTCGGTGCCGCTGTTCGAACGGTGGAAGGTCCGGTGGCCGGCATCTCGCTTTCCGGCGATGCGGGAACCGTCCAACTGGAACGGGTTGCTCCACTCGTCGCCGACGCGGTGCGCGAAGTCACCAAGACCATGTTTCCCTCACTCGAAAATTCGCGCCGACGTTCTCTCGTTCCGCACGCGCAGGAGAACTCCTGGTCGACCGAAACGTTGGACCAGCTGTTGGCGGTTCAGTCCGGGCACTGGCTCTGATTCGGCGACTGTCATCTGGGTGGTCTGCCGCTCGGCCTGGCTCAGATGTTGGAGATGTCGGCCACGTCGGCGAGGCCGAAGGCTCCGCGGTAGAAGACCATCGGGCGCTGCTCACCGAGGGCTTCGAGGCCGAGAACTCGTCCGATGACAACGTCGTGGTCACCGGCACGATGGAAGGTCTCCACTTCGCAATGGACGCGCGCCAACACGTCCGGCAACGCCGGAGTTCCCCAGCTCGACCGAGTCCAGTCCAGACCCTCGAACTTCGTTCCTCGACCGGAACCGAACCGAGCGCACATGTCCGCCTGGTCTTCGCGCAGTACGTTGACAGTGAAGCGGCCGATCTCTCGAATGCTCGGCCAAGCACGACCACGGTGATCGGCGCAGAACAAAATCAGTGGAGGCTCGAGTGAGACCGACGCGAACGACTGGCAGCAGAACCCGATCGGACCGTCGTCGGACAAACCTGTGATCACGGTGACGCCGCTGGCGAAGTGGCTCATGGCGTGGCGCATCTCGTGTGGCGTCGGTGCCGTGTTGGCGGTGGTGAGGTCGGCTTCCATCGACTCGATCGACATCGCGCACCTTTCGGTTTCGTTGTGTCGCCGAAGCTTTCGGCGATCGAGTTCCAGGTTAGGTAGCTCCGCACACACTTCGGGGGCGCCGTCTCGTTCAGTGGAATCGGCCTGCGGACGCGCTCGAATGGATCGGGTGGTCTCGCTGACCGGGACGACTGACGATCCAGCAGCCTGCTGGTGGCAACGTGTGCCTACATGACAACTGTCTCGAGTGTCCAGGAAGGCTCGAAGGAGCTTCGCACCGATCTCGGAGTACTTCGGTACTACGAAGCCGGTGACGGCCCACCACTGGTGCTATTGCACGGATCGGGCCCCGGCGTCACGGGTTGGCGGAACTTTCGCGGCAACATCGATGTATTCGCCGAGCATTTCCACACCTACGTGCTCGAGTTTCCGGGTTTCGGTGTCAGTGACGACTTCGGTGGACATCCGATGGTTACGGCCATGGACGCAGTTGCACGATTCCTCGACGGCCTCGGCCTCGACAAAGTTGCTTTGCTGGGCAACTCGATGGGCGGGATAGTCGCGACTCGATTCGCCATCGAACACCCCGAGCGAGTCTCGAAGCTGATCACCATCGGCGGGATCGGAAGAAACATCTTCAGCCCCGGACCGGGTGAAGGCATCAAACTGCTGATGGAGTTCACCGACGATCCGACCAGAGAGCGCCTCATTTCTTGGTTGCACTCCATGGTGTACGACCCCGCCATGGTCACCGAGGAACTGATCGAGGAACGGTGGACTCAGGCAACCGATCCCGAAACCCTCGCGAGTGCCCGAAAGATGTACAGCAGCGCGGCCTTTGCCGCGAATGCGGCGGCCGCTGCGAAGTCGACGGATGCACCGTACTGGGCTCAGCTGCACCGCGTACAAGCTCCGACCCTGCTGACCTGGGGTCGAGATGATCGCGTCAGTCCGATGGACATGGCGCTGCTTCCGATGCGTCTGATACCCGACGCCGAGTTACATGTATTCCCGAAGTGTGGACACTGGGTGATGATCGAACAAAAAGCAGCCTTCGAGAGTGCAGTCATTGCTTTTCTTCTAAGAGAGGACGCCGTCCAAAAATGAGTATCGATTCGGAACAGTTCGACGAAACAGTCGATTTCCTCATCGTGGGAAGCGGTGGCGGAGGTATGGCCGCCGCAGTAGCAGCAGCCAATCGCGGGCTCGACACACTCGTCATCGAAAAGGGTGTGACATTCGGCGGTTCCACCGCGATATCCGGCGGCGGTATCTGGATCCCGAACGCTCCTACGCTCGTAGGCAAGGGCGTCGTCGACTCTCGTGAGTCGATTCGTACCTACCTGGACAGCATCACCGTCGGCACTGTTCCAGCGGAGCGTCTCGATGCGTTCGTCGACAACGGTCCGGCGTTGATGCAACTGCTGGACAAGAGTCCGCACATGAAGCTGTATTGGGTCAAGGGCTACTCCGACTATCACCCCGAAAACGAAGGTGGCAGCGCACTGGGCCGCACTATCGAATGCCAGCCGTTCGATACCCGTGCACTCGGCGACGACGAGAAGTTCCAGCGTCCCAACAGCATGAAGGGCCCGCTCGGGCTGTGGGTCACCTCGAAGGACTACCACGACCTCGCGATGGTCAAGCGTACGTGGAGGGGTCGTCGAGCTTCCCTGGTCGCGGCGTGGCGGGTGGCGTCGAACGTGGTTCGTCGACGCCATATGGCGACCGGTGGACGCGCTCTCGTGGCGCGACTGCGGATGGTTCTCAAAGACTCCGGTGTGCCGGTGTGGCTGCAGACCTCGATGACCGAGCTCATCGTCGACGACGCGGGCGTGGTTCGCGGAGTGGTGGCCCAGCGCGGCGACAAGACGATTCGAATCGCGGCCCGAAAGGGAGTCCTTCTCGCTACCGGCGGATTCGAGCACAACTTGGAGATGCGTTCGCGCTACCTGCCCGAGAATGGAGTGGCCGACATCAGTTCCGGCGCTCGCGAGAACACCGGTGACGGTATCAACGCAGGCCTTTCCATCGGCGCCGACGTCGCATTGATGGACGATGCCTGGTGGATGCCGTCGGTTCTGCACCCGATGGGCGCGGTCATCCCGTTGGTGTCCGAGCGCTGCATTCCGCCATCGGTGATCGTCGACAGCAAGGGCAAGCGTTTCACCAACGAATCCTCTCCCTACGTGAACTTCGTTCACGACCAGCTCGAAGGTGGTCACGTTCCGGCTTGGTTCGTGATGGATACCAAAGCGCGGTCGCGTTACCCGTTTGCACAGGTCCTGCCGGGAGTGCCATTTCCTCAGGGGTTCTACGACTCAGGGGTCGTCCACAAGGCGGACACTCTCGCGGAACTTGCCGCGAAGATCGACGTCCCTGCCGACGCCCTAGCCGCCACCATTACTCGATTCAACGGGTACGCGCGGTCGGGTAAAGACGAGGAGTTCGGTCGGGGCGATAGTGCCTACGACCGCTACTACGGCGATCCCACCATGAAGAATCCGTGTCTCGACGAGATCGATCGCGGTCCGTTCTATGCAGTTCGTTGTGAGCCCGGTGATCTGGGAACGAAGGGCGGGCTCAGCACCGATGCCCATGCCAGGGTTCTTCGCGCTGACGGTTCCGCAATCGATGGCCTCTACGCGACCGGTAACACGTCCGCGTCGGTGATGGGGAACGAGTACGCGGGAGCGGGGGCGACGATCGGACCGGCGATGGTCTTCGGGTACATCGCAGCCGAGCACGCTGCCGATTCACAGGGCGCGGTTTCGTCGATCGATCGAGCAGATTCGAACGGCAACGCCAAGCGCGTCTGATCCGCTTCGAAGGACCCATTCTACCGAAGTGAAGAAAATGCAGTACAACGGAGAAGACGACAGCCTGCGCACATCCGGCCAGGCACTGAAGTAGAAAGCCGAGATCATCATGGGTCAGGTTCTTGACAGGATCGAACAGTTCGCCGACGAGATTCGCGCAGAAGGTGTCGAGGGAGACAAGCTGATGCGCTTGTCCGATGCCTCGGCGAAGCGCCTACGGGACGCCGGGGTCATGCGCATGCTGGCGCCGAAAGAGTACGGCGGATACGAGTCACACCCTCGCGAATTCGCAGAGACCGCGATGGGTATCGGTGCTATGGACGGTGCCGCAGGTTGGGTCACCGGGATCGTCGGTGTCCATCCGTGGGAGCTGGCCTTCTTCGATCGCAAAGCCCAGGACGAGGTGTGGGGCGAAGACAACGATATGTGGATGGCCTCGCCGTACGCACCGATGGGCGTAGCCACCCCGACCGACGGCGGTTTCATCCTCAACGGACGGTGGTCGTTCTCCTCGGGCACCGATCACTGCGGGTGGATCATGATCGGTGCCGCACTCGGTGATGCCGAAGGCAAACGCGTGATGCCCCCGACGATGCTGCACGTGTTGCTTCCTCGCTCGGACTACGAGATCGACCCGGACAGCTGGGACGTGGTCGGACTGCGCGGAACCGGATCCAAGGATCTCATCGTCAAGAACGCGTTCATTCCGGACTATCGGACTCTGCGTGCAGAGAAAGTGATGAACGGGATGGCGGCGAAGGAGTTCGGGCGAGAGCAGACGCTCTACAACTTCCCGTTCTCGTGCATTTTCCCACTCGGAATCACTTCCTCACTGATCGGCATCGCCGAAGGTGCCCTCGCATGTCATCTGGACGCGCAGCGAGATCGGGTAACAGTGACGGGAACAGCCATCAAGGAAGACCCGTATGTGTTGTTCGCTATCGGCGAGGCAGCCGCGGAGATCGCGGCCTCCCGCGCCGCAGTACTCGAGACCGTGGATCGCTTCTGGGATCTGACCGAGAAGAAGCAAGAGGTCACCTTCGAGATGCGAGCTATCGGCCGTCGGACTCAGACTGCTGCAGCATGGCGAGCAGTACGGGCAGTGGATGAAATTTTCGCCCGTTCAGGTGGTGGCGCTCTCCATGTGAAATTCCCGATGCAGCGGTTCTGGCGTGACGCGCACGCGGGACTTTCTCATGCTGTTCACGTTCCCGGCTCCATTTTCCATTCCTCGGCATTGACACAGCTCGGCGGTGAGCCGCAAGGCATCCATCGCTCGATGATCTGACAAGCCTCCTCGACGAAAGGTACTTACGATGACGGAAATACGCGGTCTGGGTTATCTCAGAATTCAGACGCAGGATGTGCCCCGCTGGCGCGAACTCGTTGTCGACGGGCTTGGCATGGCCGTCGGATCGGGACCGGAGGCCGATGGCCTCTACTTGCGCGTCGACGAGCGTCGATCCAGGCTCATCGTGTTGCCCGGTGACACCGACAAGGCGTTGGCTGTGGGCTGGGAGGTCCGTGACCAGTTCGCTCTTCAGCGCGTACGTGAAGCGGTGGAGAAGTCGGGACGAGCTGTCGAGGTCCTGTCCGAGGAAGAATCGCTCTACCGCGATGCCGAGCAAGTGATCGCTTTCGACGACCCGTCGGGCACCCGTGTCGAGGTGTTCTTCGGAGCGGTTCTCGATCACAGCCCGGTGGTAACCCCGCACGGTGGACGGTTCATCACCGGTCCGCAGGGGCTCGGCCATGTCGTTCTGCCGACACCGGCATTCGACGAGGCGTACACGTTCTACACGGACGTGTTGGGATTCCTGCCGCGTGGAGCCATCAGGGTCGGTCCTCCGGGGGCCGGACCTGCACGCAGAGTGCGGTTCATGGGTGTCAACGAGCGGCATCACAGCTTGGCGTTGTGCCCGGCCCCGCACAGCCAGGATCCAGGCATGGTGCATCTGATGACCGAGGTCGACACTCTCGACGCGGTGGGTCAGGCTCTCGATCGGGTAGCGAAGCTGGGATTCTCCATCTCTTCGACGCTCGGTCGCCACACCAACGACAAGATGGTCTCGTTCTACGTCCGCGCACCGGGTGGATGGGATCTCGAATTCGGTACCGAGGGCAAACTGGTCGACGAGAGGTACTACTCGTCGGAGGAAATCACTGCCGACAGCTACTGGGGACACGACTGGTCAGGGTCCGAGACACTGGCAGCGTTCGCGTGATATCTGCTCGCTGACAACAGTGCAACGAAAAGCGCTGCGCATTCATCTGAATGCGCAGCGCTTTTGCGTTTCGGGAGATAGTCGCCGAAGAGAATCAGCCCCGGTTGAGTAGCTTCCTCATACCGGCCGCAGCTTTTTCCACCATCTCTCCGCGGGGGAACCCGCTGCGGCTCTTGGCGGTCTCGTAGTGTCCACCGGCGACCCAGACAGGTCCGTCGGTGATGTGTTCGAGCCCTTCACGGGCGACGTCTGCAGGCTCGGATACACGCATGCCGGGTATGTCGAAGTTCAACCCGGCGCGCGCCATAGCTGGTGTCCGTGTGACCCCGAGGACCAGGTCGACGACGTGCACGCCGAATGGTGCCAGTTCCAGCCACAGACCCTCGGCGAAGATACGCCCGAAAGCCTTCGAGGCCGCGTACACGCTCTGGTGTTCGGACCCCATGTAGCCGGCCATCGAACCGACCAAGATGATGCCGCCGCGCCCACGCTCGCGCATCGCAGCACCGAAGTAATGCGACAAATGCAGTTGCGAGGTGATGTTGAGGTCGATCACTTGCTGGAAGCCGGACAGGTCGCCGGTGACGAACTCATGCCCGTAGCTGTTTGCGCCTGCGTTGAAGATCAGCAAGCCGACTTCGAGGTCCTCGGTTGCTGTGCGAATACGCTCGATTGCATCGGCGGCGAGCAGATCGAGTGTCAGCGTCCGGACCTCGACGCCGTTCGCACGCACGCGAGTTGCGGTCTCCTCGAGCGGGCCGGGCTTGCGAGCGATGAGAACGAGGTTGAAACCGGCCTTGCTCAACTGGTCGGCAAATTCCGATCCGACGCCTTCGGACCCGCCGGCAATAACTGCCCACGGGCCGTACTGCTCGATATCGATCATGGAAGAGCCTTTCTGAAAAATGTCAGTCGACGACGATCGGCGTCGGAACCGGATCACTGTCGGTGACGACGACGTCGCCGCGGTTGGCAGCATCGACGATGCTTGCGCTCAGTGCGTGACAGCCCCGGCTGGGGGAACCGGGCCGGCCGTCATCGGGAGCATCGTTGTCGATTTCATAGCAGAGATCGCGAGCTGCCGCGTCCCACTGGATCGAAGTGTGTTCCCAACTGTTCTTCGCAACGAGCACCTGCGCACTGCACTCACTGCACCGAAGCGGTTGCATTCTGCTCCTCCAATTTCCGAGCGACGTTGGCTTCGACTTCCTTCTTCCAAGACTCGACAGGACGTGTGGTGTCCAGCTCGAACTCGAATCGTTCCGTCATCTGAGGAGTGATGTCGGCTACGTCGACGTAAAACTGCTCGTACCACCGGCGAAGCTGGTAGACCGGACCGTCTTCCTCGCAGAGCAGCGGGTTTTCGATGCGTGACTTGTTCTTCCAGATCTCGATGTCCTGTTCGAAACCCTTGGCGATGAAGGTTCCGAAGTTCTTCGCCGTTTCCTCGGCGGCATCACCTTGGAGGGCGGCGGACTTCTTGACGATCATGCCGTACTGCAGAACGAACTTGTTTGCGCTGACCGGGTAGTGGCAATTGATCAGGACCGAGTTCACGTCGTGGGTATCGAACTTGTATGTCAGGTCATCGACCATGAAGGAAGGTCCGAAATAGGTTGCATCCGAACTGTTGCCGAGCGACTTGGGCTGGCCGACGGTGTTCGGACGCATGTCCTCGCGTGACTGTCCGTTCATGTACTGGCTGGCGACGTGCCCTTCGAAGACGTTCTTGAAGTAGGTGGGGAAGGAGTAATGCACGTAGAAGAAGTGCGCCATGTCGACAACATTGTCGACGACCTCGCGGCAGTTGGCGTCCACCTCGGTGCGGTACCAGACCCAGTCGGACCAACCATCGTCGAGTGCGCCTTCGATGCGGGGAATGGTCACCTCTGCCGGCGGGGCATTGCCCTCGGGATCGTTCCACACGAAGAACATGCCGTCCTGGTCGAGAACATGCCACGAACGTGTACGTGCCAGCGGGGGCACGCGGCGCGCGTAAGGAATGCTCTTGCACTTTCCGTTACTTCCCCAACGCCAATCGTGGAACGGGCAGGCGATCTCGTCACCCTTGATCGTTCCCTGAGTGAGGTCGCCACCCATGTGGCGGCAGTATCCGTCGAGGACGGCGAGCGTGCCCGAGCTGTCGGCGAAGACGACGAGCTTGGTCCCGAAGGCCTCGATGGAGTGGGGCTTGCCGTCCTTGAAGTCGGCCGACAAACCGATGCAGTGCCAACCGCGGGCGAAGCGCGTGGGCGCGGCGCCGGCTTCGATCTCTCGTACTTCTTCGCTCGTGTTCTGCTGGATGGTCACAGTGGTCCCGTCCTGTCTCTCAAAAGTCCAACGGCGAGCTTGTCGTTGCCGTATTAGTAGTCACGCTAGGTGACCTCCGACACCGACGTTGCGTAATTCTCACTGGACGGGACTCGGCGGAAGATGGGTGTCTTCGCTCTCGATGAGTGAGGCGCCCGCCCGGCGGGGGCGCAACCGGATTATCGTTCGGGTATGACTACCGACGTCCTGGGCGCTGTCCGCGAACTACTGCCGACCATCGCCGAGGCGGCGGTCAAGGTCGATGAAACCGGACGTGTGTCGGACCAGATGATCCACGAGCTCGGTAAGACCGGAGTCTTCGGGCTGCTTCAACCGAAACGGTACGGCGGTACCGAGTCGGATCCGGCCGTGTTCTTCGACGCGGTTCGGATGATTTCCGGCGCCTGCGGATCCACCGGCTGGGTGACCTCGGTGTTGGGTGTTCACCCGTGGCACCTGGCGCTCTTCGACGATCGAGCGCAGAGCGATGTGTGGGAACGTGAGAACGACACGCTCGTGTCTTCCGCGTATGCACCGGTCGGGCGGCTGCACCCTGTCGAAGGCGGGTACCGCCTCAGTGGGGAATGGCACTTCTCCTCCGGGTGTGATCACGCGGCGTGGGCGCTGCTGGGCGCAATCGTGGTGGGCGAGGAGGGGCGTCCCTTGGATTTCCTCACCGTTCTGGTTCCGCGCTCGGACTACCGCATCCGGGACGTGTGGGACGTGATGGGAATGCGAGGTACCGCCAGCAACGAGATCGGTGTCGTCGATTGCTTCGTCCCCGAGTATCGAACCAAGAGCAACTACGAAACTGGGCAACTTCGGGGTCCGGGCCAGAAAGTGAATCGGGGTCCGCTGTACCGGTTGCCGTTCGCCACTATCTTCACCACTGCCGTCGCCTCGCCCGGAGTCGGAATCGTAGCGGGGTGCTACGAACGTTATCTGGCCAACATGCGCGAGCGGGTGCGTCTGAGCCTCGGTGGCGGGAAGTTCGTACATGATCAGTTCGCGCAGGTCGCCATCGCGCGCGCATCTTCGGAGATCGATGCCGCGATTCTGCAGTTGGAGCGCAACGTTCGAGAACTGTGGGAGCTGGCACTCGAAGGCGAAGAACTACCGATGTCGATGCGGTTGCGTGTGCGACGTGATCAAGTGCGAGCGACCGAGCGTGCGGTGGAGGCGATGGACCTGCTGTTCAAGTCGGCAGGGGGCCACTCGTTGTACCGCGGAAATGTGATCGAACGGGCGTGGCGTGATGTCCATGCCGGAAGCGTCCACGTAGCCAACGAGGCCGAACGTGCTTTGGCGTTGTTCGGCCAAGGCGCGTTCGGCCTCCCAGTAGAGGACAATCTGGTCTGATCAGGACAGCATGGCGCGCACTGCCCGGTAGGCGAAGACCATTGCGGTGCCGAGCGGCACGCCCGGGCCTGGATACTTCGCGCCACTGAGCGAGGCGCTGGTGTTTCCAGCCGCGTAGAGGCCTGCGATCGGGGTGTTGTCCTCACGCAGTACTCGAGCGTCGACGTCGGTGCGTACTCCGCTCTTTGTTCCCAGGTCGCTCAACACAATGCGTGCGGCGACGTACGGCCCCTTCTTCAGCGGCGTCAAGGCCGCATTCGGCAGTTCGGGAACGGGCCGGCAGAAGAACTTGTCGTAGGGGTCCTCGCCGCGATGGAACTGCTCGTCGATACCGATGCTCGCGTATTCGTTGAACTGCTCGACGGTGTTGCGGAGAACCTCGGGGGCAACCTCGATCAGCGCTGCGAGTTCTTCGATCGTGTCGGCCATAACCCACGTGCCGGACTCGAGATGAGCGTCCGCGGCCACCGACGGAATCGAAATGGTCGGAATCACCGGCTTGCTGTCGGTCGCTTCGAAGACGAGGTACGACCGCTCGCTGCCGTGCTCGATCATCGCGCGACCGAACTGGTCGTACGGAAGCGACTCGTTGAGGTAGCGCTTGCCGGCGTCGTCGACGAGCAGTCCGCCGCGGACACCGACCATGAATGCTGCCGACCCATCCGGCAATGCGACACCGGGGCAGTACCACGCTTGCCCGGCCAATGTGGTGTCCGCGCCGATCCGGACCGCAGCCTGGATTGCATCGCCGGTATTCGAGCCCTCCGGCGCCATGCTCCACTGCGCTAGGCCTGGCATCGATTCTGCATCTCGCAGTGGCTGATCCTTTTCGATGCCGCCTGCGGCGATCAGGACGCCGCGACGCGCGAGGATGCGCAGTGTCTTTCCATCAGGTCCGGTCGCCATGGCGCCGACGACTGCGTCGTTCTCGACGATCAGCTCTGTCAACGCAGTCTCGGTCAGCACGCGGGAGTTACCTGTGCTTTCCAGAGCCAGCAACAGGCGAGAGATCAAAGCACGCCCACCGCCGAGCTTGCCCTCCGGGTGCGGTGCCCCGTCACGATCTGCATCGAGTTCGGGGCGCACCCGCTCGAGCAGATCGCCGACGGCGGAGGGCTCGATGTCGAGGGCATTGATCGCTCGTCCGGAATCCATGCGGCCGGGCGCGCGGAAGTAGTCCGGGAACGGACGCCATTCGAATTCGATGTTCGGGTTCTTCTCGAGTAGATCGACGACGGCGGGCGCCGTCGAGACGAAGGCCTCCTGCCGGTCGACCTCGTAATCGCCGACGACAGCACGAAGGTATTCCCGTGCCTTCGCCGTCGAATCTCCGATGTTCGCGCGGTCCTGCACGGCGGTGCCAGGAAGCCATACGGCTCCACCGGAGTAAGCGGATGTACCACCGAGTAGTGGCGTCTTCTCGAGGACCAGCGTGTCCTGACCGGCTTCTGCGGCGCAATATGCGCCGGTCAGGGCGCCGCCGCCCGAACCGATGACCAGGACATCGCACTCGATCGACTCGTGCATGGTGATGTTCTCCGTTCGAAGTGCCCGCGATGATGATGCGTGTACTTCGACATGCGGGCGCGCCGAAGTACACGAAGGCACGCAACAGTACTTTCAGCGGCTGCGTGTCACCGGTCTCACTGAGTGGGCAAAAGTCGAAGAATTGGATGCGAGATGCCAAAATCGAATGCACCTACCGGTTGCGTAGGCCCAGCGTGAGAAGTCTTGGGAGGGATGAAAGAGAGTGCCGAGAATCGCCGAAGTTCGCGACGCCGCAGAGCCGAGTTCGGTCGAGCAGCACGCTCGGCACGTCCGCATTCTTCAGGCAGCGGCAGATCTCGGTGCAGAGAAGGAACTCGCACGCGTCCAGATGCACGATGTCGCCAAGGCGGCGGGCGTTGCCATCGGCACGCTGTACCGGTACTTCCCGTCGAAGACTCATCTCTTCGTCGCGGTGATGGTCGAGCAGATCGACCGTATGGGTTCGGGCTTCACCAAAGGATCATCGTCCGCAGCGCTGCCCAGTGACGCGGTGTACGGAGTGTTGGTCCGCGCTACGCGGGGTTTGCTGCTTCAGCCGCTGCTGTCGGCGGCGATGATCCAGTCCACGACGACGGCCAACGTCGCCGCCGTGCCCGACGCAGGAAAGGCAGATGGGGCGTTCCGGCAGCTGCTGCTCGAGTCTGCGGGTATCGAAACGCCCACGGAATCGGACCTGACAGCGCTTCGCTTGGTCGTGCAACTGTGGTTCGGAGTCATTCAGTCCTGCCTCAACGGCCGAGTGTCGATTCTCGATGCGGAGAAGGACATCCGAAAAGGATGCGATCTGCTTCTCGTCGACCTGTCGCCTCGCTGAGCGGTGCATCCCGCGCTGGCCGAATGTAGTGCAATATCGTAAAAAATAGAATACATTTCAGAAATCGACGTCGCTTCGCGCGGCGGTAATGTCTCGAGGAGTCGACATGCTTGCTCAGAACACCCCGGTGATCGTCGAGGCGGCCAGAACACCTATCGGACGTCGTAGAGGGGCCCTGTCAGGCGTGCATCCCGCCACGCTCCTCGGTGTCGCTCAGCGCGCAGTGCTCGACCGATCTTCCGTCTCGGCAGCGAGCGTGGGTCAGGTCGTCGGTGGTTGCGTCACCCAGGCGGGCGAACAGTCGAACAACGTGACGCGGCAGGCATGGCTGCACGCCGGACTGCCCTACGGCACCGCGTCGACGACCATCGACTGTGCCTGCGGATCATCCCAACAGGCAGTACACATGGTCGCCGGTCTCATCTCATCCGGTCAGATCGACGCAGGCATCGGATGCGGCGTCGAGGTCATGAGCCGGGTCTTCCTCGGGCAAGCCGCCACTCCGGACACCGGAAACCCGTACCCGCCCGACTGGACGATCGATATGCGCGATCAGTTCACCTCGGCGCAACGCATTGCCGATCTTCGCGGAATCACACGTGCGGACGCCGACGCGTTGGGTCTGCTCTCGCAACAGCGGGCCGCAAGCGCGTGGGCGGACGGGGTCTTCGACCGCGAGATCGTCCCAGTCGACGTTCCCGTACTGGGCGAAGACGGTGCCCCTACCGGCGAGAGCATGCGTGTGGAACGTGATGGCGGGCTGCGTGAGACGAGCGCGGCCGCGCTGGCCGGACTCTCGCCCGTGATGCCCGACCAGATTCATACCGCCGGCAACTCTTCGCAGATCAGTGACGGCGCGGCAGCAGTGCTGCTGATGAGCGAGGCACGGGCGCGCGAGCTCGGGGTCCGCCCGCGTGCACGGATCCTCGCCTCGGCCATGATCGGTTCGGACCCTTACTATCACCTCGACGGCCCGATCGAGTCGACCTCACTCGTGCTCGAACGCGCCAAGATGTCTCTTGCCGACATCGATCTCGTGGAAATCAACGAGGCTTTCGCTTCGGTGGTGCTGTCCTGGGCTCAGGTTCACGGCGCAGATATGTCGAAGGTGAACGTGAACGGCGGCGCTATTGCGCTCGGGCACGCCGTCGGTTCGACCGGAGCTCGGTTGATCACCTCGGCGTTGCACGAGCTCGAACGGTCCGACAAATCTACTGCCCTGGTGACGATGTGTGCCGGTGGCGCACAGTCCACCGCGACGATCATCGAACGCATACGGTAAGAGCGAATCCCACCGACGACAGAGCCGAGACCTTTCATGACAATGGCATTGACCGAACAAGAACGGGACCTCACCGACGCGGTTCGAGCATGGGCAACCCGTACCGTCACCCCCGAGGTCCTGCGCAGCGCAGTCGATGCCGATACCGAGGGGCGCCCCGCCTTCTGGAGCTCGTTGGCAGCGCTCGGCGTGCTGGGCCTACATCTGAAGGAAGAAGATGGCGGCGCAGGTTGCGGATTGAGTGAAGCTGCCGTGGTAGCAGAGGAACTCGGTAGGGCTTTGGTTCCGGGGCCCTTCCTCTCGACCGTCCTTCTCAGTGCCGTCCTCGACGAGACAGGTCGTAGCGAGGAGCTCGTGGGGTTGGCAGACGGCTCGACGATAGGCGCGATCTCGCTGCACCCCGGTTCGTTGCGCGTGACTTCCGAGGCGAACCAGTCGGTACTCGACGGTGCATCTGATTTCGTCGTCAGTGGCCAGATCGGTGATCTCTTCTTGCTGGCGGCGCTGGATGACAACGACAGGACGGTCTTCGTCGTCGTCCCACGAGACCGCCTCCAGATCGCAGCCGTAAAGAGCTATGACCTGGTGCGGCGCAACGCAACCGTGACCGCACACCGTGTCTCGCTCGACCCCGAGGACATCCTCCCGATCGAAGCCCGACGCGTGTTCGATGTGGCGGCAATCCTGTTCTCCGCCGAGGCTTCGGGTGTTGCAGACTGGGCGGTGCGCACTGCCGGCGACTACGCGCGAACGCGCCGACAGTTCGGGCGAATCATCGGTCAGTTCCAAGGCGTCAAACACCGCATCGCACGCATGCTCATTCGCAGCGAGCAAGCACGCGTCTGCGCATGGGACGCGGCCCGTGCTGCGGACGCAGGTGCGCCGCCCGCAGAGGTGTCGCTTGCTGCTGCGGTGGCGGGCGCTACCGCGCTCGATGCTGCATTCTCGTTGACGAAGGACTGCATTCAAATCCTCGGCGGCATCGGGTACACCTGGGAACATGACGCACACCTCTACCTACGGCGAGCGCAGACTCTGCAGATCATGCTCGGTTCGACCGCGTCCTGGCGTTCTCGGGTCACGGCTGCGACGCTCGCCGGGGCCCGGCGTTCACTCGAAGTGGAGCTTCCGCCCGAATCCGAGCAGGTCCGCGCGAAGGTGCGATCCGAGCTTGCCGCTGTTGCCGATTCCGAAGACACCGACCGCATCCGGTTGTTGGCCGAAAAAGGCTATACAGCACCGCATTTGCCGGCACCGTGGGGTCGAGGGGCAGATGCAGTCGAGCAACTCGTAATCGCCGAGGAACTGGCGTCGTTCTCTCTCGTTCCCTACGACATGATCATCGGCAACTGGGTCGTTCCCACGCTCATCGCGCACGGCAACCCCGAGCAGATCGAACACTTCGTCCCGGCCAGCCTGCGCGGTGACATCCGTTGGTGTCAGCTGTTCTCCGAACCCGGCGCAGGTTCCGACCTTGCCGGATTGAGCACGAAGGCCACGAAGGTCGAGGGCGGCTGGCGGTTGCAGGGCCAAAAGGTCTGGACGTCCATGGCACGCGAGGCGCACTGGGGGATCTGTCTCGCTCGCACCGACGCATCGGTGCCGAAGCACAAAGGTTTGTCCTACTTCCTCGTCGACATGCGGAACAGCCCCGGGCTCGACATTCGACCGCTTCGTGAGATCACCGGCGAATCGTTGTTCAACGAAGTCTTTTTCGACGACGTGTTCGTTCCGGACGAGATGTTGGTGGGGGAGAGCGGTGCCGGATGGAAGTTGGCTCGAACGACGCTCGCCAACGAACGAGTCTCGTTGTCCAACGATTCTTCGCTGGGTTCGGGCGGTGAGGCGTTGTTGAAACTTGCTGCCGAATTGCCCGGCGGTCTCGACGCCCAGCAATCCGCAGTTCTCGGCGAGGTTCTTTGTGACGCCCAATCTGGTGGGCTGCTCGCGCTGCGCACCACACTGCGCACACTTACCGGCGCGCAGCCCGGAGCGGAATCCTCGGTCGCGAAGGTCATCGGCGTGGAACACATTCAACAGGTGTGGGAAGTAGCGATGGAGTGGGCCGGACCTTCGTCTCTCGTCGGTGAGCAGCCCAGAAGCTCGGCGCAGCACATGTTCTTGAACGCTCAGTGCATGTCGATAGCGGGTGGCACCACCAACGTTCAGCTCAACATCATCGGCGAACGCTTGCTGGGCCTGCCGCGCGATCCCGAGCCGGACAAGTGAACGATCAACGTAAGCACTCGAGATATCGAAGGAACCCCTAATGGCTATTGACCTTGCGGCCGCGCTGGCGGCGGAGCCCACAGTGCGTGAGATCTCGTGGACCGACCGAGATGTGATTCTTTATCACCTCGGCGTCGGAGCAGGTGAGAACCCACTCGACCCCGGTGAGCTCGCATGGGTGTACGAGAAGAACCTACGTGTGCTGCCGACCTTCGCGCTGGTTGCTGGAGGTGGTATTTCAGCGGGTGTATCCAGGACCACCGGTCTGGCGATGCCAGGCGTCGAAGTAGATCTGCGCAAGCTCCTGCACAGTGGCCAATCGCTGACTGCACATGCACCGATTCCGTCGACCGGCAGCGCCCGCATCACGACACGTGTGGCGAACATCTGGGACAAGGGCAAGGCGGCGGTGATCGAACTCGAGCATGCTGCAACCGATGATGATGGCCGTGCACTGTTCACGACGGTGATGCAGATTTGGGCTCGTGGCGAGGGCGGCTTCGGTGGCGAGGCTGGACCGGCCACAACCGACGCCGTGCCGGATCGGAAACCGGATCATCTTCTGCAGTCTTCGACCCGTCCCGATCAAGCGGCGCTCTATCGCCTCAGCGGTGACCTCAATCCACTGCACATAGACCCGAGCATTGCCGCGGCAGTGGGATTCGATCGGCCCATTTTGCACGGCCTCGCGTCCTACGGGATCGTCTGCAGGACAGTGACCGAGCGTCTGTTGGATTCCGACCCGAGCCGAGTCAGCGATTTCTCGGTCCGTTTCGCCGGGCCCACCTATCCGGGTGAACCACTCGAGACCTCCGTCTGGGAAGAAGACGGACGGTTGATTCTCCGCACGAGTTCTCCCGAACGCGACGGACAAGCCGTCCTGACCCACGCATCCATGAAAGTAGTCTCATGAACAGAAGTGACCTGTGAGCTCCGGTACGCACCCCACCCATGACACCAGCCCCTCGGGGACGGTGCTGACCTCGGTCCGCAACGACTCCGCCGTCGATCGCGCCACCGAGGCCGCCAGGCGAGTGATCGACGCGTTGCTGCGGACCGATCGCGGCAATGCCAACCTCGAGCGGGTGGCAGAGGAACTGAACGGTGTTGCCCAGCACTTGGAAAGTCATGCGCCGGCTGTCGAAGAGCGACTGATCGACATGTGGAACGGCGAGGGTGTGACGCGGCACGATCCTGTGACCGGTCTCGAGAATGCGATCGCCCCTCCACTCGTGCTGGAGGGCAAGTCCGACGGCTCGGTCCAGGGCACTGTCGAACTGACGCTCGCATACCAGGGTCCCCCGGGGCATGTGCACGGAGGCGTGTCGGCATTGCTGCTCGATCACACGCTGGGAGTAGCCAACGCCTGGGCCGGAAAGACCGGCATGACAGCGCAATTGAATATTCGTTACCATTGCCCGACGCCCTTGTTCGTGCCACTGACCGTCACTGGCACGCTCGATACCGTGGACGGCCGCAAAATCAACACGGTAGGCGATATCAGGACGGCAGATGGTCGGGTATGCGTCTCGGTCGAAGGGTTGTTCATCGACAAGACTGTGCCCCGTCCACGCTGATCAGCATGGTTCGGCTGCAGATAACGACAGCGGCGTCGCACCGGGTTTCTACCCAGTGCGACGCCGCTGTCGTTATCCGCTCACAGGCTGATGTCGCGCCTCGACAGCTTCCCGGTTGCGTTGCGGGGCAAGCTGTCTCCGGTGATTCGCCAGCGGCTGGGTACCTTGAAGTACGACAACCGCTCTGCGGTCCACTCGCGCAGTTCGCTTTCCTCGAGCACCGCGCCTGGTCGAAGAACCACCACCGCCGACACCTCTTGGCCGAGATCGGTGTGCGGAGTTCCGATGACCGCGCATTCGAGCACGTCGGGGTGTTCGTCGAGGCACTGCTCGATCTCGACGGGGTAGACGTTCTCTCCACCGCGAAGGATCAGATCCGAACGCCTGCCGGTCAGTCGAAGTCTGCCGTCCTCGATCAACCCGAAGTCTCCGGTCCGCAACCATCGCCCCGGTGAGATAGCGGCGTTGGTTGCCGCTTCGTCTTCCCAGTATCCGAGCATCACGAAGGGACTACGTACACATATCTCACCTTCGGTGCCGTCGGGAAGCCATTCGCCGAACGGATCACGGATCTCGAGGCTGACGGTGATGATGGGGCGGCCCAGGGTTCCGGGGTGCTGTTCGAGGTCCGGTCCGGCAGCGACGGCGATGGCCGTGCTGCACTCGGTCAGGCCGTAGCTGTCCACCAGGGAGTTCTTGGCGAACGGAACCTCTTGGCGCAGGCGTTCTTTGAATGCGATCGACGAAGGCGCGGAGGCAAGTGCGAACGAGGTCAGCGAGCTCAGGTCGAAGCGATCGAGATTGCCGTGTTCGACGAGACGGGCAGCCATGGTGGGGACCGCGCCCCAGTCGGTCACTCGCTCACGTTCGACGAGACCGAGGATGGTGTCGACGTCGAAGGAGCCTTCGTTCATGACGACCGCGCCACCGGTTGCGAGGCGGGGGATCACGAGATTGTGCAGGCTGGCGATGTGGAACAAGGGCGAGGTGAGTAGATACTTCTTCTCGCTCGGGACCGACGGATCGAACTCGACGCCTTTGAATGCTGCGACGATGGCGTCGCTGAACCGATGGTAATCGACCACCGCGAGGATGTTTCGCTGTGAGTGCAGGGCGCCCTTGGGCTTTCCGCTCGTGCCGGACGTATAGAGGATGGCTGCGGGATCGTCCTCGTCGACAGCGGTGACCGGGAGAGGGGCACCTCGGTACTGCTCGATGATCTTCGGTAGGTCTTCGTGCATCGACAGCACCGGGGCGTCGATGTTCATTTCGGCTAGTGTGGCGGCACGTTTGGTGTCGGCGATGATGACGCTGGGGGTACTGTGCTTCACGCCGTATTCGATCTCGCGGGGAACCCACCAGCTGTTCAATGCAACCGTGATGGCGCCGAGCGACTGCGTGGCCCAGAACGCAATGACCCATTCCATCGAGTTCGCGCCGAGAATCGCGACGCGGTCTCCCTTGCTCACCCCGTAGTCCTCGCGCAGTGCCGTCGCCAACGCCGCGACAGCGGCGATGTGGTCCGCGTAGGACATTCTGCGATCGGCAGTGATGAGGTAGTCCCGCTCGCCCCACTGTGCCGATGCGGCCAGCAGGTCGCTCACTGCCCGTGTCCGGTTCTTCATCACGAGCATGCGAGTCCCCAATACAGATTCCTCGGTCAGTTCGAACCTCCCGCCGGGGCCAGTGAGCCGGGTGATCACTTGATCCAGGTAGAACTGCGGATCTGTAGGAGCGGTCATCGAAAGGGCCTTTCGTCCTCGGGCAGGTGTACCGCCACAAGATGGCACGTAGCGCTCAGTGGCAGACGGTCGTTGCCACTGAGCGAGACTCCCCCCCGGGCAGTCACCATCCGCAGATACGTTACGGGAGTAATCGGACCTGGAGGACAGTTATGACCGTAGATCTCGACTCGCCCACCGTGCAGGTCGATCGTTCGGCGCCGGCCACATTCGGGCCGATCCCGCTGCGTAGCCGCACCATCGAAGCAACGACGACAGAGACGTGCGCATGACCCAGGACGTGGCTTTCGAGGAAAAGACCCTTCCGTTGGACGACGAGGGGCATCGCGGGACCATCGCGGAGATGCTTCTCGATCGACTCGGTGATCACCACGACGGATTGCGAACCCGCGAGCAGGACTGGACGTGGCACGAGGTAGTCCTCGAGAGTGCAGCGCGCGGTGCGTTGGCCGAGTCGATGCGCGTCGACGGACCGTTCCATATCGGTGTCCTGCTCGAGAACACCCCTGAATTCGTGTTCTGGCTCGGTGGCGCGGCGCTGGTCGGTGGAACGATCGTCGGGATCAACCCGACCAAGCGGGGCGCGGAACTCGAAGCCGAGATTCGCTACGTCGACTGCCAGTTGATCGTCACCGACACTGCCGGTATGGCCATGCTCTCCAGTCTCGATCTGGGCCTGACGCCGGATCGGTTCGTCCTCGTCGACGAACCCGGATACCCGGACAGGTGCGCCGGTTTCATGCAGGAGGTGCCGGTAGCAGCGCCGTCGATCGACGATTCGAGCCTGATGTTGTTGCTGTTCACTTCCGGTACGACGGGCGCGTCCAAAGCGGTCCGCTGCAGTCAGGGACGGCTTGCCCGGCTCGCTTACACCAACTCGGCCAAGTACGGACACTCGCGGGACGACGTCGACTACTGCTGTATGCCGTTGTTTCATGGCAATGCACTGATGGCGCTGTGGGCCCCGGCTCTCGCCAACGGCGCCGTCGTGTGCTTGACTCCCAAGTTCTCCGCGTCGGGATTCTTGCCCGATGTGCGATTCTTCGGCGCGACCTTCTTCACGTACGTGGGGAAGGCGCTCGGCTACTTGATGGCGACACCGGAATCCGAGGACGACCACGTCAACACGCTCGTCAGGGGATTCGGTACCGAGGCGTCGCCGGAGGACAGGGTGGAGTTCGTTCGGCGATTCGGAGCCGAACTGTTCGAGGGCTACGGATCGAGTGAAGGCGCCGGTTCGGTAACGCTGGATCCGAATGCACCGGCGGGTGCGCTCGGTCGGCCCGCTCACAAGAACATCGCGATCGTGGACCCCGAGACGCGTGAGAAGAAAGGGCTCGCCCGGTGCGACGAGTACGGCCGGGTTCTCAACCCAGACGAGTCCATCGGTGAGATGGTCGATACGGCAGGCGCGTCGGCCTTCGAGGGTTACTACAAGAACGAGAGCGCGATGGCGGACCGGCTGCGACACGGCTGGTACTGGACAGGCGATCTCGGTTACATCGACGAGGACGGTTTCATCTACTTCGCCGGCCGTAAGGGCGACTGGATTCGGGTCGACGGCGAGAACACCTCGGCGCTGATGGTCGAACGCATCTGCCGGCGGTACCCATCCGTCATCGCTACCGGTGTCTACTCGGTCCCCGACCCCCGTTCGGGTGATCAGGTGATGGCTGCGCTGGAGGTACCCGACGTCGAGGCTTTCGACGTAGCGGACTTCGCGTCCTTCCTCACCGCGCAGGACGACCTGGGAACCAAGTCTGCTCCACGCTTTCTTCGAGTTTCGGCGAACCTGCCCGTGACCGGTTCCAACAAGATCGTCAAAAACAAGCTGCAACAGCAGAATTGGCGCTGCGAAGACCTGATCTTCCGGTGGGAGGGTCGAGGGGCTCCTCAGTACCGGTTGATGACCGAAGAAGACAAAGATTTGTTGGAAAAGGAATTCGACACCTATGGGCGTCGACGGTTCCTGTCCGCCTGAGTCGATCCACCCATTTGGTAGTGACAGCCGGAGTCAGGCACGAGGAGTATTGAGATGGATCTCAAGGAAACACCAGAACAGAGCGCTCTCCGGCAGGAGTTACGCACATATTTTGCAGAGCTGCTGCCGCCGGAAAAGCGACGCGTCGCCGGAGAGCAAGGGGTCGGCGGCGAGTACTTCCGGGAAATAGTGCGGTTGCTCGGCAAAGACGGATGGCTCGGAATCGGCTGGCCCGTGGAATTCGGCGGCCAGGGACGCTCTGCCGAGGATCAGTTCGTGTTCTTCGACGAGGTTCAGCGGGCCGGATTGCCGTTCCCGTTCGTCACCGTCAACACGGTCGGTCCGACGCTGATGAAGTTCGGTACCGAAGAGCAGAAGGAACGCTTTCTGCCCGGCATTCTGGCGGGCGAGATCGTCTTCGCCATCGGCTACACCGAGCCCGAGGCAGGCACGGATCTCGCGTCGCTGCGGACGAAAGCGGTCCGCGACGGTGAGGACTGGGTTGTCAACGGCAACAAGATCTTCACCAGTGGTGCCAACACCGCCGACTACGTGTGGCTCGCAGCTCGCACGGACCCACAAGCTCCGAAGCATCGCGGAATCTCGATTCTCATCGTGCCCACCGACGACGACGGCTTCAGCTGGTCACCGATCAACACCGTCGGTGGATTGATGGTCACCTCGACGTACTACAGCGATATTCGCATCACGGACGCCGAGGTGGTGGGCGAGATCAACGGAGGCTGGCAGCTCATCACGGCGCAGCTCAACCACGAAAGGATCGGCCTCGCCGCGCTCGGAGGCCGAACACTCGGTCTCTGGCGACAGGTATTCGACTGGGCGCAAGACAATGGTGCACTCGAAATACCCTGGGTACGAATCGAATTCGCCCGCACCCACGCCAAGCTCGAGGCGATGCGGCTGATGAACTGGAAGATGGCCGCTGCCGTCGCACAGGACACCTTGTCCGGAGCGGACGCGGGCGCCATCAAGACCTACGGCACGGAAACGCACATCGAGGTCTACCGCGCACTGCAGGGCATCCTCGGTGCGGTGGGGCGTCTTCGGCCCGGTTCTCCCGGTGCAGTTCTCGGCGGCCAGATCGAACAGATCTCCAGGCAATCCGTGGTGAACACCTTCGGCGGTGGGGTCAACGAAGTCCTGCGCGACATGGTCGGCACGATGGGCCTCGGTCTCGTTCGCGCCAAGAGGAACGCATGATCGAGGTGAGTGCGCGCCTACTCGAATTCGAGGGCGCCGTGTTGGTCCCGCCGACACTCGGACCGGATCCGGTGAATGCGCCGATGATCAGACATTGGACCGAGGTGATGGGGGGCGGAGACTCGGCGGTTGTGGATCCGAAGCATGCCGACGGTTCGGTTGCACCCGCCGCCATGCTCCAGGTATGGACGATGAAGTCCTACACGGACAAGATGTCCGGAATCGACCCTTCGCCGACCTGGACCGAGCTGATCGCGGTCCTCGACGACGCCGGATTCACCTCGGTGGTCGCCACCGATTCCGATATGGAGTTCTTCCGAGAGCTACGGCCGGGTGACCATCTTCAGGTGTCGGAAGTTGTCGAAGCGATTTCCGGGGAGAAGAAGACCGGGCTGGGCGTCGGGCATTTCATCACCACGCTCAAGACGTATCGCGATACCGACGGCATGGTCGTCGGCACACAGCGGTGGCGTACGTTGCGATACCGGCCGGCGCAGAAAGCAGTTCCTCGCGCCCTGCGACCTCGTCCGGCGCTGAACGACGACAATGCGTTCTGGTTCTCAGCCGCCCTCGAACACCGATTGGTGATCCAGCGATGCACCTCCTGCGGTGTGCTTCGCCATCCGACCGGTCCGATGTGTGGACAGTGCCAATCCACCGACTGGGACACCGTGGACGCGTCAGGGCGCGGTCATGTGTACAGCTTCGTCGTCAACCACCATCCACAGATCGATGCCTTCGACTATCCGTTGATCGTCGCTGTCATCGAACTCGAGGAGGGCACTCGCTTGGTCGCCAACATGACCGGCATCGAGCCCGCGGACGTCACCATCGACATGGCCGTCGAGTTGACCTGGATCGACGCCGACTCGGATCTGACTTTGCCTGCTTTCCGGCCTATTTCATCTCAGGAGCACTGATGGATTTCAGTTTCAGCGAAGAGCAGCGAACGATCGGTGAGCTTGCCGCCGATGTCTTCGGAGCGCGCGCAAGCACCGACCGAATCGTGGCCGTGGAGGCCTCGACGGATCGGATCGATCGGGACCTGTGGGATGAGCTCGGCCGCACCGGGGTGCTCGGCATCGCGGTGAGTGAAGAATTCGGTGGAAGCGCCCTCGACTTCTCCGCACTCTGCGTCGTGCTCGTCGAACAAGGGCGCCGGGTTGCACCGGTCCCACTGTGGCCACATCTGGTGAGCGCGTTGGTCATCGGCGAGTTCGGAACCGAGGAGCAAAAAAACGAGTGGCTTCCCGCCGCATCCGATGGTTCCAAAATTCTGACGGTCGGACTCGAAGGGTTCGGTCCCTTCGGCAGTGGCGCACCGTCCATGACTGCCACCGAGGTCGACGGCGTCTGGCGCGTGACGGGATCGAAGGTTGCGGTTCCGTCGGTGCATGTCGCCGCCCGAGTTGTGGTCTCCGCCGAGACGTCCTCGGGCCCTGCACTGTTTCTGTTGGATCCGTCTTCCAACGGTGTGAGTCGCCAGGACAACGAGTCCACGACGCACGAACTCTGTGCCGATATCACCGCAGAGGGTGCGCGCGTCGATATTCTCGGTGCAGCCGATGTCAGTGCCGTCGGTAAGCTCGAGTCCTATGCCGAAATCGCCTTGGCTGCAGTTCAGTTGGGTGTCGCCGAGAGTGCAGTGACGCAGGCGGTGGCGTATCTGAACGAGCGAGTCCAGTTCGGTCGACCGCTCGCCACGTTCCAAGCGGTGGCGCATCAGCTCGCCGACTGCTACATCGACCTCGAGGCTATGCGTGTCACCCTCTGGCAGGCAGCCTGGCTGCTGTCGGCGGGGGAGGACCCGGGTACGTCGGTGTTGGTCGCCAAATGGTGGGCCAGCGACGCCGGAGCGCGAGTCGTGCACCGAACGCAGCACGTCCACGGTGGTATCGGGGTTGACACCGAGTACCCGATTCACCGCTACCTGCTGTGGGGCAAGCAGATCGGCGCCACGCTGGGCGGCGCGGCGTCCGACCTGAACAGGCTCGGCGACCTCTTGGCAACCGGGGTCGAGGTCATCGCATGAGCAGCCCCGCGGTGAGTGTGCGAGCCCTGAGTGATTGTGCAGTGGGAGACGAACTACCGGAGTCGATCGTGCCGATCACGCGGGCACTGATCGTCGCCGGTGCGCTTGCGACACGCGACTTCCAAGACGTGCATCACGACGCGGTGCAGGCAGTCGCGCGGGGGTCGAAGGACATCTTCATGAACATATTGACCACCAATGGTCTGGTGGGACAGTTCGTCAGCGCGTGGGCGGGCCCTGCTGCGACCGTGCGAAGAATCAAGGTCCGGCTCGGGGCGCCCAACTATCCTGGGGACGATATGCATTTGAGTGGGACGGTGTCCAGCAAGAACGGCGACACGATTGTGGTGACAGTGCGCGGCCGCAACAGTCTCGGTGAACACGTCAACGGGACTGTGACCGTGGCGTACGAATCCCCGGGTGCTCGATGAGTAACCAATTGTCCGGTGCTGCAGCCATTGTCGGAATCGGTGCCACCGAGTTCTCCAAGAATTCCGGGCGCAGTGAACTTCAGCTCGCCTGCGAGGCCATCGTCGCAGCTTTGGCAGATGCCGGTATCGATCCTTCCGAGGTCGACGGATTGTCCACCTTCACTGCCGAGACCAACGGTGAGGCGATCGTTGCTCGCAATACCGGTCTCGGTGAACTGAAGTTCTTCTCGCGCATCGGATACGGCGGCGGGGCTGCATGTGCCACCGTGCAACAGGCGGCGATGGCGGTCGCCACGGGCGTTGCCGACGTCGTCGTCTGCTATCGCGCGTTCAACGAACGATCCGGTACGCGTTACGGCTTGGGCCAGCACGACCGGCCGATGGACAGTACGGCCGATCGGGCCGCATACGCGTGGCTGACGCCGCAGGGCCTGTCGACCCCCGCTCAGTGGGTTGCGATGTTCGCCCGTCGTTACATGCACGAATACGGCGCGACGAGCGAAGACTTCGGCCGCGTTGCCGTGGTGGCCCGGGCACATGCCGCGGTCAATCCCGCCGCGTGGTTCTACAACCGGCCCATCACTCTCGAAGATCACCAGAATTCTCGATGGATCGCCGAGCCGCTGCACTTGCTGGACTGCTGCCAGGAAACCGACGGGGGCCAGGCATTGGTTATCGTTTCTGCCGAGCGTGCACGGGATCTGAAGCACGCCCCGGCGATAGTCCGAGGTGCTGCGCAAGGGTCGGGTCGAGATCAGCACATGATGGCGAGCTACTACCGCCCCGAGATCACCGGCATCCCTGAAATGGGAGTGGTGGCGAAGCAGTTGTACGGCCAGAGCGGGTTGACGCCTGCTGATATTTCCGCCGCAATCCTCTATGACCATTTCACTCCCTTGGTGCTTCCGCAGCTCGAGGAACTGGGCTTCTGTGGGCGCGGCGAGGCGAAGGATTTCATTCGCGAAGGAAACCTCGACATCGGTGGATCCTTGCCCACCAATACGCACGGCGGCCAGCTGGGGGAGGCATACCTACACGGGGTGAACGGTATCGCCGAAGCCGTGCGTCTACTGCGCGGGACGTCGACTACCCAACCGAACGAAGTGAACAATGTACTGGTCACCGCCGGTACAGCCGTGCCCACCAGTGGGCTGATCCTAGGACGCGAGCAATGAGCCTTACCGAGCAGACCCCCACGACCCCGGACCAGTGGAAAGGTGTGGATCTCGGCACCCGGACGGTGTCCTACGAAGAGAAGGACGCCATCCTGTACGCGCTGGCGGTGGGAGCAGAGGCCGGCGAGTTGGATCTGGTCTTCGAGAAGAAACTTCGTGTTCTGCCCACCTTCGCGTTGACCCTCGCACAGTGGGCGCCCGACGAGTTGGGCTCACGCGGCGGCTTCGATACCACCACCGCACTGCACGGATCGCAAAGCATGGAGGTCATCGCCCCGCTGCCCACGAGCGGTTCGGTCACCATGCAGGCATCGGTGGGTGAGGTGTGGGACAAGGGCGCGGCGGCCGTATTCGAGGTAAAGGTCGAATCGCCGTTCTTCGTGGCAACCTGGGCAATCTTCGCACCGGGGTCGGGTGGCTTCGGCGGCGAGCGAGGACCGGCGAAAACGACCCGACCCGAGCAGAGTCCCTCCTCGACCGATGTGCTCCGCACCAGCACGAATCAAGCTGCGCTGTACCGCCTCACCGGCGATCGCCACCATATTCACATCGATCCGGAGGCGGCCGCGACCATCGGTCAGCCGCGACCGATCATGCACGGGCTCTGCACTTTGGCGGCGAGCACACTCGCGCTTGCCCGCAGGCTCGGTGTTCACCCGGCTGATCTCTCCAGTGTGAGCGGGCGTTTCGCAGCCCCGCTGTTCCCTGGCGACTCACCGGACCTGCTCTCGTGGGACGAGCCCGATGGCACCACCTTCGAGTTGGTCCGCGACGGGCAGCCGGTCATCGCCGGAGCCCGTGCGCGGTTCCACTCAGGAGAATGAGGGACCGAGGTCAGGGATGGGTTGCCAGGTAACGGGCGGGGTACTCGCCGCCTCCGTGCACCGCAAGGTCTGCACCGTTGACGTACGAGGCCCACTCGCTGGAGAGGAACAAGCAGGCTCCGGCGATGTCCTGGGGAACGGCCATCCGGCCGATCGGCAGCGTACGAACTACAGCTGCACCGCCATCGTCGCCGTACACCGCGGCGGCGCTGTCGGTGCGGATGAGACCCGTCGTGATGTGGTTGATCCGTACTTTCGGGGCCCACTCCAGCGCAAGAGCCTTGGTGAGCACCAGGAGACCGGCTTTGGCTGCACTGTAGGCAGCGGTTCCGGGTTGCGGATCGTGCGCGGACACGCTGCCGATGTTGACGATCGAACCACCGTCGGGTTGCGTCTGCATCACCGCGTTGGCGGCCTGCGACACATTGAAAGGCGCAAGAAGATTCAGTGCCACGATCTTCTCGACGAATCGTGGTGAGACGGTTGCAGCATCGGCGTCCGGGGAACCACCGGCATTGTTCACCAGTACGTCGAGTCGGCCGTGCGCTGCGACTGCATCCGCGATCAAGCCGGCGGCGTCGGCTGGGTCGCGGACGTCCGTTGCACGGAATGTCGCACTGCGTCCGTCGAAGCTCGGCAACGTCTCGGGAACTGTGCGGCCGCAGACCATTACGTCAGCGCCGGCGGCCAAGAATGCCGTGGCGATTTCGAAGCCGATACCTTTGGTGCCGCCGGTGACGACGATGCTGCGATGGGAGAAGTCGAAAGCTCTAGGGGTAGTCACAGTAAATCCTTTTTCGATGATGGTGGAATCGGTGAAATGCCGATTGTTGAAGAGAACGCCTCCGGTTATGGTCGGCAGACAAGCAGTCCGAAGAATTCAATTCTAGATATCAGGAGTGAAAATGGGAAAGCTCGACGGCAAGGTTGCACTCATCACGGGTGCGGGTCAAGGTATCGGCCAAGGTATCGCACTTGCGTTGGCAAAGGAAGGCGCGTCCATTGCCGTTGCCGGCCGCACCGAAAGCAAACTGCACGACACCTGCGCAATGCTGACCGAGATCGGAGTTCGTAGCGAAGCAGTCGTCTGCAATGTGAAAGATCGAGGGGACATCGTTGCCGCTGTGGAACAGACGGTGAGTGCCCTTGGTTCTGTGGACATCTTGGTGAACAACGCAAATGACTGCAAGCCCGGACCGATTTTGTCGATAGTCGACGAAGAGTACGAAAGATCTTTTGCATCGGGGCCCCTGGCAGCTTTGCGCTTGATGCAACTGTGTCATCCACACATGAAGGCGCGTGGGGGCGGAGTGATCATCAATATGGTGACCGCGGCTTCGGTGCGCTGGGACGCGAGCAACTACGGTGCCTACGCTTCGATCAAAGAGGGAATGCGCTCGCTCACCCGGTCCGCTGCCTGCGAATGGGGCGAGGACCGAATCCGCGTTCTGGCAGTGGCCCCGCACGCGAAGACCCCGGCCCTGGAACGATGGATGGGCAAGAATCCAGAGGAGGCAGCCGAATTCGTCGAGAGTATTCCGCTCGGGCGGGTCGGCGATCCGGAAGCCGATATAGGCCGTGCCGTGGTATTCCTCGTCAGCGACGATGCCGGCTATCTCACCGGAGCCACGATTCCTCTCGACGGCGGACAGTCGCGTTGGGGATGATTTCTCTTCCGGCCGAGTCTCGCACAGCGGGAACGTGCGAAACAGAACTCGAGGCAAAAGTATAGTCAGCCTGGATATTTTTCGCACCGGAAAGGGCACAACGCGATGACATTGATCGAGGCGCCGCAAAGTACACGGTCGGTGGTGGTGACAGTTGCTGCCGTAGTAGAGGAAACCACGGACGCGCGCTCGTTGGTCTTCGACGTACCCGCCGAGAGTCGGGAGCGACTGAAGTACAAGCCGGGTCAGTTTCTGACGCTGCGGATTCCGTGTGAACGCGAAGGATCGGTAGCGCGTTGCTATTCGTTGGCGAGTTCGCCCTTCACCGACGAACTCCTCAAGGTGACCGTCAAACGCACCGACGGTGGATTCGGGTCGCACTGGCTGTGTGACAACGTCGCTGTCGGCGATCGCATCGAAGTGCTGCCCCCGGCAGGGGTTTTCACCGTGGTGGACCTCGACGAAGATGTCGCGCTCTTCGCAGCAGGCAGTGGCATCACCCCGGTGATGTCGATCCTGAAATCCGTTCTCGACCAGGGTATCGGCAAGGTTGCGCTGCTCTACGCCAATCGTGACGAGAACGCGGTCATCTTCGCTGCGGAGCTACGCGAGTTGGCCGCAAAGTATGACGATCGACTGTCCGTCGTCCACTGGTTGGAGTCTGTGCAAGGCCGACCCACAATCGGCCAACTCGCAACCCTTTCGCAGCATTGGACAGATAGGCGCGCATACATCTGCGGGCCGAAGCCGTTCATGGATGCCATCCACGAGTCTCTGGCGACCGCCGGTGCGTCGCGAAGCAAGATCCACTCGGAAATCTTCGTCTCACTGACCGGAGACCCTTTCGCTCCGGTGGTCGAAGAGCTGAGCGAACTCGACGGTCCTGCGCCGGCGTCGGTGGAGGTCGAGATGGACGGGGAATCCCACGAGATGATCTGGCCACGTAGCTCGACGCTCGTCGACGTGATGTTGTCCAAGGATCTCGACGTTCCGTACTCGTGCCGAGAGGGCGAATGCGGTTCGTGCGCATGCCGTGTCCTCGACGGGGAAGTAGAGATGGGGAATTCGTCCATCCTCGATCCCGCCGACATCGCAGAGGGATACATTCTCGCCTGCCAGGCGCGACCGGTGAGTGACAGGCTGAAAATCGAGTTCTGAGACCGACACTAAAAGACCGGGAGGGTGGCAATTGCCACCCTCCCGGTCTTTTCGTGTCGGTCCTGCTATTCGGTCACGACTTCTTTTCGCGCAACTCGTTTTTCAGCACTTTGCCCGATGCGTTCCGAGGCAGAGCTTCGGTGAACTGCACCGACCGGGGTGCTTTGAAGCCGGCTAGTTTGTCCTTGCAGAACGAGACGATCGCCTCCTCGGACAGATCGGTGCCTGGCCCCAGGACGACGTAAGCGCGGCCGACCTCGCCCATCCGCTCGTCGGGTACACCGATCACGGCGGCCTCGTACACCCCGGGAAGGCGCAGCAGCATTGCTTCGATCTCGGCCGGGTAGACGTTGAATCCGCCGCTGATGTACATGTCCTTGAGGCGGTCGGTGATATCGAGATAGCCACGGTCGTCGAGTACTCCGACGTCGCCGGTGTGCAGCCAACCTTCCGAGTCGATGGTCTTGGCCGTCGCCTCGGGATCGTCCAGGTAACCGAGCATCACGTTGGGACCGCGCAGAAGGATCTCGTTCTGGTCCCCGATACGGATTTCGAAACCTGCGGTGGCGCGTCCGGACGAGGTGGACACGGTGACCGGGTCGTCTTCGATGCGACACATCGTTGCCACTACCGCTTCGGTCTGGCCGTAGGCGGTGAGGACGGCATCGAAGGATAGTTCGGTCTGCATCCGTTCGACCAGAGCCACCGGGACCGGGGCCGCACCGGTGACGGCAATTCGAAGGTTGGACATGTCGTAATCGGCACGCCGCGGGTGATCGAGAATGCTCTGGTAGATCGTCGGCGCGCCGGGTAGGACGCTGATCCGCTGCTCGGACACGATGGCCATCACGGCCTCCACATCGAACACTGCCATCGGTACCACTGTGGCCCCGGCGAGTAGCGCGGTGACGAAACCTGCCTTGTATCCGAAGCTGTGAAAGAACGGATTGATGATCAGGTAGTTGTCTTCTGCGGTGAGTGCGGCGTTCTCGGTCCACGACTGCGCCACTGACATGAGTTGACGATGCGCGCTCAGCACGCCTTTGCTGCGACCGGTGGTTCCCGAAGTGAACAAGATGTCGGAGACGGATTCGGCGTCGACCGCTGCGCTGCGTACGTCGGCCTCTGCCTGGGACGCGGCGGTACCGATGTCGAAGAATTCGTCCCAGTCGGTGACACCGGGTTTCGGTTGATCGGTGCCGCTCAGTGGGATTCGCACGACGAGCGGCACCTGCAACTCCGGTGCAGCCTCCCGCAGTCGATCGAGTCGATCGGTACCGAGGAAATCACCGACCGCGACGAGGGCCGCGGCGTGTACGCGCTCGACGATGTCGGCGGCCTCGGTGCCGGTGTAGCGGGTGTTGATGGGAACGACGACGCCGCCTGCCCAATGGGTACCGAGCGCTGCCACGATCCAGTGGTAGGTATTCGGCGACCAGATCGCAACGCGCGCACCTGCTTCGACCCCGGACGCAATGAGCGAGGAAGCGAATGCTTCTACCTGCTCGTGCAGCTGGGCGAAGGTCAGGCTGAAAGCGCCGTCGATGATCGCGAGACGATCGGGATGGGTCTCGGCGGCGCGAGTGAGCGCTGCCGGTGTGGTGCTCGGTCCTTCGATCATTCGGCTCCTAACCTAACGCTTGCTTGGCAGATTATCCTATCGAGGAGGCTCAGCGTATTTCGTTGCCGAATGGCAGATTGAACAACCAAGCACTTGCTTGGTACGCTAACACGGCAATCATGAGAGCTGTCTGCAGCTCGACCGATCGACTTCCACGTCAGCAACGTCAAGGAGACATACACGTGAATGACATGCTCGAGGGACGCGTTGTAATCGTGACCGGAGCCGGCCGCGGTTTGGGGCGTGCACACGCTTTGGCTTTCGCGGCCGCAGGCGCCAAAGTTGTCGTCAACGATTTCGACCCAGGCAAAGATGGACGTCCGACGGGGGAGAGCCCGGCCGAGCAGGTCGTCGATGCCATTCGGGCAGCGGGCGGCGAAGCAGTGGTCAACGGAGACGACATCGCCGACTGGGACGGTGCCGAGCGGCTCGTGAACACGGCAATCGATGGTTTCGGACGTCTCGACGTTCTTGTCAACAACGGTGGATTTCTGCGTGACCGCATGCTCGCGACGATGAGCGAAGAAGAGTGGGATGCGGTCATCCGAGTGCATCTCAAAGGCCACTTCGCACCGATGCGCCATGCCAGCACCTACTGGCGCGCACAGGCGAAGGCAGGCAATGCCGTCGATGCGCGCGTCATCAACACCAGTTCGGGTGCAGGCCTGCTGGGCAGCATCGGACAGGGAAACTATGCGGCGGCCAAAGCTGGCATCGCGGCGCTCACCATCCAGGCCGCAGCCGAGTTCGCTCGGTACGGAATCACCGTCAACGCGATCGCACCCGCTGCGCGTACGCGCATGACCGTCGGTGCGGGAGGCGCGATGGCAGAGACCATGGCGGCGCCAGAGGAAGGCTTCGACGCGATGGCGCCGGAGAACGTCTCTCCCTTGGTCGTGTGGCTGGGCAGCGCAGCTTCCGCTCATGTCACCGGAAGGGTCTTCGAAGTCGAGGGCGGCAAAGTGTCTCTCGCCGACGGTTGGCGCCACGGGACCGTCATCGACAAGGGCGCCCGTTGGGATCCGCAGGAACTCGGACCGGTCATCGACGAGCTGATCGGTGGCGCCGTACCGCCGACACCTGTGTACGGAGCCTGATCGCTCGCACTGCCTTTGCTCATCCATCGATTTCGACTCAACCCACTTTCAGGAGCCCCACGTGCCCGAAGCTGTCATCGTCTCTGCCACCCGTTCGCCGATCGGGCGCGCACGCAAGGGATCACTCAAGGATCTTCGCGCCGATGATCTCGCCGCCACCATCATTCGAGCTGCACTGGACAAAATCCCGGGGTTCGATCCGCGGGAACTGACCGACATCATGATCGGTTGTGCACAGCCTGCAGGCGAGCAGGGTTACGGCCTCGCTCGCGTGATTTCCGTTCTTCTCGGTTACGACACGGTGCCCGGTACCACGGTGCAGCGATACTGCGCCTCCAGCCTTCAGACCACTCGGATGGCGTTCCATGCCATTCGCGCCGGCGAGGGCGACGCCTTCATTTCCGGTGGCGTGGAAATGGTCTCGCGTTTCGGACTGGGTAAGTCCGACGGGATGCCGGACACCAAGAACAGCGCGTTTGCTGCACCCGCAGAGCGCGCTGCAGCGCAGGCAGGCAGCACGTGGACGGATCCTCGCGAGGAAGGGCTTCTCCCCGATGTCTACCTCGCAATGGGCGAGACCGCGGAAAACGTCGCGGGTCTTCGTTCCATCAGCCGTCGCGAGCAGGACGAGTACGCCGCACTCAGTCAGGCGCGCGCACAGGAGTCCATCGCTTCCGGATTCTTCGATCGTGAAATCACCCCCGTCCAGACTCCGGACGGACAGACAGTCTCTCGCGACGACGGCCCCCGCGCCGGTGTCGACGTCGATTCACTGTCGACGCTCAAGCCGGTTTTCCGCCCGGATGGAACTGTCACAGCAGGCAACTGCTGCCCGGTCAACGACGGCGCAGCGGCCCTGGTCATCATGTCCGAGCAGCGCGCCAAGGATCTCGGGATCGAGCCGCTCGCGCGTATCCTGTCGACCTCGGTGTCCGCGGTATCTCCCGAAATCATGGGCTTGAGCCCGGTGGAAGCTACCCGTCGGGCCGTCGCTTCGGCAGGCTTGAACGTCAGCGATGTCGACCTGTTCGAGATCAACGAAGCCTTTGCCGCACAGGTCATTCCCAGCTACCGCGACTTGGGAGTCGACGTCGATCGGGTGAACGTGCACGGCGGTGCTATTGCACTCGGACACCCGTTCGGTATGACCGGAGCCCGGATGACGGCGACTCTGCTCAACGCTCTCTCCTGGGGCGACAAGGAGATCGGCGTCGAGACCATGTGCGCGGCCGGTGGCCAGGGAATGGCGATGGTGGTTCAGCGCCTGAAGTGATTCATGGCCGAATGGTGCCCGCCAAATCCATTGGCCCAGAAGGGTCATGGTGGCGGGCACCGTACGGTCAACGCTCGAACAGTGCGCTGAGCGCGGGGCCGACATCGCGATAAGTGCGGATGACTCTGATACGGCCGTGCCCGAGGCGAGCGAGATCGCGGCCGAGGTCGACGTCGTTCTCACCCGAGGTGTCGAGCAGGATGTCCAGACGCGGAATCCTCGCTGCGGTAGGGCGTGGATCGGGCCCGGCGTTGTGCACGCAGTCGGAAAGCAGAAGCACTCGCGAGTCCGGTGAGGACACTGCTCGTAGCAGCCCGGCAGCGGTGTCGAGCGCGAACTGGACGTTGGTCAGACCGCGGGCCGGAATCCGCAGGACGGTATCGAGGATTCCTAGGGGCGTCGTCGGATCACCGAAACGCGTGAGAACTGCGGCATCGGACCAGAATGCGACCACGGCGAGGTTGTCGCGATTCAGTGCACCTGCGAGTGCGCCGACGGTCGCCGCGGCCGTCCGCACTCGTTCGCCCTTCATCGATCCGGAAATGTCGACGACGAGAACGACGGATCGCTTGGTGTGCAGGCGTTCTCGTACCACGATGTCCTCGTCCTCCGGCACCGGATTGGCAGCGAGCACATCGAGCGTGCGGTCGAGGTCGATCTCGTCGCTGCTGCCCCGATATCGGAGCGAGGTCAGTTCGCCTACCCCACGTCGGGCATGAGTGTCGCGACGGGGACGTCGAACAGCCAGGCGGGCGGCAATCTTTCGAGCGCGTGCTCGCGTCGCGGCGTCGGACGCCGATTCTTGCGCGGTGGCGTCTGCGAGTGCGATCACCTCGGCAGTTTCCTCGGTGAGCCCTGGCGCCGACGGGTTGTTCTCCCCGGCCGCCTTACCGGTGAGTCGGCAGTGACGGCTCTTCAACCGGGTGCCGCTGCGGCGGGACGGAGCAAAAAGTGGTCCTCCCAAATGGAGTGCAGGATCATTTCTGGTGTCGCATCCGATGTCTCGTCGACGTGGATGCGCCCGGACAGTGCCAGGAGGACCGCGTCGAGCATCACCTGCTGGTAGCTCTCCGGTAGATCACGTGGGGGATCGACGTCGGTACTCGCGGGGAGTTCGACGGAGCGAAGTAATGCCAACTGCTGCGCGACCAGAGTCAGATCGATCGCGCCGCGCACACTGCTGCCCTGCGTGATGTCCTCGTGTTCGCGCGTGGCTCGGGTGATCGCCACCGAATCTGCGATCAGGCGAGGTGAGTCGGATTCGGTTCGTAGCCCTACGATTCCACGTTCCGCCGCGGCATCCTGGTAACCGATGGCGAGTCTGCACATCCGGTCGTGCACGCTCGTCGACAATCGTGTGGTGCCGACGTTGTCGTAGGGATTCATCGATGCGATCAAACGGAATGTCGGGAGAGCATGGACGGTGCCGACACGCGGGATGGCGATGCGTCGCTCTGCCAGGGCAGTGAGCAGCGTGTTCAAGGTGTCTTCCGGTGCGCGGTTGAACTCCTCGATGTACAGAAATCCACCGGTTCGCATGGCCTCGACAAGCGGCCCAGGCACGAAGTTGTCCTCGCTGTAATCCTCGCGAAGAACTCGGGCAGGGTTGTGGTGGCCCACGATTCGGGCGGGCGTCAGGTCCGCGTTGCCCTCGACGAACAGTAATGGGATGTTCCACTCGGCAGTGATGGCGCCGAGCAGAGTGCTCTTGCTGGTGCCGGGCGGACCCTCGATCAGGAGGTCCCGCCCGGCTGCAACTGCAGCCAACAGCAAGTCGAGTTCGTGCTCTCGCCCGACGAGGCGCGCCGCGATCCGGCGGTGGATCTCGACGATCGACAACGGAGCGAGCTGTGCCATGGGTTCTCGCTACTTCGCCAGGTATCCGGCATCGATGGGCAGTGTGACGCCCGTGACATAGCGGGCCTCGTCCGAGACGAGCCAGGCAATGGCGTTGCTGATATCGATGGACTCGATCATCGGGACGGGCAGGAGATTGCCCGCCAGCGCAATGGCTTCGGGGTTGGCGACGAGATAGTTCTGCATGGCCTCGTTGAGCACCATCGGGGTGCCCACGCCCGTCGGATGCACGCTGTTGACTCGAATGGAGTACTGCGCAAGCCAACTGGTGAACGTACGCATCAGCCCGACGAGGGCGTGCTTGCTTGCCGCGTAACCGTCGGCCGCGCCCGATCCGGTGCCGCCTGCACCGGACAGGCCCTGGGTGGAACTCGTCAGGACGATGGATCCGCCCTGGCCCTTCTCGATCATGGAGGGTACACCCGCGTGGACGGTGTTCCACGCGCCGAACAGGTTGACCTCGATGACGTCTCGGAAGGTCTTGACGTGATCCGGGTTCACGGCACCCAATGGTGCGATACCGGCATTGGCGAGAATGATGTCGATCGGACCCAATTCGGCGACCGCCCCGTCGACGATGGACTTCAGCGCGTCGTAATCGCGGACGTCGGCTTCCTTGGCGATGATCCGCCGGTCGAGTGCCTCGACCTCCTTGACGGTCTGCGCGAGATCTTCCGACGTTGCCAGGGGGTAGGGGACCGTATCGATCTGCGCGCAGATGTCGACGGCGATGATGTCGGCACCTTCTTGCGCGAGCTTGATAGCGTGGCTACGCCCTTGGCCGCGTGCGGCGCCGGTGATGAAGGCTACTTTCCCGTCGAGCTTTCCCATGATCGAGCTTCCTCGTTGTCCGTCGGTGAAATCAGTTCGAGCGCAGAATGCTTCGCCGAAGTGGACGAGGGCGTTGTGCGGCACGATGTCCGTGTCGGACACACGCTCGAAGGTATATGACACCGAGTGCAGGAGTGGCCGGATTGCTTGAAATTTCCAACTGCTGTTCAGTGTGTCGAGTAACTCGGTGACCACGGCCCGCCCGGCCCCCGATAGCGCGGGATGAACGGTTTCTCCCAAGTACCGGTGGCATCGATCAATCCTCGTGCCGACAGCCCTGCCTGTCCCTCGTCGATCACCGCAATATCCGTTTCGATCACATCGACCAATAGATCAGCCCGCGCAGCATCATTGTCGCTGCAGCTGGGTAACGTCTAGGCCATGATCGGACAGACTCGTGACGGCGATGTCGTCACACTCGAACTCCAGCGACCGGAACGCCGCAACGCGCTCAATTCTGCACTGTGTGTGGCCCTGCTTGAGGGAATCGAAAACGCCGTTGCCGGCGACGCCAGAGTAATCGTCATCACGGGTCAGGGCTCGAGCTTCTGTGCAGGCGCAGATCTCAGTGGCGACGCGTTCGCGAGCGACTTCCCGGAGACCCTGAGCACGCTTCTGCAGACGGTGCAGAGTGTGCCGATCCCAGTCATCGCCGCCGTCAACGGTCCAGCGGTCGGTGCTGGTACCCAGCTCGCCATCGCAAGCGATCTTCGGGTCGTCGCAGACGGGGGCTACTTCGAGATCCCGTCGACCCGGCTGGGTATCGCGGTGAACAACTGGACCATCAAGCGGCTTTCCTCGCTCGCAGGCGGCTCGGTCGCGCGGACGATCCTTCTCGGCGGAGAACGTGTGCACGCAGAACAGGCACATCACAGCGGACTCGCCAACAAGCGCGGCGGAGCGGACGTCGCGCAGCAGTGGGCGCAGTCGATCACCGAGCTTGCGCCGCTGGCATTGCGGCATCTCAAGCTCGTCTTCAACGACGACGGCGCGCACGACGAGCCGAAGCCCGAGCAGTGGGAAGCGTTCGGCGCTGCGTGGAAGAGCGAGGACATGCAAGAAGGCCGGCGCGCACGCAACGAGAAGCGCCCGCCGAAGTTCCTCGGCCGTTAGCTGCCAACCGCTCTCCCGCGTGCGTATGCTTCACGTGAACTGGGACGGTGTGCTGACCCGTCAGCATCGATGCCATCTCACAACGCGACCTGTAGCGCGGAACCGGTAGTGGTTGCGGCGGCCTCGGCTGCCACGACGAGAGTACGGATCGCCTCGGCTACCTCGGCTGCACGTTCGAGGATCACCATGTGCCCGGCATTCGCGATGCTCACCATTCGAGCGGCGGGCAGTAGGGCCGCAATGGCATGCGAGTGGCGGATGGGCGTCATCAAGTCCTCGGACCCACACAGCACGAAGGTCGGTACGACAGCCAGGGCTGCAAGACTCTCCCTCTCGTCGAAGTCGTGCAGTGAACCGAGGAATCCTGCCATCGTGACGACGGAGGTGTCGTTGAGCATCGCTGTCGCCAGCGCGACGACCCGTGGTCTGACGCGACGGGATCCGCAACCGGCAGCCCGGACGATGGGGGCGCACACACCCCGGCTCATACGCTTGGTGATCCCCATGATCGACGGGGCGCGTCGAACCGCCGACTGGAACATCGTGACCAGCGGATGTGCGAGGCAGACACCGAGGCCCTCCTCTGCCAACCCCGAGGATGCGGTGGCCACCAATCCGACGCCTACCAGGCGTTCGCCTACTTCACCCAGGTGCTGACGGGCATAGGACATCGTGGTCATACCACCCATCGAATGACCGACGATCACGTATCTGCCCGTCGGGAGCACTGCTCGTATCACTGCGCCGAGGTCGCGGCCGAGATTGTCGATCGTGTACGACTCGGCGTCGGCGGATCCGGAAGCACCGTGTCCGCGATGGTCGTAGAAGACCATCCGAACGTCGGCTCCCCATGACTGCTCCAGTTCGTCCCGGACGTCGAACCAGGATTCCATCCGTAGGCAGTGACCGTGCACGAACACCACTGTCAGGCCGGCATCGAGGCGTCCGCTCTCGTGAACGGCCAGCGCGGTGCCGTCGTCTGTCACGACTGTGCTGTACCTGCGCTGCTCGTTCATGAGGGACTCCGATGTCTTCGATGGTCTCTGGTAGTGATTCGCGAGAACCGTCACTTGTGTTACCTACATCACTGTGCCGCGGAGTTTTTGGCCCAGGAACGCACCTGAGAGGGGGTAGGGCGACACCCCAGGGGTCACGATTTCCACCCTTGGGTGGGTATCGACCAAACCATCGACCGCGCAGGATCGAACTACACACAGGCGCAGGGTGAGCAGGGAGGACGAGGCGATGACCGATGTCGACGTCGTGGAGTTGCTCGAGTCGAAGGTGGCGCTGGCGGTAGCCGGAGACCGCGTGGCGCTCGGCAAGGTGCTCGAACTGGTACAACCGCGCCTGAAGAGGTACTGCGCTGCACGCGTGGGTAATCTGGACGTAGCGGCCGACGACGTCGTGCAGGACGTATGCCTCGCTCTGGTGACTGCCGTTCCGAAATACCGCGACATGGGGCGGCCCTTCATGGCTTTCGTGTTCGGCATCGCGTCACACAAACTGGCCGACGCGGGTCGGAGAGCGACGGTTCGGCGGGCCTACTCACTCGAAGCGGTAACCGATGAATTGGTGTCGGAAGAAACGCCCGAGGATCGCGTTCTGGAAACCGAATTACAGAGCCACACGCAGGCGTTGATGGATACCCTGTCGCCGCAGCACCGAAAAATCATTCTGATGCGCGTCGTGTGGGGAATGACGGCCCCGGAAACGGGTCGCGCCCTGAATATGACCGCCGGGGCGGTTCGGGTAGCGCAGCACCGAGCGTTGAACAATCTGCGCTCGGAGTTGACCAACTTCTCTCTACTGTGTGCGTGAACGTGTTATCGCCGGGTAAGTGAACACCATTTCTATCGAGTGAACCCCCAAGCTCTTCCGAAGAACAAGGGGGTTCACTCGAGAAAAGGGGTGCGCGGTCAAAGGCACACGCACCGAGCCGACTAGACCGTCCGCGTCAACCGATCGGCAAGCAAGCGGGAGAACTTGGCAGGGTCCTTGAGCTCGGTTCCCTCGGCGAGTAATGCTGTCGCATAAAGCAACTCGGCTGTCTCTGCGAGGTTCGGGTCCTCGCTGCGATCCTCACGCGCCTTCTTCAGACCCGTCACCAGATCGTGAACCGGGTTGAGTTCGAGGATGCGCTTGGACGGCGGAAGGAACTGTCCCGACGCCTTGTACATCTTCTCGAGTTGCGGCGAGAAGCTGAACTCGTCACCGACGACACAGGCAGGTGAAGTGGTCAGACGTGAAGAGAGTCGAACCTCCTTGACGTCGTCACCGAGAGTCTCGGTCATCCACGTCAGCAGGTCGGCGAAATCCTTGTCCTGCTCTTCGCGCTGGGACTCGGCC
>JBBPZN010000036.1:0-7154 GCA_038198705.1 Mycobacteriales bacterium
ATCGACATGCAACGCTTCAACTTTCAGTTCACCGGCCAAAGATTCTTTCGAATTCGAAACGGGCGTCTCGACGGACAACTCCGCGATGTCGCCTACCAAGCCACCACCACCGATTTCTGGGGTTCGATGGAACTCGTCGGTGGCGTGTCCACCCGACGGCTCGGCGGCGCTTTCAATTGCGGCAAGGCTCAACCGGGTCAGGTAGCGGCAGTCAGCCATGGATGCCCCGCCGCTCTCTTCCGCGGGGTGAACGTCCTCAACACCAGATCGGAGGCCGGCGCGTGATCGCTGGACATGGCGTAATCGAACAAGTATTGGCTCTGGCCTCGGTCGACGAAACCATCGTCATCGTGACCGATGCCAGCGAATCCTCGCTGCGTTGGGCCGGCAACTCCATGACGACGAACGGATTGTCGAACTTTCGTCGTTGGACAGTGGTGTCGATCGTCAGAGACGACATCGGCGCGCGGGTCGCGACAGTGTCGTCGACGTCGGTGGATCCCGACGACATCGCTGCGGTTGTCGCCGAGTCCGAAAGATCGGCTCGCACGGCTGAAGCCGCAGAAGACGCGATGCCGCTGATCGAGTCGACGACGGCGCCCCGCGATTGGGAAGCTGCTTCGGAACGCACAGACATCGATGTCTTTCGGTCCTTCACCAGCGAGTTGTCCACGGGCTTCGACGGCACCGATGAGCTGTACGGGTTTGCGCACCACCAAGTGGAGACGGTCTGGCTCGGGTCGTCCACCGGACTGCGCAAGCGGTACACCCGACCGACGGGATCGATAGAGATCAACGGCAAACGCGGAGATGCAAGCGCCTGGGTAGGCGCGGGCACCAAACGTTTCCGAGACGTTTCGGTGAAGTCGCTGCTCGACGACCTGTCGACGCGTCTCGACTGGGCATCGACGCGAGTCGACCTGCCAGCGGGCCGCTACGAGACCATTCTGCCGCCGTCTGCCGTCGCCGACTTGATGATCTATTTGATGTGGACGATGGAAGGACGCGGCGCTCAGGAAGGGCACACGGCGTTCGCGCGCGCCGGTGGAACCCGGATCGGTGAGACACTCGGCACGCTCGGTCTGACGCTGTTCTCGGATCCGAAAGAGCCGGGACTGGAATACTCACCGTTCGTTGCCACGGGATCGTCGAACGACTCCGTGTCCTTGTTCGACAACGGTCTGTCGACTTCACGGGTCGAGTGGATTCGAGATGGCACCATCGCCGCACTTGCCTATCCGCGGCATGCCGCCCGCATGTTCGACGCACCCGTCACCGTGCCCGGTGAGAATCTGATCCTGAGAGGTAACAGTGCTGCAACCCTCGACGATCTTGTCGCTCGGACCGAGCGCGGACTGCTGTTGACCACTCTCTGGTACATCCGAGAGGTCGACCCTGCGACGCTGTTGCTGACGGGCCTCACCCGTGACGGTGTCTACCTCGTCGAGGACGGCAAAGTCACCGGCGCTGTCAACAACTTCCGCTTCAACGAAAGTCCACTCGATCTACTGCGTCGCGCTACCGAAGCCGGGGCAACAGAGAAGACATTGCCCCGGGAATGGAAAGACTGGTTCACGCGAACAGCAATGCCGCCGTTGCGAATTCCCGACTTTCACATGTCCTCGGTGAGCGCAGCGCAGTAGCTCCCACTTCAGGAACTATTCGGACGGTCCGGCAATCTCGAGGGCAATGTTGTCCGGATCGCGGAATTCCACGATGGCCAGGCCTGGTCCCCCGCTCTTGATCGGCTCATGAGCGATCCCGAGTGCGTCCAACGTCGCCACAGCATCTTGAAGATCCTGATGCGAGTCGACACTGAACGCGAGGTGGTCGAGACCTGCCCGATCCTCGTCGAATCGGTCGTCGGCCTTGGCAACAGGTCGGAGTCCGAACAACCCGCCACCGAACTTGTAGATCACTCCGCCGAACAGGAAACCCATGGCCTTCTTGGTTTCCTCGTCTGCATTCGGATCCCATGCAAAAGCGACCTCGAATCCGAACACATCGTCGTAGAACTTGCGCGATACGTCGATGTCCTTGACCGTCAGTCGGACGTGGTTGAAATCTGACACTGCGATAGTCACTGTGCGTTTCTCCGTTCCGGCAGCTTCGACGCCGCCGCTCGTCGTACTAAGTTCGATACATCTGCTATTCGAACCTACGCATACGAGCGATGGCTAGTCTTCCCGAACGGAGTATTGATTTACTATGTGCTCGGCATGCTCGCGGATGTCCGCCCGCAGTGACTCAGGCGCGAGCACGACGCAGCGCTCCCCCAACATCCAGACCAGCGAACCAGCATGACCGCCGCCGCCCAGGGTGAGGTCGACGTCGATCCACCCGTCATCCGCCCCCGTCACGTCACCGACGCGTACTGCAGTAGCCGTTACCTGCTCCAGACAGTCGCTTCGTATTCGTAGCCGGACATCGAGAAGATCCCGCGTGGAACGAAATTTGTCCCGTCTCGAATCCCACATTGCGGCGAGATCGATTGTCGGACTTCTTTTGGCGGCCTCATCCAGCGACTCAGCGTGCTGAATTCGAGACACTCGGAAAGTGCGTTCGTTGCCGCCGTCGTCAGCGAGCAAGTACCAGCGGCCAGCCGCGTACACCAGACCGAGCGGATCCACCGTGCGCACGCTCGTCATCCCTGAGCGTCCGGCGTATTCGATGCGCAGGCGCCGGCCTTCGAATACGGACTCCTGCACGACCGTGAGATGTTCGTCTTTCGTCGAGTCCCTCAGCCAGCCTTCTGGGCGCACCAACACTCTGGCTGCCACGTCGGTCGCTGCGCGCCGTTGCGCGTCTGGAAGCGACGCCGTCACCTTGCGCAGTGCCGAGGTGAATGCCGGGGACATCCCGAGCGACACCGAAACTTCGCCTGACAACAGAGCAGTCGCCTCCTGGACGGTTAATCCGGTCAGACCCGTGGTGGATCCAGGTAGGAGTTCGAATCCGCCATGGCGTCCACGTTCGGCATACACCGGAAATCCTGACGTCGACAGCGCCTCGATGTCTCTCAGGACGGTGCGCTCCGATACTTCCAACTCGGCTGCCAGTTGGGACGCAGACATCCTTCCTCTGTTTCGCAGCAGAAGTAGCAACGAAATGAGCCTGTCTGCGCGCATAAATCACATAATCGCAGAAATACATGACGCAAGATGTCATGTATTGCGATTTCACTGTCGAAGACCGCGAAGTTCAATGCCTACCGTGAAGGACATCATGACCGATCTCGATCCCCGTCCCCTTTACAGCGACGCTCTTGTCTGGGTCACCGAACTGATCGGTGCTGTTCGCACCGATCAGATGTCGCTTCCGACCCCGTGCCCAGAATTCGACGTAGCCACGTTGATCGGGCATCAGCTGGCCGGGGTCCGCCGCGCACACGCGATGGCCCACGGTGGCGACGCTACGACGATTCCATTCATTCTCGACTATTCCGGTGATCCATCAACCGCGTACCTCGACGAAACCGCGGCCGCTCTCGAAGCTTGGGACGGCGAGAACAAACTCGATACACCGGTCACTGCTCCGTGGGGTGTTGTTCCTGGCCGGGCAGCGGTGTGGGGTTATCTCAACGAGACACTGGTGCACGGCTGGGATCTCGCAGTCTCGACCGGACAACCGTTCGAGGCCGATCCGAAGATCGTCGAGCCTGTGCTGCTCGCCGCAGTGCGTGCAATCCCTGCCGACACTCGCGAATTCATGCCGTTCGACGAAGCCGTCGGAGCACGCTTAGATGCAGGACCTACAGAGCGCCTTGCCAATTGGTCCGGTCGGGCCAGTGAGGACTGGGTCCGGGCTCGACTGGGCTGAGGTTCGGGGGATGCAGCGTCAGGCCGCGACGACGGAAATTCCGATCGTCCCGGACTTCCCCCGGCGCAGCACACTCCCCTTGACCGTCAGCCAGCCGAGAATGCCGTACTTCGACGCGATGGCTGCTCGGGCCTTCTCGGTCCCTGCGGCATCGAGAACTTCGGCGACACCGTCGACTGGGTCCCCCTCGAGCTTTCCTCGGGCCGAGCATGGAGCGATAATCACCTTCGAATTTCGCTTGATCCGCTTGACCTTCCACGAATCGGTGGGGGTCCAGACGAGAAGCCTGTTGCCGTCGCGTGCACCCCACAACGGCGTCGCGACGGGTGTTCCGTCTTTCTTGAAGGTCGTCAGTGAGACGTACTTTCCGTCTGCGATGTCGTGAAAAGTAGCCATACGGCTCAGACTACGGCTACCGCCCCTCCAAGTCCCCCTCTGTTTCGAGGTAGACCTGCCGCAGGCCGTCGAGAATCTGTGCGTCGGGTTCGGCCCACATCTTGCGCTCAGCGGCTTCGAGTAGCCGCTCGGCGATACCATGCAGCGCCCACGGATTCGACTGTTGCATGAACTTTTGATTCTGTTCATCGAGAACGTACGTCTCGGCCAGCTTCTCGTACATCCAGTCCGCAACCACATCGGTCGTGGCGTCGTAGCCGAAGAGATAGTCGACGGTGGCGGCCATTTCGAAGGCACCCTTGTAGCCGTGCCTGCGCATCGCCTCGAGCCAGCGAGGGTTCACCACGCGAGCACGGAACACTCGGGCCGTTTCCTCGGACAGTGTTCGAGTGCGGACCGACTCAGGCCGCGTGCTATCGCCGATGTAGGCCTCCGGCGACTTGCCGGTCAGGGCGCGGACGGTAGCAACCATGCCGCCGTGATACTGAAAATAGTCATCCGAATCGGCGATGTCGTGCTCGCGGGTATCGACGTTCTTCGCCGCAACCGCGATTCGCCGGTATGCGGTCCTCATGTCTTCGGACGCGGGTACACCGTCCAATCCGCGCCCGTAGGCAAAGCCTCCCCACGTGGTGTACACCTGAGCAAGATCGTCGTCACTGCGCCAGGTCTTGCTGTCGATCAGCTGAAGCAGGCCCGCACCGTACGTACCCGGCTTCGATCCGAAAATCCTTGTCGTGGCTCGTCGTTCGTCACCGTGCTCGGCGAGGTCGGCCTGCGCATGAGCACGCACGTAGTTCTGCTCGTCCGATTCGTCGAGCGCGGCCACCATCCGAACGGCGTCGTCGAGCAATGCCAGAACATGCGGGAACGCATCACGGAAGAACCCACTGATCCGCACCGTGACATCGATACGCGGCCGACCGAGTTCTTCCAGGTCGATCACCGCAAGCTTCGTGACTCGCCGCGAAGCCTCATCCCACACCGGAGACACCCCGAGTAGAGCGAACACCTCGGCAATATCGTCACCGGACGTACGCATCGCCGACGTTCCCCACACCGAGAGCCCGACGGATTTGGGCCACTCGCCGTGATCCTTCCGGTAACGCGCAAGGAGAGATTCGGCCATGGCCTGGCCCGTCTCCCACGCCAACTTGGAGGGCACTGCCTTCGGATCGACGGAGTAGAAATTGCGGCCTGTCGGCAACACGTTGATCAGTCCGCGCAACGGAGAGCCGCTCGGTCCGGCAGCAATGAATCCTCCGTCGAGCGCGTGCAGGATCTGATCGATCTCTGTGGACGTCCCGCGCAACCTTGGCACCACCTCGGTCGCCGCGAAACGCAGAATCTCCACGACCGTCGGACCATGTTCGCCGGCTACGCGTTCCGCTTCTGCGGGATCCCACTGCGTCGCTTGCATCGCGGCGACCAACCCATGCGCAATAGATTCGATTTCGTCGACCCGCACCCGTTCCTCGTCGCCGTCCTCGCTCAGCCCGAGTGCTTCACGCAAGCCCGGCACGGACTGTTCGCCGCCCCACATCTGCCGGGCGCGCAGCATCGCGAGGACCAACTCGACCTCGGCATCGCCCACGGGTTCCTGTCCGAGCACATGCAGGCCATCACGGATCTGCACGTCCTTGATCTCACACAGCCACCCGTCGACGTGCAGGAGCATGTCGTCGAATACTTCCTCGTCGGGACGCTCCTCCAGACCGAGATCCTGATGCATCTGGGCAGCAGTCATCAGCGTCCAAATCTGCTGACGGATGGCCGGTAGCTTTGCCGGATCCAATGCCGAGATGTTGGCGTGTTCGTCGAGCAATTGTTCCAGTCGAGAAATGTCCCCGTAGCTCTCAGCGCGCGCCATGGGCGGAATCAGATGATCCACCAGGGTCGCGTGTGCTCGACGCTTTGCCTGAGTGCCTTCCCCCGGGTCGTTCACCAGGAACGGATAGATCAGCGGCAGGTCGCCGAGGGCGGCGTCCGTCCCGCAGGACGCCGACATTCCGAGGGTCTTGCCGGGCAACCATTCGAGGTTTCCATGCTTGCCGAGGTGGACCATCGCGTCGGCGCCGAACCCGCCGTCCTCGCGTGCGGCTCCGATCCAGCGATACGCCGCAAGGTAGTGGTGACTCGGCGGTAGGTCAGGATCGTGGTAGATCGCAACGGGACGCTCGCCGAAGCCACGCGGCGGCTGGACCATGATGACGACGTTGCCGAATTGCATTGCCGCAATGACGATTTCGCCCTCGGGGTCACTCGAACGATCGACGTACATGTCGCCCGGAGCTGGTCCCCAGTGCTGTTCGACGGCAGTAGTGAGGTCCTCGGGTAGCTTCGCGAACCATGACCGGTACCGCGCCGCCGAGATACGAATCGGATTGCCTTCGAGTTGCTCCGCGGTGAGCCACTCCGGATCCTGGCCGCCGCGGGCGATCAGGGCGTGGATCAATGCGTCGCCGTCGCGCGCTGCGAGGCCCGGAATTGCATCGGGGCCTTGGGCCGGACCCAGGTCGTATCCAGCACTACGCATATCGCTCATCAGCGCGATCGCACTCGCTGGGGTGTCGAGTCCGACGGCATTTCCGATTCGAGCGTGCTTGGTCGGATATGCCGAGAACATCAACGCGATCCTGCGCTCAGCTGCGGGAATGTGGCGCAGTCGCGCATGACGCACCGCGATTCCCGCTACGCGTGCTGCCCGTTCGTGGTCGGGCACATAGGTGGTGAGGCCGTCGTCGTCGATCTCTTTGAACGAAAACGGAACCGTGATCAGTCGGCCATCGAACTCCGGCACCGCCACCTGCGTGGCGACGTCGAGCGGAGACATACCGTCGTTGTTCTCCTGCCACGTCGCGCGACTACTGGTCAAACACAGACCCTGGAGAATAGGTACATCGAGTGCAGCAAGTTCGGCGACGTCCCAGGCCTCGTCG
>JBBPZN010000037.1:0-24193 GCA_038198705.1 Mycobacteriales bacterium
CTGCTGCGCAGCCGCCAACGCGTCGTTGAACGTCTTGCTCGGCCGCATGACGGCAGCGGTGGCTTCGGGATCCGGGTAGTAGTAGCCACCGATCTCGACGGCCTTGCCCTGCGCGTCGTTCAATTCCTTGACGATCGTTTCTTCGTTGTCGGCCAACGCCTTTGCCAATCCAGCGAAGTGCTTCGCCAGTTCCGCATCCTCGGTCTGCTCGGCGAGCTCCTGCGCCCAGTACAGCGCGAGATAGAACTGGCTGCCGCGGTTGTCGAGTTCGCCGGTCTTCCGCGACGGTCCCTTGCTGTTCTCGAGCAACTTGCCTGTCGCCGCATCCAGGGCCTTGCCCAAAACAGTTGCCTTGCCGCCGGTCTTGCTACCCAGATCTTCCAGGCTGACGGCCAAGGCCAGGTACTCACCGAGCGAGTCCCACCGCAGGTGATTCTCTTCGAGGAGCTGCTTGACGTGCTTCGGCGCCGAGCCACCTGCGCCGGTTTCGTACAGTCCGCCACCAGCCATCAGCGGAACGATGGAGAGCATCTTTGCGCTGGTGCCCAATTCGAGGATCGGGAACAGGTCGGTGAGGTAGTCACGCAGAATGTTGCCCGTCGCGGAGATGGTGTCGAGCCCGCGGACCAGACGCTCCATCGTGTAGCGGATCGCACGAACCTGCGACATGATCTGGATGTCCAGACCCTCGGTGTCATGGTCCTTCAGGTACGTGCGCACCTTGGCGATCAGTTCGTTCTCGTGCGGGCGGTACGGATCGAGCCAGAAGACCACCGGCATTCCCGATTCACGGGCGCGTCGCACAGCCAGCGCGACCCAGTCCTGGATCGGTGCGTCCTTGACGATGCACAGGCGCCAGATGTCGCCCTCTTCCACGGTCTGGGTCAGCAGTACCTCACCGGTGGCGATATCGGTGATGTTGGCGATGCCGGCCTTCGGTGCCTCGAAAGTCTTGTCGTGCGAGCCGTATTCCTCGGCCTGCTGCGCCATCAGTCCGACGTTGGGGACGGTGCCCATCGTCGTCGGATCGAACGCGCCATTCGTCTTACAGAAGTTCACCATCTCCTGGTAGATACGCGCGAACGTGGACTCGGGGTTGACGGCCTTGGTGTCCTTGGGACGACCATCGGCGCCCCACATTTTGCCGCCGGCCCGGATCATCGCGGGCATGGATGCGTCGACGATGACGTCACTCGGAGAGTGGAAGTTCGAGATTCCGCGTGCCGAATCCACCATGGCCAATTCCGGCCGATGCTCATGGCACTTGTGCAGATCCTCGATGATCTCGTCACGCGTGGAGGCGGGAAGCGTCTCGATCTTGCTGTACAGATCGGACAGGCCGTTGTTTACGTTGACACCGAGCTCTTCGAAGAGGTCTCCGTGCTTGGCGAATGCGTCTTTGTAGAAGACACGGACAGCATGCCCGAACACGATGGGGTGCGAGACCCGCATCATCGTTGCCTTCACATGCAGCGAAAGCATGACGCCGGTTTCATAGGCGTCCTGCATCTGCTCCTCGTAGAAGTCGAGCAATGCCTTCTTGCTCATGAACATGGAGTCGATCACGTCGCCGTCTTTGAGCGACACCTTCGGCTTCAGGACGATCGACTCGCCGTCGGCGGTCAGCAGTTCCATCTTCACTTCACGATCGCCGTCGACGACCGTGGACTTTTCGCCATGATAGAAATCGCCGCTGCGCATGTGCGCCACGTGGGTGCGCGATGCCATCGACCATTCGGTCATGCTGTGCGGGTGCTTGCGGGCATACTCCTTGACGGCCTTCGGCGCGCGGCGATCGGAGTTACCTTCGCGGAGAACGGGGTTGACCGCACTGCCGAGGCACTTCGTGTAGCGATCACGAATGATCTTCTCTTCGTCGGTCTTCGGATTTCCCGGGAAGTCCGGGATCGCGAAACCCTTGTCCTGAAGCTCTTTCACAGCCGCGATAAGCTGCGGCACCGAAGCGCTGATATTCGGCAGCTTGATGATGTTGGTGTCGGGCAGTTGCGTCAGCCGACCCAGTTCGGCCAGGTTGTCCGGCACCTTCTGATCCTCGGAGAGATAATCGGGGAACTCGGCAAGGATGCGGTTGGCCACGGAGATATCGCTCGATGCAACGTCGATGTCGGCCGCACTGGCAAACGCACGCACGACCGGCAGAAACGCATGCGTCGCAAGCATCGGCGCCTCGTCGGTCAGGGTGTATATGATGGTCGGCTGTTTCGCAGTCATGTTTCGCCTTTGCCTCAGTTTTCAACGTCGTCTTTTGGATACGTCCCCCCAACTTTAAGCTTTCGATCCGGCGCCGTGCGGAGCAGTAGCGGGATACGACCCCTACTGACCAGTAGCGTCATGCCGCCGTGGCCGAAATGCCGTCACCGCCGATCAGGTGCAGCAATGGGGGTCGAGCACCACACGCAGCGCGTCGAGCGCCTCGGTACGCGCGGAGTAGTAGACATTCATGCCCCGACGGACAGCAACGACCATGCCTGCCTTCTTGAGCTGGCCGAGATGATGGCTGACCGTCGACTCTGCCAGCCCTATCGTTGCCGCGAGATCGCACGTGCAGATCTCCCCCACAGGGTCGGTCAGTAGAACCGACAGCAACTTCAGGCGCGCAGGATCCGCGAGCGCCTTCAACCGCACGGCCAATTCGAGGGCCTCGCCGTCGGCCATCGGCTGTGCAGAGACTGGCGCACAGCAGAGTGGGGCCGTGGCATCGATCAGCGGCAGCGTCTTGGGCATGCACCCCAGGCTACTACCTTCTTGACTTATGTCGAATCCACGCGCATTGTGACCGAGTAAGTAATTCGACATACGTCACACAGGTGGAGGTACTCCCAATGTCACGCGCCCAACTCGCCCTCAACGTCGACGACATCGATCAGGCGGTCACGTTCTACACCAAACTCTTCGGAACCACCCCGGCGAAGGTCAAGCCGGGTTATGCCAACTTCGTCATCGCAGACCCACCACTCAAACTCGTTCTCATCGAAAACTTCGGACAGGGAGGAACTTTGAACCACCTGGGCATCGAAGTCGAGTCCTCGACCCAGGTTCACGACGAGATTGCCCGGTTGACCGGCGAAGGATTGTTCACCGACGAAGAGATCGGCACCACGTGCTGTTTCGCGACACAGGACAAGGTCTGGGTCAGCGGACCTGCCGGTGAACGCTGGGAGGTCTATACCGTCCTCGCCGACTCGGACACTTTCGGAACCAACCCGTCTTTGCCTGACGAGCCGAACAAGGACGGCCCCGCATGTTGCGGCGGAGACCCATCGGTGGGCGCGACGGTACCGACACCCTCCTGCTGTTGACGAGCCGACTGCGAGTGCTGCGACCGACTCGGTCGTGCCGAGATGCTCGAGAGCCGAAATGCCTATCCGTGTCAGGATTTCTGACCAGGACCCGCCGATCGTTACCCGTTCGTGTCAAGACCAACAAATACATGCATTGGTCAGGCATTTCGACGCATGCCAGCGGTCGCGGAGCCCGAAGAAGCGCCTCCAATGACCCGATGTGCAACCTGTGAGCGTGTTAAGTTTCGTCAACCGAAGAACATTCAAAGGGTCGGCAAAAATGCGCGAAATCAGCCGCGCCGCTTCCCGCCGGGGAACTCAATCGGCGGTGGTGGCCGCTGTATCCGTGTCGTTGCCGAACGGTGATCGGAAGGCCTCGCCACATGGCACGAACAGTGCTTCACGACATCTCGAACAAAAGGCTCGTCGCAACGCTCGCCGGAGTCTCACTGGCCGCCGCCTCGCTCGTCGGCTGCACGTCGACCGACTCCACCAGCAGCGAAGACCGCGTTCAGTCCCTGCAGGACAAGGGAACGATCACAGTCGGATTCGCGGGCGAAGCCCCGTACAGCTTCGAAGAGAACGGGCAGCTGACGGGCGCAACCGTCGCTCTGCACCGCGAGATCTTCGGCAACCTCGGTATCGACAACGTCGAAGGCGTCAATGCCGACTTCGGCGCACTCATTCCAGGCTTGCAGGCCAACAGATTCGATGTGGTCAGCGCCGGAATGTCGATTCTCCCCCAGCGCTGTGAGCAGGCAGCATTCGGAGATCCCGAGTTCAATTACACGACGGCACTGATGGTCCCTGCCGGAAACCCGGCCAATCTGACGGACATGCAGTCGGTCAAGGACAGCGGCCTGAAGCTCTCGACGATGACCGGCGCAGTCGAGTCCGATTACGCGGCGGCTCTCGATATCCCGTCCACACAGGTCGCCACCCCGCAGGACGGGATGGATGCTGTGACTTCCGGCCGCGCAGATGTCTTCGCGCTTACCGCAATCTCACTGAACTGGATGAAGACGAACAATCCAGACGCTCCCGTCGACGTCACCGAGTCCTTCGTTGCCGTTATCGATGGCAAGCCTCAGGTCGGCGCAGGCGCAACGGTGTTCCGTACCGATGACACCGAACTTCTCGCCGCTTACAACGAAGAGCTCGCAAAGATCACCTCCGACCCCGACAAGTACCTCTCCATCGTCGGCGAGTACGGATTCACGGCGGAAGAATTGCCCGACCCGTCGCTGACCACCGCGCAACTCTGCGAGGCGGACTCCTGATCGCAGGCCGAGAAATCCGATCGTGAAAGACAACATCGAGACCTTCCTGGATTCGTGGCCGCGAATCCAGGAAGGCATCACCACCACCGTTCTCCTGACGCTCGGCGGGGCGGCATTGGCCTTCGTTCTAGCCTTGATTCTTGGGCTTGCCGCAGGCAGTCGACTCAAGTCGGTTCGAGCTCCCGCACGTGTAGTCGTCGAATTCTTCCGTGGCACATCACTACTGGTCCAGTTGTTCTGGCTCTTCTACGTTCTGCCACTATTCGGCTATCAGCTGGACGCGACATTCTGCGCGATCCTGGCACTCGGTCTGAACTACGGCGCCTACGGCGCGGAAGTCGTCCGGGGTTCGATCGCAGCCGTTCCGGCGCCGCAATGGGAGGCCGCGCTCGCCCTCAACTTCTCCTCTGCCCAACGGCTTCGCAGAGTTGTCTTCCCACAGGCGTGGGTACAGATGCTCCCGCCGCTGACGAACCTTCTGATTCAGCTACTCAAAGGCAGTGCTCTCGCGAGCTTCGTTCTCCTCCAAGATCTCACGTACCAGATCGAACAACTCAGACGAGGCACCGGCGACACCCTTTTCGCCTTCGGAATCGGACTCGTTCTGTACTTCATCATCGCCTACATCCTGACCTTGCTGATGAACGTTCTCGAAGTGCGCGCAAAAGGCAAGCTCGGCACCGGGCCTTCGCTGCGTGAGGTGCTGAGCCTGAGGCCGGAGAACATCAACGAGAATGTGGGGGTGGGCCGATGAGCGTGCAATGGAGTTGGGAACGAGCATGGGACTCGCTTCCCTACCTGCTCGAAGGATTCAAGATAACGGTCCTCGCTACCGTGATCGGGTTTTTCGTGGCAGCGGTCCTCGGACTGGTGATAGCTGTCGTACGCCACGCGGCGCCCAAACTCGTGACGGTGCCGCTACGCATGATCTCGGAATTCATCCGGCTCACGCCTCTGGTGGTGCAACTGCTGTTCGCCTACTACCTGCTACCGCAATTCTCTGCCTTGCAGATCGGTATCGCCGTGCTCGGCATCCACTATTCGACCTATATGGCCGAGGTCTACCGAGCCGGTATCGATGCAGTGCCACCGGGCCAATGGGAAGCAGCGCGCGCATTGTCGCTGCCGACCACGCGCACGTGGCAAGGAGTAGTGCTTCCCCAAGCAATTCGCACCACCATCCCTGCCCTGGGCAATTACGCAATCTCGATGTTCAAGGACACGCCGTTCTTGTTCGCGATCACTGTCGTCGAAATGGTTACAGCTGCTCAGCAATACGGAGCGCGAACCTTCCAGTATTTGGAGCCGATCACGATGGCCGGTGTCATCTTCCTGATCGCGAGCTACCCGACCTCGATCCTCATCAGAAGACTGGAGAAGAGACTTGCCTACTGACGGCACGCAGACCATGATCTCGTTCGACAAGGTCGTCAAACAATTCGGCAGTCACATCGTGTTGGACCACTTGGACTTTCGCGTCGCACGTGGCGAGCGCGTCGCACTGATCGGTCCCAGTGGATCCGGAAAGACCACGATCCTCCGCCTACTCATGACTATCGAGAAAGTCAACGAAGGCGTCATCTGGATCGAGGATCAACCGCTGAGTCACCAGTACAAAGGTGACAAGCTCGTCGTCGCCTCCGAGAAGCACCTCCGATCCGTGCGCACCAAGATCGGCATGGTGTTCCAGCAATTCAATCTCTTCCCCAACATGACGGTGCTGGAGAACATAACCGAGGCACCGATTCACGTTCTCGGGAAGAGCAAAGCCGACGCGATCGCCCGAGCCCGCGAACTACTCGAAACAGTGGGCCTCGCAGACAAGGAAAACAGTCATCCCACCAAGCTGTCGGGCGGTCAGCAACAGCGCGTCGCCATCGCCCGCGCACTCGCGATGGATCCTGACATTCTTCTCCTCGACGAGGTGACCTCGGCACTCGATCCCGAGCTGGTGGCCGACGTACTCGACGTGCTGCGCACCATCGCCGACACAACGGACATCACGATGCTCATCGTGACCCACGAGATGGGCTTTGCACGTGACGTCGCGGATCGGGTGCTCGTCTTCGACAACGGGCGGATCCTCGAGGAAGGCACCCCCGAGGACATCTTCACGAACCCGAAACAGGAACGAACGAAGGCATTCCTCAAGGCAGTGCTCTCCAACTGACAGGGCAGGGCCCTCGATCCGATCATCCTGGGTCCCAAGCAATATCGAGCGTCTCTGATTGGCGACGGGCTCGCTCGCGGACAGGTAGGTTCGAGCACCATGAGCAGCCACACCGATACCTCGCTGTCCACGATTGCCCGCGCCGCGTACACGACGCTCGAGCCATACCACCTCACCTCCTACTTCAATCCACAGCTGAAGTCGGCCGGCGAGGACACCGGCCTCGACGGCCACGCCTGGTACGTCGGCGCGCGGGCGGCGCCGCTGGGTGAAACAACGGCAAGCGTCGTAGCGGCAGCGTTCTACAACTTCAATCCCGCGCTGATCGAACGGGTGTGGCCGCTCGCGGTTGCAGCGGGTTTGGAGACGGTGTCGGATCGACGGTGGTCGATGCTCGACTCGGTTCTCGGCGACGCCCTCGGTTCGCTGGCCACCGATGCCGAACTCGTCGAGCTGGCGAAGCAATTGCACGATGTCGGCGACACCGCAGTCTTCGCCGGACGCACGCTCTCGGCAGCATGGCACTCGGCTGTAGCCCCGGATGTGCCACATCTCGAGCTCTGGCACGCCATCGCCGTCATCCGCGAGTGGCGGGGCGACGGGCATCTCGCAGCGCTTGTCGACGCCGAGCTGGATCCAGCCGAAGCCGTGGTCTTCCATGAAGCCGTCCACCCCGACCCGAATGCTCGCAGAGTGCTCGGCAAGCGCATCACTCAGCTCACTCGGCAATGGTCGGACGAAGAATGGGCCGCTGCCGCCGACCGCCTCGCGTCCCGAGGTCTGATCACGCGATCAGACAAGAACGAGGCTCTCACCGGCGACGGGGTTGCACTCGATGCTCACATCGAAGCCCGCACCGACGCCATGGCCTCGGCCATCTGGCGCAACGTTCCGATGCCGAGGAGCTGATCTCCCGCGTGCGGCCCTACGTCAAAGCAGTGATAGTCGCCGGGATTCTGCCGGGAACGAAGAAACGCGACAAGTAGCGCAGATCGATCATCGGCCGAGTCGATCGTCGACCAGGTCTTTCGCGTCTTTCAGGCCGAGCCCGGGATGGTGCTCGCGGAGTCGTTTGATGGCCAGAATCCGGCTGTCCGTCGCGCTGATGGCAGCGAGGACATCATCCGCGGGCACCATAGACGGGTCGACGGACTCGACCGCTTCCGAGGTCGAGGTCGAGGTCGGCCGGAGCCAGTCGAGCAACATGACCGCTGCGAAAACGGCGAAGCCGACTGCGTACCAGTTGCCGTTCGTCAGCCCGTCGAAGGCCAAGAACGCTGCACAGAGCGCGACGACGGTCACGACGATGCGCCTGAGGATCTTGCGCTGAGAGCTGGACACCGGTCGACCTTAGCAAGCGGTCAGGCGGGGTCGGGCGAGCGAAAAATGCCTTCGGGAATTGAATCACCCCTACGCACGTTAGTTGAGTCGAAGACGCTCACCCCTTGTAGGAGGAACTCAATGCCGGCTTACTTTGGACCAGAAGGTCCTCGTCGCATCGATATCAGCCGTCTGATGAGCAGGTCCACCCAGTCCCTCATCGGCGACGCAGCCACGTTCGCAGCAGGTCGCGGCGACGCTGAGCTGGATGCGCTTCACGTTTTACACGTCATGGCGCAGAACGACCCCATCCGCAACCTGATGCAGCGCGCAGGCGCCCAGCCCGACGCCGTCGTCGACGCCGTCGAACTCCGACTACCGCAGTCGCGCGCTCAATCCCCTGCCAATGCCACCGGCCTGAGCAGCACCCTCAAGACCGCCATCCTCGAGGCCCATCACATTGCCCAGACACTGGGCTCGACGTACATCGACCCCGAGCACCTCTTCGTGTCCTTCGCAGCCGACCTCGAGCAGATCGCCGGTCGACTGCTCGCCTCGGAGGGCATCACACCCGAAGGGCTGCAAACTGCGCTCAAGGGTGGCTCGGTGGCTTCCGAATCGAACTCCGACACCCCGACACTCGACAAGTACGGCGTCGACCTCACCCAACGCGCTCGCGACGGCGGGATCGACCCGGTCGTCGGACGCTCCGAGGAGATTCAACAAACCATCGAGATCCTTTCGCGTCGCACCAAGAACAATCCTGTTCTCGTCGGCGAAGCAGGCGTCGGCAAGACTGCCGTCGTCGAAGGGCTTGCACAACGCATCGTCGACGGTGACGTCCCGGATCGCCTGAACGGCAAGCGGATCGTGCAACTCGACCTGTCGTCCATGGTGGCGGGCACTCGGTACCGCGGTGACTTCGAGGAACGCCTCACCAAGGTGATAGAAGAAATCGTCGCGCACAAAGACGAACTTATCGTCTTCATCGACGAGGTCCACACGATCGCCGGGGCAGGCGGTGGCGCCGAAGGCGCCATGGATGCCGGAAACATCCTCAAGCCCAAGCTCGCTCGCGGTGAGCTGCACATCGTCGGGGCAACGACGCTCGACGAATACCGCACCCACATCGAGAAGGATCCGGCTCTGGAACGCCGATTCCAACCCGTGACGGTTCCCGAACCGAGCGTCGAGGACGCTGTTGCGATTCTGACCGGCCTACGGACCCGCTACGAAGAGCACCACGGCGTCCGATACACCGACGATGCGATCACTGCTGCCGTCGAATTGTCCGATCGCTACATCGGCGACCGGTTCCTGCCGGATAAGGCGATCGATCTGATCGACCAAGCCGGTGCGCGCATGCAGTTGAGCACCCCGAGCATCGACAAGGATGCGCTCCAAGAGCAGCTCGCCGCTTTGGAAGTCGACAAGGCAAAGGCGATCTCCGACGAGGACTACGAACGCGCGTCGCAACTCCGCGACGAGGCCATGAAAATCCTGGGGCGTCTGAACGGCACCAAATCCGACGAGGACATACCCGAGGTGACGGCGGCCGACATCGCGTTCGTGGTCTCCCGTGCGACGGGCATCCCCGCGAGCCAGATGACGCAGGCAGAGAAGGACCGGCTGCGGTTGCTCGAATCCGAATTGCACGAGCGCGTCGTCGGACAAGACGAGGCCGTCAAGGCGATTTCACGTGCGGTGCGCCGCAGCCGAACCGGCATGAGCGACCCGAACCGACCCGTCGGCAGCTTCTTGTTCCTCGGTCCGACCGGAGTCGGAAAGACCGAGCTCGCAAAGGCATTGGCCGCATCATTGTTCGGTGACGAGAAGAAGATGGTGCGTCTGGACATGAGCGAGTTCGGCGAACGCCACACCGTGAGCCGGCTCGTCGGGGCCCCTCCCGGATACGTCGGTTACGGCGAGGCGGGGCAGCTCACCGAGCAGGTCCGGCGCAATCCGTATTCGGTGATTCTTCTCGACGAGATCGAGAAGGCACACCCGGACGTGTTCGACACGTTGCTACAGGTGCTCGACGACGGCCGTCTGACCGACGGCCAGGGTCGCACGGTCAACTTCCGCAACACCGTGGTGATCATGACCAGCAACTTGGGGTCGGAATTCATCTCCAGCAAGTCGGGCGGACTGGGCTTCACCACCGGCGCTCAAGACGAAAAGCCGATTCGCGATCGGGTGATGGGACGGCTACGGGAAGCGATGCGGCCCGAGTTCCTCAACCGGATCGACGAAATCGTCGTCTTCCGAAAGCTCGATACCGAACAGCTGCATACGATCACCGACCTGATGCTGCAGGACAGCCGAGAGCGTCTGTCGGCCAGGGGTATCGAGATCAAGTTCAGCGACGCGGCCGTCGACTGGCTCGCCTCGAACGGGCATCAACCCGATTTCGGTGCGCGTCCGTTGCGTCGGTCGATCCAACGTTCGCTGGACGACCGTATCGCAGACCTGCTGCTCGACGACGTTCTTGCCGAGGGCGGTTCGGTGTCGGTCGACGTCGCAGATGACGAATTGGCCCTGACCGTAGGTTGATTCCACTCCCCCGCCGGTGTTCGCGTAGTCGGTCTACGCGAGCACCGGTGGGTTTTTACTATTGACATATGTGTCCGTTTGTCTCACTCTCGATACATGGCGACCGCATTGTCCCCGAAGGCCTCGTACGTTCCGCCCTCCGGCGAAGCCTGGCGCAATCCGTTCGGCATGTACGCGGCATTGCGCGATCAGGATCCCGTGCACCATGTTGTGCCGACCGGATCGCCCGATAACGACTACTGGGTGCTGACCCGACACACCGATGTGTACTCCGCAGCCCGCGATCACGAGAGCTTTTCCTCCGCGGAGGGTCTGACCACCCAGTACGGTGAACTGGACAAGATCGGCATGCGCGACAACCCTCCGATGGTCATGCAGGACCCACCGGAGCACACCGAGTTTCGGCGTCTCGTCGCCCGCGGGTTCACCCCCCCGGCAGGTCAACTCCGTCGAGCCGGCTGTCCGCGAATTCGTCATCGAGCGACTGGAAGGGCTCCGCGCCGCCGGCAGCGGAGACATCGTCACGGCGCTGTTCAAACCGCTGCCGAGCATGGTCGTCGCCCACTATCTGGGCGTCCCGGCCGAGGACCGCGACAGGTTCGACGGCTGGACCGACTCGATCGTGGCGGCCACGGCAACCGGCGACACCCTCGACGCAGCGGCCGCCGTGGGTGACCTGATGGGTTACTTCGGCGCATTGATCGAACGCCGTCGAGCAGAGGCCGCAACTGGACAAGCCGGTGATGACACCATCTCGCACCTGGTCAGCGCGGGGGTCGGCGCGGACGGAGACATCTCCGGACTGCTATCCATTCTCGGCTTCGCCTTCACCATGGTCACCGGCGGCAACGACACCACGACCGGGATGCTCGGCGGCGCTGCGCAACTGCTGACCCAGCGACTCGACCAGCGTGCGCTGCTGCTCGAGGACCCATCTCGGATTCCTGACGCCGTCGAGGAACTCCTGCGTCTGACCTCACCGGTGCAGGGCTTGGCCCGCACCACCACACACGAGGTCACCATCGAGGGCGTCACCATCCCAGCGGGACGTAAGGTCCTGCTGGTCTATGGGTCCGCCAATCGCGACTCGCGTGTCTACGGCCCCGACGCGGAGGAGTTCGACGTGCTGCGTGCTCCACGCCAGATTTTGACCTTCAGCCACGGAGCTCACCACTGTCTCGGGGCGGCCGCCGCACGGATGCAGGCCCGCGTCGCGCTCGAGGAACTGCTGCGGAGATATCCGGACTTCACCGTAGACATCGACTCCGTGGAGTACGCGCCCGGCAACTATGTGCGTCGTCCCACCCATGTGCCGTTCACGGTGAGCTGATGGCAGGCGCAGACGCAGCGACCTCACCCTGGCTGCGTGAGGAGCGCACCGAGATCGCGGCAGAACGAATCCTGGACGCTGCCGCGGAGCTTTTCGTGGTGCGCGGCGTGGCGACCACCGGCATGGCCGAGATCGCCAAGGCGGCAGGATGTTCGCGGGCAACGCTGTACCGGTACTTCGAGAACCGTCGAGCACTGCACCTGGCGTTCGTACACCGGGAAGCCCGAGGGCTCGGCGAGCGGTTGGCGGAGCAGGTCGCCACTATCGACGACCCGCGACGACGCGTCGTCGAGGCAACACTCGGTGCGTTACGAGAGGTACGGGCGACGCCGATCCTGGCCGCCTGGTTCGGACTCGGCGATGCGGCTATCGCCTCCGAAATCGCCAACACCTCGGAGGTTATCGAGGTGCTGGGCGCAGCGTTGCTCGCCGACGCCGGAACCGTTGACCAGCAAGAGCTTTCCCGGCGCGCCCGGTGGCTGGTTCGGGTGATCGTTTCGCTGCTCCACGTTCCCGGCGCCGACGAGGCCGACGAGCGCACCATGATCGAACAATTCGTGGTGCCGGCCTTGCTGGCACCGTTCTGACCGCATCGCATCGCACCGAGGCAGGGAAAGAGGGAGCAATCGTGAACCGGCAGTCCCAGCAGGCTCTGTTCCTTTTCGCACTCACCTTCGTCCTGATAGCCACCGTCGGTGGTGGTGTCGCTTCGGCGCAGCCCACTTGGGGTCCCCTCGCCCCTGCCAACCCATTCCTCGGTCCCGTCGGCACATCGACGATGCATGGCGATGCCGGTTCCTCCGACGCGACACATCTCGCCGGTCCCAGCGGACCTCTCGCGGTGGACTCGCTCCCGTTGGCTGCCGCCTGCCCGACCCTGTTGGAAGGTTCCGACGGGATGGTTCTCGCACTGTGCACCGCGATCCTCGACCAGACTCCGATCGTGCACCTGATCGACACCGCGGTACTCGGCACCGGTGCAGCGGCATCGGTCGCGAACCTCGCACTTGTGAAGGGCAGCCTGCTCGGGGGCGTATATGCCTTCCTGGACAACGCCGACCGACTCGTCGCTGTCGGCGGTGACCGCATGCTCGTCCGAGTGGGGCACCACCGGACGCCACTGGGTACCTGGACGCTGACCATCGATCAGTCCGTCGACTTGACCGCGGCAATCCCCCACGGCGACAACGTGACCGGGCTCGTACCCGATTGGCAGGGCAACATCTGGTTCGCCTCTGGCGCCGGCCGAGTCGGGATCGTGGACGACGCCGGCACCATACGGATCCTGCAGCTCCCCGCGGGCGAGCACGTGGCAAACATCTCCAGCTCCACCAGCGGGATTGCCGTCGCCACCACCCACGCGCTCTACCAGCTCAGCGCCGACGGCGGAGCTCCGAAAGTCGATTGGCGTGCTCCCTATGATCGCGGCAGCACTCGCAAACCCGGCCAGCTGAGCTGGGGTACCGGCTCCACACCGACGTACTTCGGCCCGGCCACTGGAGCCGACTATCTGACCATCGTCAACAATGCCGACGATCAGGTCGAGCTGCAGGTATATCGAGCCTCGACCGGCGAGCTCGTGTGCTCGCAACCCGTCCTCACCACCGGAGGCCCGGGTAGCGAGAACTCACCGATCGGCGTCGGTAACTCGGTGTTCGTGGCGAGTACATATGGATACCCGTATCCCAGGGTGCCCGCGGACGCCGGCCCCGCGGTGCCCGCCACAGCACGCTTCACCGGAGGGATGACCCGGGTCGACCTCGGCGGCTCCGGCTGCCACACAGTGTGGGACAACGAAGTGCGTAGCGCCGCGGTTCCGCGCCTGTCCACAGCGGACAGTCACCTGTACACCGTGGTTCGTCAGGATCTCCCCCTGTCATCTGCCACTACCTCGGGCTTGGACGGATTCGAGTTCACGGTGATCGATCCGAATACCGGTTCAGTGCTGGCCACTCAGCAGTTGCCGGGCTCGATAGCCAACGACACGCTGCAGACGTCAGGACTCATCACGTCGAGGGGCGAGTACCTACAGGGCACTCTCAGTGGGATCGATCGGGTGCGCTCCCTGTGACACTTCACCACCCGACCACCCCTACCGACCAGCGGTGCAGCGATTGACATGCTCGAATTGGAACAACGAGACACCCACATCCTGTTGAAGCGGGTATGACAACCTACAAAACTGTCAATCCTGCCAACGGCACGACCGTGAAGGAATTCGAGACCCTCGACACTGCCGGTGTCGAGCGTGCGCTCGCCGCTGCACAGTCCGGCTACCTGACGTGGAGCAAGACGTCGCCGAAGCATCGTGCAGAGATCCTGCACAAAGTTGCCGACCTCTATGTCGAACGATCCGACGAGTTGGCGCGAAGCATTGCCGTCGAGATGGGCAAGCCGCTCGCCGAGGCGAAGGGCGAGGTTCAGCTGTCCTCGGCCATCTACCAGTACTACGCCGACAACGGCCCGACGTTGCTCGAGGACGAGAAGCTCGACGTCCCCGGTGCGGAAGAGTCAGTGCTGCAACGCAAGCCGATCGGTGCGCTCATCGGAATCATGCCGTGGAACTTTCCGTACTACCAGGTTGCTCGCTTCGCCGGGCCGAACTTGATGGTCGGCAACACGATTCTGCTCAAGCATGCACCGAACTGTCCGCAGTCGGCTCTGCTCATGGAAGAAATCTTCCAGCAGGCTGGCCTGCCTGCAGATGCGTACATCAACATCTTCGCGAGCAATGAGCAGATCGCAGACATGATCGCCGACCCCAGGGTTCAGGGCGTGTCCCTCACCGGCAGCGAGCGCGCAGGAACCTCTGTTGCGGAAACAGCCGGCCGCAACCTCAAGAAGGTCGTCCTCGAACTCGGCGGATCCGATGTTTTCATCCTCCTCGACTCCGATGACATGGACTCCACCGTCGCATCGGCTACCCGCGCGCGGCTGTCGAATGCAGGTCAGGCCTGCAACGCCGCCAAGCGCATCATTGTCACCGAGCAGTACTTCGACGAGTTCGTCACCAAACTGACCGCATCGTTCGCGGCCACGAAGACCGGCGATCCGTTGGACGAGAACACCACGATGGGCCCACTGTCCTCGCAGACCGCTGCCGACAACCTCATCGAGCAGATCGACGACGCTGTCGGCAAGGGAGCCACCTTGCTCACCGGCGGCAAGAAAATCGATGGCCCCGGCGCATATGTCGAGCCGACTCTCCTGACCGATGTCACCCCGGATATGCGTGCGTACAGCGAAGAGCTGTTCGGGCCTGCGGGCGTGATCTACAAGGTCAAGAGCGCCGAGGAGGCAATCGAATTGGCTAATTCATCCGCGTACGGCCTGAGCGGGTCGGTCTGGAGCACCGATCTCGACAATGCTCGAACGGTGGCAGAGCAACTCGATGTGGGCATGGCCTTTGTCAACGAGCACGGCACCACGCTCCCCGGCCTCCCATTCGGCGGCGTCAAGCGTTCGGGTGTCGGCCGCGAACTGGGCCCATGGGGCATGGACGAATTCGTGAACAAGAAGCTGGTTCGCGTCTCCAAGAAGTAGACAGACGATCTGATGGGCCGTGCCGAGATTCATTTCCGGCACGGCTTTTCGCGTTGGTAGACACACACTCGAGGGTTCGACACGCCGCAAACGTACCGTCCCCGAAAAGTCCTGTCATTCGATTGAATGACAGGACCAATTGGATTGCAGCGCAAAATTTTTCGCTCCCTACGCAATCTCGAGCTGCCATCGAGCAGGATTCGACGCATTCGACGGTCTCCAATGTCGGACCACACTACTAAGGTGAATTCACAAGGCAAGAACGAACCCACATCGGGCACCTCCCGATGGCGGAAACCAGCTGAAACCCTGGTTCCCACGTGCGATCAAGGAGGTACCTCATGTCCGAGGAACTTGATTTCGATGCCGGGCTCGACGCGGCATGGATCCGTTTCACTGTTCGTCTAGGTTGCTACTTTGCCGCGATGCGCTGTGGCGACACACTCTCGATCTGCACCACGACGACACGCGACAGGTTGAGCGAGAACGACCTGTTCCTGACGGTCACCGGACGCGTCGATGGGTCCGTTCGCGTCGACGTGACGATTCGGCGCGCGATAGTTCGACTGATGACGGCTGAAGATCGAATCATGTTGGCCCACGCAGGCTGGGACGGGGTCGACAGCGGTTCCCCCTCCGCGTACCACTCACTCGACTTGTACGTCCTGGCCGCAGCCGAGGACACGGAATTTGCATCGGCCGCGATCACCACCCTGTTGCGCGAGATCCGCGGCGTCACGCATCCATCGCTTCTTGCTGCCTGGGCCGACGGCAGTCCACCGTCGGCAGTGTTCGACACCGATTCCGCCCTGGATGGCTGGGATGCGCCGAGTCCCTACGATCGACTTTCGTCACAGGTCGACGCGATACTCGACTCGATCATGTTCGCCGAGCCGACCAAGGACGTCGACGGGAACATAGCGTTCCCATTCGACTGCGGGACGGCCTACTTGCGAGTGTTGGAAGCCGAACCCGTTGTGGAGCTGTTCATTGCCTTCGACATCGATCCGCAGTGCCGAACAGCAGTGTCGAGAACTCAGCGCCTCGCTCTTTCCTGGCCTGACATCAATTTCCGGTTCACCGAAGGCAGAGTGGTCGCTACTACGAGAATCGACTGCTCACCACTGGTCGAGGAGCATCTCGGGCGCGGGCTCGGATTGTTCGTTCGTTTCATCTCCGAGTGCGGCGACGCTTTGGCATTCCAGCTGCAGCAGCGGTCCATCGATGAGACGATCCTGCCCGAAGAACTGCGGGCGCTGATCTACTCGGACCTGCCAGGCCAGGTGCCCGACTCGCGGCACGTGGCCTCGCTCTGCGGGCACGATCGACTCGCCATCCTGGAACTTCTGCGGGCCTGCGGGAGCGAGCACTTCAGCTGGGCCGAACGTGCGGATCACGCAACCGCAGAGGGCAATTCCGATTCGGTGCTCCGCCGTAAAGCTGAAGCATGGCGTCGAGCCGAAGATTCGATGCGGGCAGCGCTGCGCTTCGTCGTCGATGGTCCAGGCCGCCGGACCATCGGATCCGGTCGGCAATCGAGGCCGTTTCCTGCGCACTCCGGGTCGCAGGATGATCCAATACGCGACTAGTCTGGGTGGAAATACACAAACCGGACAGGCACAACGCAGCACGAGAGGTTTCATCCATGGCCATCGACTACACCCGCAAGCCCACAACGCCACCGGCGGCGCCGGCTGCGGCAGTGAGCCTGAGCAAGGTGACCTTGTCCAAGGCCGCGCCCACGATCAGCCTGACGAAGTCCGGTGAAAAACAAGGCGCGATGCGCGTCAATCTCAACTGGTCGACCGGCGCGGCAGCACCGCAGCCCAAGAAGAAAGGTTTCCTCGCCAAGCTCGCTGCCGCCTCGTACGGCAGCGGCGGAGTCGACCTCGACCTCGGATGCTTGTACGAGCTGGCCGATGGCACCAAGGGTGTCATCCAGGCACTCGGAAAGAGCTTCGGTTCGCTCGAGACAGCCCCCTACATCGCACTCGACGGCGACGACCGCTCAGGCACTGTGACCGGCGGCGAGAACATGCACATCAACCTCGCGCGGCCGGAGAACTTCAAGCGGATACTGATCTTCGCCATGATCTACGACGGCGCACCCAACTGGGCCGCGGTCGACGGCGTCGTCACCCTGTTCCCCACCACCGGACCACAGGTCGAGGTTCGGCTCGACTCCGACAACAACTCTGCCCGCATCTGCTCGATAGCACTGCTGGAGAACACCAAACAGGGCATTACCGTTACCCGTGAGGTCGAGTACATCGAGGGCAGCCAGTCGGACCTGGACAAGAAGTACGGGTGGGGCATGAAGTGGGCAGCAGGGCGAAAGTAGCCCGAAGTAGACGAATCGTATCGAAAGAGGTATCGACTGCCGCAGTGGTCGCCTTGTGTACCAACCGTCACTTCACCGGCGACCTCAGTTCACGCTTGAGAAGCTTGCCACTTCGGTTGCGCGGCAACTCGTCGACGAACACCACGTTCTTGGGAACCTTGAACGGCGCGATCGATCCCTTCACATGGGCGATGAGTGCATCGGCAGTGGCGTCGTGGCCGTCCTTGAGCACGACCACTGCGGTGACAGCCTCGATCCACTTGTCGTCGGGGGTCCCGATGACGGCGACCTCGGCGACGGCTGGGTGCGTATAGATCGCATCCTCGACCTCACGCGAAGCTACAAGAATACCGCCGGTGTTGATGACGTCCTTGATGCGATCGACGACGGTGATGAAACCCTCCGCATCGCGAGTCACCAGGTCTCCGGAGTGAAACCACCCGTCGCGGAATGCATCTGCCGTCGCATCCGGGTTGTCCCAGTAGCCGTCGCACAGCTGCGGCGATCGATACAGCACCTCACCGGGTTCGCCGTCGGGAACGTCGTTACCTTCGGCGTCGATGACACGAGTCTCGACGAAGAACACGGCCCTCCCACAGGAAGCCGGCCGGTCCTCGTGCTCCTCGGGTTGCAATACCGTTGCCAGCGGCCCGATTTCGGACTGACCGAAGCAGTTGTAGAACTCGATGTTCGGGTACTTCGCGCGTAATCGGTTGAGGACCGTCACCGGCATGATCGACGCCCCGTACTGCGCCTTGGTCAAGGAGGACAGGTCTCGGGTCTCGAGATCTGGATGATTTGCGAGCGGGACCCAGACTGTGGGCGCCAAGAACAACGACCCGATTCGATCCGCTTCGATCCTCCGAAGGATTTCCGGCACAACGGGCTTGCTCATCAGATGTATCGTCGCACCGACCGACAGGTACGGAAGCGTGAATACATGCATTCCGGCCGAGTGGTAAAGCGGCATCACCACCAGCGGATTGTCGTCTCGTCCTAGACCGAGAGCAATTACCGAGGACACGTACTCGGCTACGAGTGCGCCATGAGACATCATGGCGCCCTTGGGCTTCGACGTCGTTCCAGAGGTGTAGAGGAGCTGTGCGAGATCACCGGAGTCGACAGCGAAGTCGAGTTCGGACGCATCTTCGTCGAACGCCAGATCCATCAAGTCGGCAAGGGAGAGAACCACATCGATGTCGTGTTCACGTCGAACCGACTGCAAGACATCGGTGAGTTCCGGATCGACGAGTGCGGCGCGCGCCCCCGACTGAGCAATGAGGTAGCCGAGCTCTTCCCCCACCAACGCGTAGTTCACCGGGACGTGAATCAGTCCCGCCCTCGCACACGCCAAGAAACCGACGACATACGCGTCGGAGTTGACTCCGTAGGCGGCGACGCGATCGCCCTTCACCAGTCCCAACGAGAGCAGATACCGGGCCACCCGACTGACTGTCTCGTCGAGGTGACGGTAGGTAAGGCTACGGCCGTCGAAGACTACGGCTGGGCGGTTCGGGAATCGTGCGGCCGACCGCCGCAGGATGCCATCGACAGTGTTGACGCGCGTACCGGTGCTCATCACGCAAGGTTATAGGACGTCCAAGCAATTTAGTAGGTTTGTGAACCCCTCGCCTGAATGCGTCGGTGCTTCAGCTCCATCGATGGGCATCTGGCCTACAGCCAGGACACGGACTGTAGTTAGATCAGAACTATGAACTCCCCTTCGTTCGATCTCACCCGTTTCGACGTATCGGAGGTGGGTTCGATCTCGGCACTCTTCGCAGCAAAGGAATTCACCAGCGGTCTGTACGTACTGCACTTCGCAAACAACGAGGCCTACGCGGGCCGATCCATCGATGTCGCTGCACGTTTCCTCGATGACCGTCGCGAGTGGTCCGATATCGAGTTTCTCGAGTTTGCGTCCTGGCCCGCAGACGATGCCGAACGTGCGCTCGCCGAGTTGCAGCAGGTTCTCACTCGGACCACTGTGCTCAGGGCGCGAACGGCGCAGACGTCGGACGCAGTTGCCGGTCCGTCTCCGTTTCCGTCCGATCGCAGTGAGCGCATCACCATCACCGACGGCGCGACGACCGCCCCTCGGTCACGCTTCTGGGAGCTGTCCGATCATATTGCGTACCAGGATATTCGGAGCATAGTCGCGGACTACATCAACGCGTCGATCTCCGATCCCGCGAACACTGCGCGCTACCTCTGGAATGTCACCGCGCTGCCCTCGACCGCGAAAGCCAAAGGCAGACGCCGACTTCTGACATTGAATTGCGGCAGCCTGGAGACGTTGTTCGTCACGGAGTACACCAACGACGACGACGATTCGATCGAGTTGGTCATGACCGTCAATACCGATATTCCGGCCGGCTACTCCGACACTCAACTCGAGTTCGCAAACGATGTCGTCACGGCTGCACGAGGGGAATACAAGAGCCACGATGTGTGGTCATGGCAGATCGACATCGGGGCACTGTTGTCCGGCGACGCGGAGGTCGACTTCGGGGTAGCGGATGATGTATTCGACGATCTCGCGTACAGCCTCAACACCCGCCTCATGAACCAGAAGGGCTCGCCGTACGCCCGCTATCACAACAACGATCTCGCGAACGACCTTGTTGCCGAGGCGTATCGACAGCTCCTCGACGCCGAGTAGCTCTAGCTGCTGTGAGGCACCAGGACATGTAACGCCCGTGGCACCGACTCGACTTCGGCGGGCAGCCTGCCGACGCGTTCACCGTCTGCATAGGCGTTGATTCCGGGCGAGTCGACGGTGATGGATCGGGCTCGGTAGGTGCTGACCTCTTCCCTCTCGACGTGAGTACCGCGAAATACGCTGGGAAAGAACCGAATCAGCCGCATGCGCGAACCTGATGCGACAACAGTGATGTCGAGCAGTCCGTCGGTTCGGTCGGCATCGGGACAGATGAGCATGCCGCCGCCGTAGGAGCGGGTGTTGCCGACCGCCACCAGGGTCACGTCGAGTTCGATGACCTCGTTGCCGTCGAGTACCAGCCGAAACGGCAACGGTTTCAAGTTCAGAAACTCGGCGACGATGGCAACGTTGTAGCGCATCCGCCCGTGCGGCCAGTGCATACGATTGGTGCGATCACTGACCAGTGAATCGAACCCGGACGCCATGACGGTGCCGAACCAGCGTTCGGTGCCGTCCTGCGTGCGGATACGTCCGAGGTCGACATGTTCGGTCCAGCCATCGGCCACGATCTCGGCTGCCGCCTCGGGATCGTTTGTGGGCAAAAGGTATTCACGGGCGTGGTCGTTTCCGGTTCCGGCTGGAATGATCCCCAGCGGGACGTCGGTGCCGGCGAGCACCTGCAAGGCAATGGAGATGACTCCGTCTCCGCCCACGACGACGAACGCGTCGGTACCGAGTTCTAGTGCCTCACGCGCAAGGGTCAGCGCATGTGCGCTGTCGATCCCGACGATGGCACGCACGTCGATCCCCAACTGTTGAAACCGCGTCACTGCACGGCTGGCCGCGTGCGGCGCATTACCGTGCCCGGCTGCAGGGTTGGCCAGGAGCGTGATGCGGCGAATCTCGCGTTGGCGTCGTTCACCTTCCCGGGTCACGGGATCAGCTTACCCGGGTTGAGTATGCCTGCGGGGTCCAATGTTCGCTTCACCGCGCGCAGCACCTCGATTCCAAGGTCACCGATTTCCTCGGTCATCCAGACCCGGTGGTCGGCGCCGACTGCGTGATGATGAGTGATGGTGCCGCCGTTGCTCACGATCGACTGCGACACAGCAGCTTTCACGCTCTGCCACTGCACGATGGCATCGCCGCGCTGACCTGCAACGACGGTGAAATACAGCGAAGCGCCGGTTCGGTACACGTGCGAAATATGGCACAGAACCAGAGCGGGGGTGCCGGTTTCACTCAGTGCCGAGGTCAAGACCTCGGTGACGGTGGCTTTGAGGTGAAGCAGGTTGGACCAGGTGGTTGCGGTCTCCAGCGTCTCGCAGAGTGCGCCCGAGTCGAGCAGTGCATCCCGCAAGTAGGGTGCCCCGAACCGACCATGCTGCCAATCACGCGCAATGTCCTCGCCGAGAGATGTTCCACCGTGAGCCAAGAGCAGGTCGCGGGTCTCCGCGTGCCGGCTGGCGGAGTGCGCTTCGGTACCTTCGAACAGGGTGATCGCCAGGCATCCACCGGCGACCTGTTCACCACCTATCTTGTCCGAAGTCGCGAGGTTGACGCCGGTTTCTGCCTCGTCGGACAATCGGATGACAGTGGGTCCGCTGTCGGTCTGCTCGACCGCACGCAGCGCTGCTGCGCCTGTTGCAAAATCTGGGAAGTTCCAGGCCTCGTAGCGCGTGGTGTCGGGGACACGATGCACCTGTACGCGAACCTGAGTGATGATCCCGAAGATGCCCTCGGAGCCGACGAGCAACTGACGCAGATCAGGACCCGCCGCCGATGCAGGTGCACGGCCGACATCGAGAACTCCGGCGGGAGTGACCATCCGCAGACCTAGAATCATGTCGTCGAAACGGCCGTACCCAGCCGAGTTCTGACCGGAGGATCGCGTCGCTGCGAATCCTCCGATGGTCGCGAACTCGAAGCTCTGCGGGAAGTGCCCCAGCGAAAAGCCTTTGCTACGCAACAACTCCTCGGCCTTCGGACCGGTCACACCAGCGCCGAGCACGGCCTCTCCGGAAACCTCGTCGAGCGAATGGAGTTCGTCGAAGCGTCGCAGATCCACGGAGACGACGGCCTTGCACTGTCCGCGTACGGGGTCGAGACCGCCGACCACGCTGGTTCCTCCGCCGAAGGGAACGACGGCCACCCGCGCGGACGAGCAATAGGCCAGAACTGCGGCGATCTCATCTTCAGTGGAAGGCGCGAGCACCGCGTCCGGCGCATCCTGCTCTTCCGTGCTTTTACGGCGCAACAGATCCAAGGTGGACTTGCCGCCCGCTCGGTACAGGCGGTCGGCGTCTGTCGTACTGATGTGCTCTTCGCCGACGATCTCGGCCAGTGCCGCGCGATCATTCTCCGTGATCGCGGTCGACCGTAGCCGTACCTGCTCCACACCGAGACCGTTGTCGTCCGCCTTGTGCACGCCGAGCACCTGCTCGAGCAAGTTGCTGATGTTTGCGGAGAGAGGCTTCGCGGCATCCGCGCTTCCCCATGCATTCCACTTCATCGGGGGTAGCGGCAGTCCGCCCGTACGAGAGTCCGAGGTAGTCACGTGTTACATTGTTACACATGTTGTCAACCTGTAACGATAGCGTCGACACGGTCGAGGCTCAGGTGCTCGACGCTGCGGCGCAGTGCGTCGTCGACTACGGTTTCGCGCGGGTCACGCTCGCCGAAATCGCCCGCCGCGCCGAAGTGAGCCGACCGACGATCTACCGAAGATGGCCGGACATGAACTCCGTGTTGGCCGCGGTCTTGACCGAACGAATCACCGGGGCCGTCGTTCAGGTTCCCGAGCGCGGCGATTCGCGTGAGCAGTTGGTGGAGAGAATCGTGTCCATCGCAGGCCTGCTGCGCAGTGACGCGGTAGTGATGTCGGTGCTGCACACTGCACCCGAATTCTTGATGGTCTACATCACCGGAAGACTCGGTACCAGTCAGCACTTCGCTATCGCAGCGCTCGAAGACGGGATAGCACGAGGACAGACTCACGGCAGCATCCGCAACGGCAACACCCGCGAACTGGCCGCTATGGTGCTGCTCACCGTGCAATCGGTACTCCAATCAGGAGAACTCGTCGTGTCGATTCTCGACAGCGATTCACTCGCAACAGAACTCGCCTACATGTTGAACGGATACCTCGCCTCGTGACTACTTTGTCCGCATCGCTCGATCGTGCGCGCCGCACGAACGACCTGGCCGTACTCGGCGACGCCACCGAACCTGTCGACGTCGTCGTCATCGGTGGCGGCATCACCGGCGCCGGAGTTGCGCTCGACGCAGCATCTCGCGGACTCAGCGTGGTTCTCGTGGAGAAGCACGATCTGGCTTTCGGCACCAGCCGGTGGAGCTCCAAACTTGTCCACGGAGGACTGCGGTATCTCGCCACCGGCAACCTCGGGATCGCACGACGCAGCTCCGTCGAACGCGGCTTGCTGATGACCCGCAACGCACCTCATCTCGTGACGGCCATGCCACAGTTGGTACCCCTGCTGCCATCGATGTCGACAGGATCAAAAGCGTTGGTGCGTACGGGATTTCTCGCTGGAGATGCGCTGCGATTCGCGGCAGGTACACCGTCCTCGACACTGCCTCGCTCGCGCAAGGTCAGCACCGCGCGGGCAATCGAGCTGGTGCCTGCTGTGGAAAGGGACGGGCTTACCGGCGGTCTGCTCGCATACGACGGA
>JBBPZN010000038.1:0-6180 GCA_038198705.1 Mycobacteriales bacterium
CGACAATGCAGTGCGCAATATTCGGGTGTTGGCGAGGCGTTCGCTCTCATTGGTGCGTGACGACGAGATTCTCGATCCGCGACTCGTCGACGAGGTCGAGAAGCTTGCTCAAGCTGTGGATGTGTTGCGGCGGATGATTCTCGCCGATCCTGGGCAGCGTCCCGACGCAGCCGATGCCGCGCGGGTGCTGCGGTCGGTTGCGTCCGGTGCGAAACCTGAACTGATCGACAATGCTGGTCTGTCCGCGACGGTCGTGTTGGCTCAGTTGCGGTCGATCATCGTCGATCTGCTGCAGGTGGCCGGTCTGAAGCGGATATCCGCGCTGGCGACGCTGCCGCCGACCGTCGAGAAGCCGAGTGTGACCCCGGACGTGCTGTGAGGGAACAGCCCCGTTGCACATATGCGTATGTACGCATATGGTGAGGTCGAATCGAACGACCGGAGGGAAATCATGGGCGCGGGGCACGGACACAGTCATGGCATGTCGGGATCCGCGCAGGCTGTAGGCCCGTCGAGCGGTCGGATCCGTAGGATGTTCATCGCGCTGGCGATCCTGGTGGTATTTCTCGTCGTCGAGGCCACGGTGGCGTTGGCGATCAACTCGCTGGGTCTGCTGGCTGATGCCGGCCACATGCTCACCGACGTGCTCGGAATGTCGATGGGACTGATCGCCCTCCTGCTCGCACGCAAGGGGAGTGCCGTCGCCGCTCGAACCTTCGGATGGCACCGTGCCGAAGTCCTCACCGCGATTGCCAACGCAGTCTTATTACTCGGTGTCGCGGCGTTCATCATGTACGAGGCCATCGACCGAATCGGGGATGCGCCCGACATTCCCGGGCTGGCGATGATCCTGACGGCCGCGGTCGGTCTCATAGCCAATCTCGTTGTCATGCTTCTCATTCGCGGCGACGCCAAGGACAGTATCGCGGTACGCGGTGCCTACATGGAGGTGCTGGCCGATGCAGTCGGCAGCGTCGGCGTCCTCATCGCCGGTGTGCTTCTGCTGGTGTTCGATTGGACATGGGCGGACATCGTCATCGGTGTGCTCATCTCGCTGTGGGTAGTTCCGCGTGCACTCAAACTGGCTGGGTCCGCGTTGCGGATCCTGACGCAGGCGAGCCCCGGACATGTCGACGTCGAAGCCGTCGAGGCGGATCTCGCTGCTCTTCCCGGCGTCGTCGGAGTGCACGATCTCCATATCTGGACGCTCACCACAGGTATGGACGTCGCGACCGTTCACCTCGAGTGTGATGGTTCGGGTTCGGTACTGCTCCAGCGCGCAAAAGCAGTGCTTGCGACCTACGGTCTCGATCACGCCACCGTCCAGGTGGAACCGAGCGCTCAGGGCGCGATGTGCAAGGACGAACTCACCTGGTGAAAGTCTGCACTGGGGCGCCCGGCTTCCACAGCCGAACCTTCAACTGGTCCTCGACTACCTCCGTCAGGACGACCTCGGTGGTATCGAGATCGAAGACGTTGTAGGGGACAGTTTGGGCGGTGCCGCGTCGAATATCTTCTGCAGCGCCTCGGGATTCACGAGTTCGACGGCACGCCCCGAGATTTTTGCGTCGCCACCCTCCATCGAATGATGTCCGGGGTTGGTGTGGATCGCATATCGCGGATCACGCTGTAGGTCGAGTGCTTTGAGGGCATTGAGCATCGATCCGAGTCTCAACGTTCCATTGTCGGGAAATTCCACCTCGGTGCCACTGACTCGGGGCGATCCGTCTGCGCGGAGCGTCGCCAGCACATGATGCTTGTGTGCGCCGAATCTGGCGGCGACGGCCGTCGCCAGCTCCGGTGCCGCGCTCTCGAATTCTCCCCACGTAGCCATGGACACAGTATGCAACCGTGTTGGTCTCACGAGAAAGGGCGCTTACGGCACCAGCACCACCTTCCCGATGTTTCGGCGCTCGGTGAGGATTTGGTGCGCCTCCGCCGCACGTTCGAACGGAACGACGTCCGAGACCACCGGCGCGACGGTGCCGTCGTCCATCAGTGCCCGCAGCGGGGTTATCCATGGCTCGAGGGTGCCGCGGTCGTCCCACAACCGCAGCATGTTCAGGCCGATCACCGTTTTCGAAGCCGACATCTGATCCATGGCATCGAACCCACGGAGCATGCTCAACACCTGCGGTACTGCCTTGAGCAAGCTGCGCGTGTCCCCGGACACCACAGAGCTCGCCCCATATGCGACGAGGCGTCCACCGGGGCGCAACTTTGCGTAGTTGCGCTTCATCGCGGTACCGCCGAGCGCATCCATGACCAGATCGAACGGAGGCAGGCCCCGGTCCCACCCGCGCTTGTTGTAGTCCAAGGCGACGTCGACGCCGAATCTTCTGATGGCGTCGTGCTTTCCAGGTGAGGCGGTGCCATAGACCGTGGCTCCGTACCGTTTGGCGATCTGAGTGGCAGCTATTCCTACGCCGCCCGCTGCTGCTTGGATCAGTACGTGTTCACCCGCGCGGAGACTCCCATAGCCGATCAAGCCGGCCCAAGCAGTCCCATAATTCACCGGGATCGCAGCTCCCTGCTCGAAACTCAGTGTGGCAGGTAGATGCACCGCGTCCTGCTGCCGCACACAGACCTCCTCGGCATACCCGCCGAACCTGGTCCCGGCAAAAACGCGATCTCCAATCGCGAAATCGGTTACATCCGAGGCGATCTCGGTGACGAGACCGGACACCTCGTAGCCGACGACGCTGGGCAGCGGTGGGGCGTCGGCATACAACCCGAGCCGAGCCATCACGTCGGCAAAGTTCACTCCCGCTGCCCGTACCTCGATGCGTAGTGCGCCGGGTGACAGTGTGGGGGAGGGTCTTTGCTGAACCTGAAGGACGTCCGATCCACCGTTTCGGGTGATGGCTATTGCTCGCATGGACAAACGATATCGTGAAAGATCCACGATGGTACCGTAAGTCGTGTTCAGGCCCAGAATCGCATGAGGTAATTGCCGTACTGCGCGTAGATCTCCGGAATTCCGGACAGGCCGAATATCCAATAGATCGCGCCGAAGAATGCCGAATTGATAGCTGGGACGAACAGGAATGCGACAAGAACGAGAATGCCGTAGCCCTTGAAATTCGCGAGCGCACGGCGGGTGTCGTACGACAGATATGGCTCGAGTGCGGCGTAGCCGTCGAGACCCGGAACCGGGAGCAGATTGAGAATCGTGGCCATAACTTGAAGAAATGCCAGAAAGCTGAGTCCCCACCAGAAGACGAGGTGGTCGTCGTTCATCCCCCAGATGCGGATCACCGCCAGAAGCAGTACGGCAATCAGTGCATTTGCGGTGGGGCCGGCAAGCGCGATTCGACGCTGAACTCGGGGCGCAAACATGCCCGAACGCACATAGACGGCACCGCCGGGCAATCCGATTCCGCCGATGGCGATGAAGATGATCGGGAGCACGACCGACAGGAGCGGGTGCGAATATTTCAGTGGGTTGAGCGTCAGATACCCACGCAGTTCCACCTCGCGGTCACCGGCACGGAACGCGGTGAATGCATGTCCGAACTCGTGCAGGCAGACCGAGACGATCCAACCGGCCAGGACCAGTACGAAAACACCTGCGCGTGCCCACGTCGAGGTCGGCTCGGACGTCCATGCCAGCGCGCCACCGGCGGCGGCGACGGCGACAACCCCGAGAAATATCGGACTCGGCTTCACCTCACCAGCAACCACTCCTGGTCGTGACGGTAGAACGTCGAGCGCTTTACCTCGCGATCGCCCGGAACACCGTCGCGCGTCAGTTGCGCAGCGTTTGCTCCGAGCTGCATTGCGCGGCCGAAAGTCCACCGTCGTTCGAACAAGCGACGGCGGCCGATGACGCGGGCCTTCAAACCGGGCATCTCGGGAGTCGGCATCACTTCTACACCGGAGACGGTTCCCGAGAAGAGCTTTGTGTCGTCCACATACGCCTCGCCCTCCAGATCACCGTCGACGCTTCCTGCTACCAGCGCTTTTCCTACGATTGCCTTGCCCGCATCGTCACGAATGAGGGGCGTCAGTGTGGCAGTGCCGGTCATCGCCACCTTCGCGGCGCGTGATCCACTTCCGAGCCGGTAGTTGCTGCCCGCTGCGGTCGTCGTCTCGGGGACGAATGCCAGCTCGATGTGCAGGCGTTCGGTCCGCATGAGTCTGGTCAGTACAGCCGCCAGCGAAGCGTCGTCGCCGAGGACGATCACTCGCGGATCCAGCACTGCTCCCACCGCCGAAAACAACGCGTCGCATTCGTCGTTCGTGGGGATCTTCGAAGCCGACGTCAACGGGACATCGGTCAGCGTGATCGGCAGGAGCGGAGTTCCGCATTGCAGGACGAACGGTGTCACAGTGCTCCCCATGCGGGCTGGTTGACGGCCCGCGCCTTGTCTCGAGTCTTTCGCATACTGTCTATGGTCTTCCGCATACTTTCGCCAACCACCGTAGCGCCACAACGGGCAAGCCGTTGCCTCGGCTAGACTGACGCCCCGGCACTGCCGTGAGCTTGGCAGCACGCTGCAACAGCCACCACTGCACAAGAAGTCACTGCACCAAAAACCACCAGGAGAGCACATGCCGGCGATAGTCCTGATCGGCGCCCAATGGGGCGACGAGGGCAAAGGCAAAGCGACCGATTTGTTCGGCGAGCGACTTCAGTGGGTCGTTCGCTACCAAGGCGGCAACAACGCGGGTCACACGGTGGTACTCCCCAGCGGCGACAAGTTCGCTCTGCACTTGATCCCGTCGGGCATCCTCACGCCGGGCGTGAAGAACGTGATCGGCAACGGCGTCGTAGTCGACCCCGGTGTGCTGCTCACGGAGTTGGCGGGCCTGGAAGAGCGAAATGTAGACACATCTGGTCTGTTGCTCAGTGCCGATGCGCACCTGATCATGCCGTACCACGTTGCCATCGACAAGGTAACCGAACGCTTTCTCGGTGCCAAAAAGATCGGCACGACGGGACGCGGCATCGGGCCGTGCTACCAGGACAAGTTCGCACGAGTCGGCGTTCGCGCGGCCGACGTGCTCGACGAGAAGATACTCACGCAGAAGGTCGAGGCTGCACTCGAGTTCAAGAATCAGGTGCTGTCGAAAATCTACAATCGGCGCGCACTCGACCCACAACAGGTGGTCGACGAGGTTCTCGAACAGGCAGAGGGCTTCAAGCACCGAATCTCCGATACTCGACTCGAATTGAACCTTGCCCTCGAACGCGGTGAGACGATCCTGCTCGAAGGCTCGCAGGGCACTTTGCTCGACGTCGACCATGGCACCTACCCGTACGTGACGTCGTCGAATCCGACAGCAGGCGGCGCAGCAGTCGGGTCCGGCATCGGCCCCAACAAGATCACCACGGTGCTCGGCATCTTGAAGGCGTACACGACACGTGTCGGATCGGGCCCCTTCCCGACCGAACTGTTCGACAACTTCGGCGAGTACCTCGCAAAGCAGGGCGGCGAGGTCGGTGTCACCACCGGGCGTGCGCGTCGTACCGGATGGTTCGACGCAGTCATCGCGCGCTACGCCACCCGCGTGAACGGCATCACCGACTACTTCCTGACCAAACTGGATGTGCTCTCGAGTTTGGATACCATCCCGATTTGTGTTGCCTACGACGTCGACGGTGTGCGGCACGACGAAATGCCGATGACACAGACTGGTTTTCACCACGCCAAGCCGATCTACGAAGAGATGCCCGGATGGTCCGAAGACATCACCGGTGCGCGGACGTTCGAGGAACTGCCGATCAACGCGCAGAACTACGTGCTTCGCCTCGAAGAACTGTCCAAGGCATACATCTCCTGCATCGGCGTCGGTCCAGGTCGGGATGAAACCATCGTGCGTCGGGATATCCTCGGCTAGTTACATACTTTCGAAGATCGGCCCCGAGAACTCAAGGTTCTCGGGGTCATTTCTTTTTTTAAAACAGTTATAAATCAAAACAATCTCATTCCCTTCTTGAAGACCGACTAACAAACTTTGTACTCTGATCATCGGTTTCGACGTGCATGGGTAGATTGTAAAATCGATGGATCTGGAGTTTAATTTGAAGTTCAACCATGAAACCTATATAAATTCTGGCTGTCTCGAGGTTTGGTAAAGCACGTTAAAAAGAATATGAGACTTTTACGTTCGCACAAGTAACAGTTTCATACCACAGTGCGAAACAATGAGTGACGCAGATAATTGCGCAGGGCC
>JBBPZN010000039.1:0-14393 GCA_038198705.1 Mycobacteriales bacterium
CGGATGTGGAACCACGCCATCGAGAAATTGCAACACCGATTCAATCCCGCACGTCGCCTACGAGCGAACCCCCGCGTAGTCAAACGCAAAGTCATCAAATGGGCAGCCAAACGCTCCCGGCACCAACACCATCCACAACCCACCACGTCACCCGAATTCGCCATCATTCAACGCTAACTGAACGGTATTGAGGTTAAAGCTGGTCGAGAACGACACCGAAGTCGGCGAACAACGAGTCCTCGACGAGATCGCGCGCCCACCCGGGTCTGCCCACTTCGCCGGTGTCGACGATCTCGATCTCCGGGGCGCGGCCACGTTCTACGAGCAGTAAGGACCGCTCGTCGAAACCGTTGCGGCAACGGTATCGAACGCCTTGTGTGCTCGGTGTGTGCACGAGAATGTTGGTGCATGCAGTTCGGCTGTCGCTGTACTCGCGCCACGTGCACCCGGTCAATGAGGTGTCCTGGTTGATCGTGGCAAGCCCGGACTGGGTATCGAGTACTGCCACAGTCACCGTGTCGCGCAGGACCATCCGCGTTAGCGAGAGCTCAAGCAGTGCAGCGGAAGAAAGGATTCCTGACTTCGGAATGTCAGCGGACCGGAGGACGCCCTCGGCGACCACCGCGCCGACCGACAGCCCGACATACAGATATCCGCCCAGCGTTGCGCCGCCCGGACAGAGCGTCTCGTCGTGGACCGGATCGAAACGGCCTTGCCGTGGGATCCGTTCTCGCCGCACGTCGATCCCCAGAGCGTTCACGACCGGCGCGATGTGAGTGGAATTGAAGGAGTTCGCCGGGTGACTGTTATCACTACGGTGCACACGCCACAGTTCGGTTCCCTCGACGACGATGTCGGTATGCGCAGGTGCGCCGTTGTACGTACGCACTCACATGCCCAGACGAGCAGCATCGAGGACGTTGTCGATCGCGATCTCGGTAAGGTCGCCTGCCACGAAGTCATCGAGCGGGCTGCGGCCATCGAGGATGTCGGTAGGGGTGAGCCACCAACTCCCCGCACCGTAGGGATCGTTCTCGACGTCCAGGCGCAGGTTCGCATGCTTCACCAGCGGGTCGATGCGATGTTGCGCACGGTTGAACTGAAAGGCTGGGTAACGGTAGTCCGGTCGGCTGCCTACCGGCAGCCCGATCAGCTCGCCGACCTTGCGGCGCTTTTGCGCCACACTTCGAGTCGCAGCACTGGTCGGTGCGAGGATGCCGGAGACCTCCATCGAATCGAGGATCTTGAAAGATCCGAGGATCGACTCCCGCCCCAGTGCCCGGGCACGTTCGCGGCGGCTATCGTCATGACCGGTCACGCTTCCAATGAGGTCCTGGGCAAGCTGCAGCCGCTGCTGTTCAGTCAGAGTGGTCACGACCAACTCAGCAAAAGCCGAAACAAGATCGTCGTCGGGGACCACTGCACGGGCGCCGGGACGCCGACTCAAGATCGGACGGCCACCAGCTTTGCGAACGGCGGCCGTGAGCAGCGCTAAGTTCGACCGAACAGTGCGGGTCGCCCCCGAGGCGGTGATCTCGGCGGCATAGACATCGGAGGTGGCTGCGGCGTCGGTCGGGGTGTGCGTGGCGCCTGCGGTGGGAACGGCTTCTGCGGTCATCTCGCACTCCATTTCGGTACGTTCCGAACTTGACGTACCCATCGTACCTCTATTGTGGTGAAGCGTCGAGAACCTACTGCGTACGAAATGCCACTAAGAATCCGACGCGGAAGCACCATTCCCAACCGTCAAGCGGCGCCGTTTTGTAGATGACGATCTCGAAACCGCGCGAACCTGGCACGCTGCAGTGTCGAAATCCTCTAGCTCGATGTCCAATCAGATGTGGCACGGTTCGCCGAGATCCACACCATCGGTTCAGCGGCTAAAAAGATGAGTAGAAGATGACCTAGCAGTTCACAGAAGCGCACACAGATCGTTCGATCGATCCGTACCGTCACGAAGTACCAGGTCAGCGCGTGCACGGCGTCCAAGTTCGATAACTTGACTCCATGATTATCGATCCTGGGATTCGAGTGTCCACGCCGTCGAAAAACCGCAGCTCAGAACGCTTACCCATTCGACAGCGGGAACACCCTCCGCAAACGATGGCGAGACGCAAAAGCGCCCCTGACCAGCATAAACACTGTTCAGGGGCACCTGGTGTGCGCCATCAGGGATTCGAACCCCGGACCCGCTGATTAAGAGTCAGCTGCTCTAACCAACTGAGCTAATGGCGCCGATCAGCACCACCGTCGTTCTCTGTGGTGCCGGGGAAACTTTAACAGGATCGCTGACCGGATGTGAAATCGGCTGGTCAGAGGCTCTATTTAGCTGAAGATCTTGCGAATGACGAGTACTGCGACTACTGCGCCGACTCCGATGAGGGTGTATTTCACCGGCGGTTCGTTGAGCTTGGCGACCACGGTCTGCTTTGTGCTTTCGACGATGCGCTTGGGGCTCGCGCGGACGCTCAGCTCGTCGAGTGTGCTGGCGAGCTGATTGCGAGCGGCCTCGATCTCGCGTTCGATCCGGTCGGTGTCCTTGGCCACGTGTCCTCCAACTTGTCGCAAATCGTTCGTGTGTCGTTGTCGAGCGTAGAGCACTGTCGAATTTGGATACTCTTCTCCTGTGACCGACAACAAGAAGCTCGAGCCCGGCGACACTGCACCGGCCTTCACTTTGCCCGATGCAGACGGAAACGATGTCTCTCTGTCCGATTACGCGGGCAAGAAGGTCGTCGTCTACTTCTACCCCGCTGCCAGTACGCCTGGCTGCACCAAGCAGGCGTGCGATTTCCGCGACAGTTTGGCCGAACTCAACGGCGCAGGCCTCGAGGTCATCGGCATCTCCCCCGACAAGCCGGCGAAGCTCGCGAAGTTCCGCGACGCCGAGGGCTTGAACTTCCCGTTGCTCTCCGACCCGGAGAAGTCGACGCTTCTGGCGTGGGGCGCTTTCGGCGAGAAGAAGATGTACGGCAAGACGGTGCAGGGTGTCATTCGTTCGACTTTCCTCGTCGACGAGGCAGGCAAGATCGAGGTAGCGCAGTACAACGTCCGCGCTACCGGACATGTTGCGAAGCTCCGCCGAGACTTATCGGTCTGACCGTCCGAGCTTCTGCAGAAACAGAGCTTCGGCGACGGCGATGTTCTCGATTTCCCGCGGGTCGACGCTTTCGTTGGGTGCGTGGATGCGGCACAGCGGTTCTTCGACGCCCATGAGCACGATCTCGGCCTTCGGGAACGTCTGTGCCAGAACGTTGCACAGCGGGATCGAGCCGCCTTGCCCTGCCGCGGACACCTCCGTGCCGAACGCTTCCTTCATCGCGTCGCTCAGAGCTGCGTAGCCGGGGCCGTCGGTTCGCGCTCGGAACGGCGAGCCGATTGCCTCGCGCTCGATGCTCACGCGCGCGCTCCACGGCACGTGCGCCCGTAGATGGGCCTCGAGTGCGTCCTGAGCGGTCTGTGGATCGATACCGGGCGGCACCCTCAAATTGAGGCGTGCGGACGCCGTCGGCGAAATTGCGGCCGCCGAACCGACGACGGGCGGGCAGTCGATTCCCAGGACCGTGAGAGCTGGGCGCGCCCACACGGCGTCGGCAACCGAGGCCGAGCCCGCAAGATCCACCCCGTCCAATACCCCTGCGTCGGCGCGAAACCGATCGGCTGGATAGTCGATGCCGTCCCACACCTGGCTCGTGTCCAATCCGTCCACGACGGTATTTCCGTGCTCGTCTCGCAGTGTGGACAGCAACTGGATCAGTGCAGCGAGGGCGTCGGGGGCTGGACCGCCGTACATTCCGGAGTGGACTTCACCGTTCAAAGTGTCCACTCGGACAACGATATTGGCGATTCCGCGTAGTGTCGTCGTCACGGTCGGCCGACCCACGGCAGCGTTGCCGGTGTCGGCGATGATGATGACGTCGGATTCGAAGAGTTCGGGCCTCGCCTGCACGAGGGCTTCGAGTCCACCGGTGCCCATTTCCTCGGAACCTTCCGAAACCACGGTGACTCCGACGGCGAGGTCGTCACCCAGTGCGCGCAGCGCCAGCAGATGCATGACGACGTTGCCCTTGCAGTCTGCTGCGCCGCGGCCGAACCAGCGGCCTCGAGACTCGGTGAGTTCGAACGGCTCGCTGTCCCACAGCGATCGGTCCCCCGGCGGTTGGACGTCGTAGTGCGAATACAGCAGCACTGTCGGCGCCCCTGCAGGTGCGGGCCGGTGGCCCACGACGGCCAGCGAATCGTCGTCGGTCTCGATCAGCTCCACCGAATCCATTCCGGCGTCCAGGAATGCGCTGCGAACCCAGTTGGCCGCAGCCACACACTCTTCACGCGGAAACTGACGTTCGTCGTGAACCGATCGGAACGTCACCAACTCTCGTAGTTCGCGCTGAGCCCGCGGCATGTCTGCGGAAATCGCCGATCGAACATCCGACATCGTCACTCCTGACACTCTTACCGACCGTCTCTACCCTTGCCGATCATTGTGTCATCGTGCAGGGAGGTCGGGCAGAGGGTCAGTTTTCGTGGATCTCCTGCTCGACCCACTGTGCAGTGTGCTGCCAATGTCGGTCCCAAGCCTCTTGTTCGAGCTGTTCCTGGGATTTCCCTGGCTCGGGAATGATGACCGGGACGGCGAACTCCGGAGGAGCCACCTCACTTCGCGGCACTACAGCGGCGGCCGGGGGGATCGACTGAGCCGGTATCGGGGTGAAGGTTTCCCGTGGCTTCGCGACACCGGTTGTTGGATCGACCGTCCAATTCTCGACTACGGGCGCAGGCAAGAACACCGCTTCCGGTGCCCACGGCGCGGGAGGTGCGGGAGGTGGTGGCGCTGGCTCCGGCGTCAGGGCCGGGGGCTGCGCCGCAATGCTTTCGCTTGTACCCGAGTCGGTATCGATTGCCGTCGACCTCGGTTTCGCCACCTCCGTGGGGGTTTGGCTCTTCGGTGAATCCGCAGGCAGGGTGGACGCCAGCGCGACTCCACCGGAAAGGATTCCCACCAGCAAAGCTCCGGCGAGCACGAGCTTCTTGCGGGGCGTGGAACGGCGCACCCTCGGCTGGTGCACCTCCGCGGCCACGACTGGAGCCTGCGACGTCACCGACGCGGACCCGGCGGGTTCGGCGGGTGCTACGGCCGATACCGTCTCGGACTCGTCTTCGGCATCGGCTTCCGTCGCCGAGTCGACAGCGTCACCATCCGCGGCACTGTCGTCATCGAGGACCGACGGCTCTTCGCGAACCACGTTGCGTTCGGCGAGCAGTCCCGCACCGCTGGCCGCGATCAGGTTGGCGTCGCCGACTCGAAGCACCGGCACACCGAGCCCGAGGGTAAGGATGTCGACCACATCTCTGTTGCCAGAGAGGTCTCCGAACAGCGCGACAGAGTCGGCTTGAGTACCGGCCTCGTCGAGAACCTCCCACGCCAGTGCCACCGTGCCACCGATACGCTCGGGGGTCGGCGAATCGATTGCCACCGTCTTGGCGGGCGACAGGGTTTCTTTCGCCGCGTCGGCAAGCGAGATCGATACTCCTGACGGGCCCATGTAATAGAGAAGGACTCGCTCGGTGGAGGTGAACTCGGGCGATCTCGCCAGCCACCCCAGCAACGCAGACGATGCGGAGATCATCGACACCGAATCGACGCCTGCCTCTTCGATGGCCGACTCGAACAGCGCACGCTCTTCATCCGAGCGATACACCACTCCGACGCCATCCACCGGTATTTCAGCGGCCGCCGCAAGCTCACGCATGCTCTCGATGGCAGCGGTCAGCGATGCTGCAACGCCGTCGTCCAGCGCGGTGACCTGGCTTGCCGCTACCGAATCTTCGACCCCATCGAAAAGGACGGCGTGCAGTGCACCCGACTCGATGGAAAGACCAATAGTGGCCACGTAAATACTCCTGTGCCTAAGGGTGAGGCTCCCGACATGAGCGTCTCCGAGACGAAATCGGCGACGTCACCCTTCACGACGATGAAACTGATACTCGAACCATACCTAAAGATGGTTTCGTTGGGAAGAAAGCAACTTGAATTCTGTGAAAGTGGCTGTGTAGAGCATCACAGTGAGGCGGAGTGAGGTTTCACCGGTACCGAGTCGCCACTCGGTGTCTGTAACTCCGCGTAGTGGAGTAGATGGCGCTAGGGCCGCTAGCCTGGGGGGCGTGGAGTCCTCTGCTAGCGCCCAGGCTGCGAGACGAATAGACGCAGCGCTCGAATCGACGGTAGAGACACAGGAGCTGATGCCGCGGCGGCGTCCTACCCAAGAACGCAGCCAACGCAAGTTCGACGCATTGCTTGCCGCATCACGAGACGTCCTGAGCGACGCCGGATTCGAATCGTTCACCTGCGAGGAAGTTGCCGCTCGCGCCGAGCTACCGATCGGCACCCTCTACCAGTTCTTCGCCAACAAATACGTGATCGTGTGCGAGCTCAACCGTCAGGACGTCGTCGGCGTTCAGCAAGAACTGGCCGACTTCAACGGCGAGGTGCCGTCCTTGGATTGGCTTCGATTCCTCAATAAATTCGTCGACCACATGGCCAATATGTGGATGTCCGATCCCTCACGTCGGGAGGTGTGGCTCGCCATGCAGTCCACTCCGTCCACGCGCGCCACCGGCGTCATTCACGAACGCGAATTCGCAGACCAGGTGGCCCGCATGCTCGGCCCTCTCACTCCACGGACCCCGAGAGTGCGACGCAATCTGATGGCCCAGGTCCTCGTCCACATCGTGTACTCGATGCTGAACTTCTCCGTTCAGGACGGACAGAGCCATGAGGATGCCGTCGCCGAACTCAAACGCATCATGACCGCGTACCTTCTCGGCGCCGAGAGGGACAGCAGGCGTTCGGGCGCCTCCGCCGAGTAGATCTGCGCTCGGCCCCGCCAGGGCGACCGCCGAAACCACGAACGCCGGCCCACTCGTGGCGAGCGGACCGGCGTCGTGTGTCTACGAACCTATTCTTCCAAGATCGCGACGGCTGCAGCGATATCGCCGTCGTGAGTCAGGGACAGATGGATCTTGACGGTCGGCAGAAATTCCAGAGCCATGCCGTGCAGCTTGATCGACGGCCGGCCCCAGGCGTCGTTGACGACCTCGATGAGCGGGTACGGATTGTCACCGATCTGCGGCGGCCTGGCGAAACGTGAAGTTGCCCAAGCCTTGAGAACGGCCTCCTTCGCGGCCCACCGTGCTGCGTAATGGCGAGCCGGGTCGGAACTCTTCGTTGCCGAGTGCCGACGCTCCCCCGCGGTGAAGCTGTCGCGGATCATCGTCGTGCCGGCCTTGTCCATCTGCTCGGCGAAGTCGGACACGGTCACCAGGTCGAAACCTACTCCGAGAATAGCCATTACTTGCACCCCGGCAGACCCGAGCGGTAGACATCGTCATCGCCGAGGCGTGCTGCCTCGGTGAGCAGCATGTCGGCTTCGAGTTCGCGCGACGCCTTTGCGGGCGTCCCGTCATGTCCGAGTCTTCGGTCTTCGGGCCGTTCGTACAGGGCGTCACCTCCGACCATCGCGGAGATCAGCCTGCGCTGACCGGCGATGCGTCGTTCGTTGGCACGAGCAATGTAGTCGGCGCGACGCTCTGCAGGCACGGCCTCGAGGAAGGCCTGCGGGTGAACCACGGCGATGAGACCGGACACGTGACCGAAGCCGAGGCTGGTCAGTAGTCCTGCCTTCAGTGGTACGGAGTCACCGAAGCGCAGCGGCTCGCGGGCCCACACGAGGTGTTCGAACTCGGTCATCTTGTCGTCGACGCAATCGAGGCTGCGGTTCGGCGGGATGACCCCGTTGCTGAGCACCTGGCAGAGACCGATCAGCTGGAATGCTGCGGCTCCACCCTTCGAGTGGCCGGTCAGGCTCTTCTGCGAGACGACGAACAGCGGTGCTCCGTCGGTGCGTCCGATTGCCTTGGCCAGGCGGGTGTGCAGTTCGGCCTCGTTCGGGTCGTTCGCGGCAGTCGAGGTGTCGTGCTTGGAGATCACGGCCACATCGTCGGCACTGACGCCGAGTGCGTTGAGTGACAAGGCAAAGGACGAATCCTTGCCCCCGCGACCGGCACTGAGCGCACCGAGTCCCGGAGCCGGGATGGAGGTGTGCACGCCGTCGCCGAACGACTGCGCGTACGCAACGACACCGAGGACCGGAAGTCCCATTTCCAGCGCCAGATCGCCGCGAGCGAGAAGAACCGTTCCGCCGCCCTGCGACTCGACGAATCCGCCGCGCCTACGGTCGTTGGCCCGGGAGAATCGACGATCGCTGATTCCCTTGGCAGACATGGCAGCCGAATCGGCGGTCGCGGACATGTCACCGAAGCCGATGATGCCTTCGGTGCTCAGGTCGTCGAAACCACCGGCGACGACGAGTTGCGCCTTGCCCAGCTTGATCTTGTCGACGCCTTCCTCGACGGAGACGGCGGCGGTTGCACACGCTGCAACGGGGTGAACCATCGCGCCGTAGCTACCGATGTACGACTGAACCACGTGCGCTGCAACGACGTTCGGCAGTGCTTCCTGCAGGATGTCGTTCGCACGAGCGTCGCCGAGCAAGGTGTCGATGTAGAGCGAGCGCATGGATTCCATGCCGCCCATGCCGGTGCCTTGCGTGTTGGCGACCAATGTGGGGTGCACCCAGCGCATCAGTTCCGACGGGTTGAAGCCCGAGGAGATGAACGCGTCGACGGTGGTCACGATGTTCCACAGTGCGACGCGGTCGATCGAGCTCGCCATGTCCGGCGAGATGCCCCACTTGGTCGGATCGAAGCCGGTCGGAATCTGCCCACCGACGGTGCGGGTGAGCTTCATCTTGCGCGGCACGCGAATCTCGGTTCCGGCCTTGCGAGTGACCTGCCAGTCACCGGACTCCGGTACCGGTGCGATGACGGTGTGCTCGGGATCGGCCGCCGCGAACGAACGTGCGTCGACCTCGGTGCCGACCACGAAGGTCAGGTCGTTGTCGAGGAAGATCGAGGTCATCAGCGGCGCAGTGTTGCCGACCATGGCGCCGTCGTCGACGTAGGTGCGGATACCGCACTTCTCGACGACGATGTCGTGGTACTTGTCGGCGATCTCGGCCTCGGGCACGAGGTCACCGGATTCGATGTCGTACCAGCCCGGCTTGGGATCGTTCTCCCACGTGATCAGGCCGGTGTTCCAAGCGAGTTCGAGAACGCCTGCGGCGGAGAGCTCCTCGTCGACCTCCATCTCGAAACGCGTACGCGCACTTCCGTAAGGTCCGAGCTCGCCGGCGCCGACGATGACGATCAGGTCCTTCGGATCGACATCGAGCGCAGGCCATGCCGGAGCAGTTGTCGAGGTGGACAAACGCGGCGGTGCAGGCAGAGCCGCAATCACCGAGCTGTCGAGCACTTCCTCTACCTTCTCGCCGGCCGCGTCGGCTGCGGCACGGGAAAGCTCGACGAGATCGAGCTTCGTGTTCGCCAGTCCACCGGTCAGGTCGGCAAGCAGAGGCGCTTGCGTGGCCTGGCGGCGAGCAGCAGGCTCGCACAGCTTCAGCAGTTCGGTTGCCATCTCACTCGTCGACCACGTCCGCACGCCTTCGGCCTCGACGGCCTCGACGATCGGATCGTTGCCGCCCATGAGTCCGGTTCCGCGAACCCACCCGATGTGCGCGTGGGCAATGGAAACACGCTCGGCCCAGTTCTTCTCCGAGCCCCACTTGGTGGCGATGGCGTCGAGGGCTGCCTTCGATTCACCGTAGGCACCGTCGCCGCCGAACATGCCGCGGTTCGGTGAACCTGGTAGTACGACGTGCAGGTGGGTGTCGATGTCGTTGTCGTAGCCGATCTTCGACAGTCCACCGATGAGACGCTCGACCGACCAGAGCAGAACTCGCATCTCCATCTCGGCGCGGGCGCCTGCGTCGGACAGTTCGCCGACGACGCGAGGTGCAGCGAACGGGAACAGCATGGTGGGTGTGACGCCTGCCTTGACGAGAGTCTTTGCCCCGCCTGCATTGTCGACCTGATCGGAGCCGATCCACTCGATGAGCGCATCGACGTCGGTGTACGAGGCGATGTTGGCCGGAACGACCCACAGTGCTGCACCGGCGCGAGCATTCGCCCGGTAGAGCTCGCGGTAGAACTTCAGTCGTTCGTCGTTGAGCTTGGAAGTGGTGATGAATACGGTTGCACCGCCTCCGAGCAGCTTGGCGGCGATCGCCGCGGCGATAGACCCCTTGCTTCCGCCGGTGACGACGGCGACCTCGTCGGACCATTCGCCCTTGTCCTCGGAAGACTGTGCGATGTCCGCGATCCGGCCGTAGAACTCGGCCAGCGTGGTCTTGCGTTCGGCCTGTGCCTTCGACTTCCACCACTGAGCCTGAGCTGCAACGGCTTTGCCTGATCCGGCGAAGCTTTCGACGGCGATGTCGCCTGCGGTACCGAGCCACAACCGGGCCAGGTCCTCACGTGCCGTTGCCCAACGATCGTCGACCAGAACGGCCTTGCGCTCATCGAATGCCGGGGCGACCAGTCGTGGCCAGTCCGAACCCAGTTCTGCGGCAACCAGATCCACCAACGCGGCGTCCGGATTGTCGACAGCCAGGGAGTTCGGAGCATCGGCGAAGCCGAGCTGCTCGAGAACGAGACGCGCAGCCGAAGCCAGAACCCCGTCGCGTCCGGTGATGTGCTCGGTGAACTCACCGAGAGCAGCCGCATCGACGGTTCCTCCGCTTCCGCCGCCGGTCTGCGGCAGCGAGACCGCAACACCGCGGCGAGCGGCGACAGCAGCTACAGCCGAGTCGATGACGTTGTCGACGGCAGTGCCGTCGGCGAGTGCACCGTCGGCCAGGCCACCGAGTGCGCCGCCGCGGACCGAGGAGCCGTCGCGGGTTCCGAGAGCGACCTCGGCAGTGACGTGATGCGCCCAGCCGTCGCCCAGTTCCCATACCTTCTTGACGCGATCGGCAATGGATGCCGGACGCCGTCCCGAGGGTCCGAAGACCTTGCGGAGGTGGTCGTTGATCGAATCGCTCAGTACCGGGCCGAAGGGCTTGTAGGTACGGGCGAGCTTGTTGACCGTGCCGGAGAGCGCACCCATGTCGGCATCGGCCGCACCGTCGATCGCTCCGAGTGAAAGCTCGGAACCGAGGTCGACGAGCAACTGGTTACGACGCGAGGAGACGCCGTCGCACAGTGCCTCGATGGTGTCGGCAGGTCCGATCTGATCGAGCTGCAGTTTGGTCCACAGTCCGATGAGGATCTTGGTTGCGTCCGAAGCGCTGAAGGAGATGTCGTCCGGCCGCGGACCACCGGATGGAGCCGACGGTGCGGCCGCAGGAGCAGGCGCAGCAGAAGCGGCAGGTGCAGCGGCGGTCTCGACCGGAGCGGACTCCTCTTCCTCCACCGGGGCGGGGTCGGTGTCGGTGCCGTAGACGATCGCGGCCTCACGTTCGAGGTTGAGCACCTCGACCGGGAATCCGAAGCGGCCCGGCAATTTAAGTGTCTGCGAAGCCAGGTTGGCGACCGTCGGCGTTGCACCGAGACCGATTTCCACGAAACGCTCCACACCGAGTCCACCGTCTGCCTCTTCGGCGAACAGCAGGTCCTGTGTCTCGATCCAACGGACCGGGCTGGCGAACTGCCATGCCAGCAATTCCGTCAACACGACGCGGCACAGATCATGCGGGCGTGCGGCCCAGGCATCGAAGTCGGCGAGGACGTTGTTCAGAGGCTCGGACGGAACGAGGTCCGCGATTTCCTGAATGAACGAACGCTCGAGCGAGAACGGCCTGGGCACCAGGTTCGGCACGTAGCGTCCGAGCAGGATCTCCGGGTCGAGATCAGCAGGCAGCAACGTTTCGAGCCGGGTGCGGAAGTCGTCGACTCCCCCACGCAGCACAGTCGAGTGGAACGGCACATCGATGCCGGGTACGACGATGAAGGCGCGCTTGCCACCGAATTCGGCGACGCGGACGTCGATCTCCTTCTCCAGTGCGGCCAGGCCGGCAACCGTGCCGGCAATTGCGTACTGCGATCCGCGCAGGTTCAGGTTCACGATCTCGAGGAACTCACCGGAGGCCTCGGCGACACCGGCGACGAAAGCGTGCACTTCGGTGTCGGCGACACCCATCTGCGACGGCCGGATGGCTGCCATGCGGTAGTCGCTTCGACCGGATGCGTCACGCGGAACGAGCGCATGCATGGCCGATCCACGCTGGAAGACGACCTCGAGGACTGCTTCGAGTGGGAGCACACCTGCGACGGCAGCGAGAGCGTTGTACTCACCGACCGAGTGGCCCGCGAGAATCGAGTTCTCGACGAAGACACCGGATTCACGCATTTCGGCGACCTGCGCGACACCGAGAACAGCCATCGCGACCTGGGTGAACTGGGTCAGGTGGATGACGCCGTCGGGATGGCGGTGGACGGTGCCACGCGCTCTGAGCGTGGTCGGGTTGTCGCGGACGACCGCGAGGATCGAGAATCCGAGAGCCTTACGAGTGTGCTTGTCGGCACGCTCCCAGACCTCACGGGCGGCCTTCGAGCGCGACCGAGCGTCCAGACCCATCCCCTGACGCTGAATGCCCTGTCCGGGGAAGGCGTAGACGGTCTTCGGCGGCGCAGTGCGAGCCGAAGCGACCATGACGAGTTCGCCTGCGACACGGCAGGACACCTCGATGAGTTCGGCACCCTGATCGAATCCGGTGCGGTCGACGCGAATGTCGATTTCAGCTCCGGGGCGGACCATCCCGAGGAAACGGGCGGTCCATGCTGTCAGGCGACGCGGCGGAGTCTTGGTGTCCGCGTAGTCGATTGCGGTGACAGCCTGCTGCGCTGCGGCGGAGAGCCACATGCCGTGCACGATCGGAGAACCGAGACCGGCGAGGAGCGCGGCCGCATCGGAGGTGTGGATCGGGTTGTGATCGCCCGAAACCTGAGCGAAGGCTGCCATGTTGCGCGGCGCGAGAATAGTGGCCTGACGGCGGCGACGACGCGGTGTTTCCTTGGCGTCGGCACTGACCGAGCCTCCTGCGGGGGCCGGATCGGACAGTTCACCCTTGCCGGTGCGTCCGCGGATGGCGAAGCGTTCGACGAGAGTTGCCACGGCGGGCGCGTCGAGACCTTCCCCGAGCATCGCTCCGATGGTGGTGGTGACCTCGACTACGCGACCGAGATCGGTGTCGAGAACCTCCCCTGCCTCGGCTTTGACAACGAGAATCGATGCATCGGTGGGCAGTTCACCTACCAGGTTGACGCTGTGGTCGAGGTGGACCAGATCCAACATGCCCTCGATGACGTCGATTCCCGCAGCTGTGCGAGTGGCGCCGAGGACGGCAAAGACGGCGGGCCAGCAAGCTCCGACGAGCACGTCGGGAACAGCCTTGCCGCTCACGGTCAGCGAGTCGGGAAGACCCGATCCGGTGACGCCGCCGTGGTCTGCCACGAGATCAGGGATCCACGCCAGATTGATGCGTGCAACACCGTTCTTCACCGCGGGAAGGTCTTGTCCCGCAGCGATTCCGAGTAGCGAGGACATCGAAGCCTGCGCATCCTCGGCAGTAACTACGGGGGCACCGCCGTCGACCGTGGACACGGGGACGGTCAAGCGGATGCGCACCTCCTTGCCGAGGGCGAGCGGAACGGTCAGTTCGACGTGAGTCGAATCCTGCACGGTGAGCGAGGACCCGGTCTGTGGGTGTGATGCGACGGTGTCGGATTCGACAATCCAGTCCGCCGTGTCACCGAGACGTGCAACGGGGTTCTGCGTCATCCGTGATGCCCAGTCGACGTCAGGGGCGGCAAGAACGATGCCGAGCAGACCGGGTGCGATGCCTGCGTAACGACGGCTCACTGCGGGGGCCGGCGCACTGCCGTCGGCTACCAACTCGTCGGCGGTGGCCTTCTCGAAGCGATCGAGGAGATCCCCGACCGGCTCGTCGACGCGGGTGATTCCGGCGACGGCAACGGTGCCGGGAATGACACAGACCTGATCGGCGGAGTACCGCGAATCGTGTGCCTGCCACAGCGAGTCACTGCGCCACCAGCGCCGAACGTCACCGTCGACGACGGGAACGAAGTTGATCGGCTTGCCCGGAAGCTTGCAGAGCGAGGTGAAGAAGGTGATGTCCGCCGGGTGCAGAACGACGTCGCCGGCATCGGGGAACTGAGCGAGCAGCGAACCAAGTGCAGCACGCGGCCGTTCGAGAGTGTCGACGTCGGCGAAGAGCGTCGGGATCGGGCCGCGGTCGACGGGGTGCAGACGGGCTTCGGTGCGCTGAAGCATCTCGAGGAAGCGGGTGCGCCAGGTGACGTCGAGCCATACCGAATCGTTGGCCTCGGTGACCGCGTCGGTGAACTCCCCACCGCAATCGAAGTCCTTGCGCTTGTCCGTGCCGATGGCCAGGTCGAGATAGCGAATGAGCCACTGC